>JBKPMY010000148.1:0-14460 GCA_046732375.1 Myxococcota bacterium
CTCAAGCGCAGTCGAAGAGGATCTTCCCCACGTTCTTGCGCTCGTGCATCCGCCGGTGCGCGGCGGCTCCCTCCGCCAGCGGGAACACCCGGTCGATGTGGGAGCGCACCTTCCCCTGCCGCCAGAGCGCCAGGACCGTGTCCAGCGTCGCACGCATCATCTCCGCCTCGGTCCAGAGGTGACCGACGTTCACTCCGGAGACGGTGATGTTCCTCGACATGAGATCCAGCGCGTTCCAGCGCTTCATCGTCGCCAGCCCGGTGGCCACCTTCAGGAGGTTTCGCGACTCGCCCGGGGCGGCGTTCGCCCAGCCGAAGCAGATCAGCTGTCCCGCGGGGGCGAGCACGGAGCTGTTCCGCGCCCACTCCGGTCCCCCGAGGGCATCGAGCACCAGGTCCACCCCCCGGCCGCCGGTGAGCCGCTTCACCTCCGAGACGTAGTCCTGGGTGCGGTAATCGATCGGGTGTTCCACTCCCGCCTGGCGAAGGACGGGGTGCTTGGAGGCCGACGCCGTCCCGAAGAGAGTGACGCCTCCCACCGTCCGGGCCAGGGCGATGGCCGCGAGACCCACCCCACCTGCGGCCATGTGGACCAGGAGCGTCATCCCCGGCCGGAGGTTCGCCACCCGGTGGAGCATGTGGTGCGCTGTCAGCCAGTTCACGGGCAGCGCCGCCGCCTGGTCCAGGTCCATGCCCTCCGGAAGGGGCACCACGTACCGCGCGTCGGCCAGCGCGTGCGTCGCATGCCCGCCGAAGCGGGTCATCGCCAGGACCCGGGTGCCGACCGGTGGGCTGCTCACTCCCTCGCCCAGGGCGGCCACGGTGCCGCTGACCTCGTATCCCATCACCATCGGCGGCTTCGGAGCGTCGGGGTAGAGGCCCACCCGCGCGCTCACGTCGGCGAAGTTCAGCCCTGCACGGGCAACGCGGATGCACACCTGTCCAGGGCCGGGCACCGGATCCCGAGACTCCCGGACCGCGAGAACGTCCGGCGGGCCGTACCGGGTGATGGTCAGCGCACGCATGAGCGGCTCCTACCACACGCGCAGGCGCGGCCCCGGTGTTGGTAAGGTCGGCGCCGTGGAGACGCTCGCTCCGGGATTCCTCATCGCCATGCCCCAGCTCGGAGATCCCAACTTCCAGCGCACGGTGGTCTTCGTGTTCCAGCATGGGCCGGAGGGAGCGCGCGGGCTGGTCCTGAACCGGCCCGGACCCTTCACCCTGCGCGAGGTCGCGGACGGACAGTCGCTGCCGGTGGCCCCGCGGCTCGCCTCGCAGAAGATCTTCGTCGGCGGACCGGTCGAGCCCCAGCGGGGGTTCGTCCTCCACGACCGCACCGGCGTGGACGAGAAGCAGCCCATCTCCGACGGGCTGTTCCTCTCCGAGACGGTGGATGCCCTGGAGGCTCTCCTCGCCGACTCCGAGGGCAACCTGCGCTTCTATCTGGGCTACAGCGGCTGGGGTCCCGGCCAGCTGGAGAAGGAGCTCGCCGCGGGCGCGTGGCTCTTCACCGAGGCAGCGCCGGCCGCGGTGCTCGGCGGGTCGCCCCAGACGCTGTGGGACGACACGCTGCGCTCGATCGGCGTGGACCCGGCGATGCTCCAGCCCGGAGGAGGGATGAACTGATGCTTGACCCCGCGCTGCTCGAGTCGCGGATCAAATCCGCCCTTCCCGATGCGCAGGTCACCGTCCGGGACCTCACCGGGACCGGCGACCACTTCGAGGCCCGGGTGGTCTCGGCTACCTTCGAGGGCAAGAGCCTGGTGGACCAGCACGGCGCGGTGAATGCAGCCGTCGAGGATCTGCTGGACTCGGGCGAGCTTCATGCCCTCGCGTTAAGGACCTATTCCCCCGAGCAGTGGAAAAAGCTCGGGGCCACCAGGATGTAGGAACCCAATGAATTCCGACCTCAAGGCGCGGTTCGACCGGGAGATCCAGTCACACCCCGTCGTCATCTACATGAAGGGCAATCCGCTCTTCCCGCGCTGCGGCTTCAGCGCCGCCGCGGTGCAGATCCTCCAGGCGTATGGCCCAGTCCACGGCGTCGACGTGCTGTCCGAGCCGGACGTGCGCGACGGCATCAAGGAGTACACCCGCTGGCCCACCATTCCGCAGGTGTTCATCCACGGGAAGTTCGTGGGCGGCTCGGACATCATCCGCGAGCTCGAGGAGCGCGGGGAGCTGAAGGCGCTCATCGAGGCGAAGCCCGGGGCGACCTGAGCGGTGGGCGCGGACGACACGTCACCGGTCGCCGGGCCCGGCACCGAGAGCGAGCGCCGCATCGTCGAGGCGCGGATGAAGCTCCGCGCCCGGTTCTTCGACAAGATGAAGGCCACTCCGGCCGCCGCGGATGGCAAGCCGCTGGGGAGCGGCCCGCCCAACCGCCACGGAATGCCGGTGGTGCCCATCGGCCAGCACGTCACCTCCGGGTGGCCGGTGCTCGACCTGGGCACCAAGCCCGACATCTCGCTGGACCGGTGGACGCTCCGGGTGGACGGAGCGGTCGAGGAGCCGCTCACGCTCACCTGGAAGGACTTGCTCGCCCTGCCTCAGGTGACCGACGTCAGCGACTTCCACTGCGTCACCACCTGGTCGAAGCTCGACGTGGAGTGGAAGGGAGTGGCCTTTGCCACCGTCGCCGCGCTGGCGCGCCCGCGCCCGGAGGCGACGCACGTGCTGGTGCACGGGTACGACGGGTACACCACCAATCTCCCCCTGGAGGAGGCGCTGAAGGACGACGTGATCCTCGTGCACACCGCGGAGGGTAAGCCCCTCCCTCGCGAGCACGGCGGACCGGTGCGCATGATCACCCCCCAGCTCTACGCCTGGAAGGGCTCCAAGTGGATCAAGCGGATCGAGTTCCTCACCCATGACCGGCCCGGCTTCTGGGAGACCCGGGGCTACAGCAACAGCGCCCATCCCTGGCGCGACGACCGCTACTCCTGAGCTCGCCGTCGTCGCTGCCGAGCCCGCGGCGACCGGCTTGCGGGAGCGGCTCCGCGTTTTTCGCGCCCGTCACGCACGCGAGGAGTCGATCGCCTTCTTCATCGGAGGCTTTCTCTTCGACGCGGTGATGGTGGGCCGCATCGACGAGACGCCGGTCCTGGTGCAGCAGGCGGCGTACCTGGTCGTCACCGGGCTCCTGCTGGGGGCGATGCTGCGCTTCGAGCTCCTGCAGCTCGAGCCCCCGGGCTGGCTCCGCCGTCCCTGGCGCTATGTCGAGCACGCGATGCACTTCATGCTCGGCACGCTCCTCAACGCCTACATCCTCTTCTACGTGAAGAGCGGCTCCGGCGTGACGGCCTTGCTGTTCCTGGTGCTGATCTCGCTGCTCCTCCTGATCAACGAGCACCCGCGCTTCCACCGCCTCGGGCCGGTGGTGCTGTTCGGCCTCTACTCGTTCTCCCTCACCAGCTATCTCGCGTATCTCCTTCCGGTGCTGCTCGGGCACCTCCGGCCGTGGATGTTCTTCGTGGCCAGCGCGCTGTCGCTCGCGCCGATCGTGCTGCTCGGGCGGCTGATGGCCCGGTGGGGCACGAACCGCCGGCTTGCCCTGAAGCGAGCGCTGGCACCCGCCATCGCGGTCCAGGTCCTGCTCCTGGTGCTCTTCATGTTCCGTCTCGTGCCGCCGGTGCCGCTCTCGGTGCGATCGCTGGGCATCTGGCACGGGGTGGAGCGGGAGGGGCTCGAGTTCAAGCTCAGCCGGCTGCCCCGGGCGCGGTGGCGCGACGTCTGGCGCCAAGACGAGCGGGTCTTCCTCGCCCGGCCCGGCGACCGCGTCTACGTCTTCACCCGGATCTTCGCCCCGCACAACTTTCGCGATCAGGTGCGCGTCCGCTGGGCCAAGTGGGAACCGGGGCGCCGGGCGTGGAACGAGAGCGACGCGATTCCCCTCCGCATCGTGGGCGGCCGCGAGGAAGGCTTCGGCGGCTACGCCTACAAGCAGAACTGGTCGAGCGGCGACTGGCGGGTGGCGATCGAGACCGAGGATGGCCGGGAGATCGGCCGGACCCGGTTCGAGATCCGTCCGGATCCGGAGACGGACGAGCGTGTGTTCGACGTTCTCCGGAACTGAGTCAGCGGAACGGCCCTTCTCCGCGGCTCTCGCGCGCGACGGGCACCGACCTGCGCGGCGGACCTCTCACCTCGGTCGCCATCACTCGGACTGGGCGCGGGCGTGCGACGGAAGGTTGGGGTGGCGGAGCAGCAGCATCCGAACCTGAGGCTGATTCCGCACCACGGCCTGCTTCAGCAGATGCGCGAGCACCGACGGCGGCGTCCCCGCCCAGCGGGCCAGATTCTGTACCAGCAGCAGCGAGGTCACCGTGCGGTGGCAGAATAGGGCCGCGCTCTTCTGGTCCATGGCGAGTCCCACCAGCTGGGCGAGGATCCGGCCCTCGGTGCGGAAGAGCGTGTCCACCTTCTCCTCGGACAGCCCCGAGCTCCACCTCGCCCGGAATGCCTCGCGGCTGGCGATCTTGTTCTTCTCCGGCATCTCCCGGCCGATGCTGAGCTGGAAGAGATCGATGAGCCGTCGCTGGTGGAAGATGCGCTGGAGCAGCGCCGGCGGGGTCTGCACGTTCCGGAGCAGCATCCGCTGCACCTCGGCGTCGCGGAGGAACGAATCCTTCTTGGTCAGCGCACCGAGCCCGGTCGGGTGCGGATGATGTGCGGCGAGGAGCCGCGCGTGGACCAGGCCGAAGCGCGGGTTCTCCACCAGCGCGCGGGCCACGTTCGGCAACGGGTCGAAGCACAGCGCCTGCAGCTCCGGGTCGCCCAGCTGGCCGGCCAGCCGGGTCCGGGAGTCCGCCGGATACTGCGACAGCCGCTCCTCGAAGAGTCGCCGGAGCGCCAGGCGCTGCGGTTCGGGCTTCGGGGCGGGAGACTCGTCGTCGGGGGCCATCGGAAATCGGGCCCAAGTCTCGCCCAGGTGCCGCGTCCTTGCACGGAACCCACCCACGACTACACCTGTCGAGTCGCAGGACCTCCCCGGGCCAGCCCGCGCCGGCCCGGGCTCGCGGCTACCTCCGCCCCCGGACGTTCTGGGTGAGGCGGAGCACGTCGGCCAGCACGCCGGCGGCGGTGACGTCCCCGCCGGCGCCGGCGCCGCGCACGATGAGCGGATAGTCCCGGTAGCGGGCGGTGGTGAAGGCGACCAGCGCCTCCGCCCCTCGCAGTGGCACCGCCGGATGCCCTGCCTCGACGGCGACCGGACCGACGCGAACCTTGCGGCCTCCGGCTCCGGGGACGATCTGCACCAGGTAGCGAAGGGTCCGTCCGGCGGCGAGGTAGCGCTGCACCTGGGCCGCGAAGGCCTGGTCGTGAGACGAGAGCCGCCCGAGGAAGCGCTCGGGGTCGTCCTCCTCCAGGAGGGCGGCGTCGACGAACGGCTCGACCGCGACCTCTTCCAGCTCGAGCTGGAGCCCGAGCTCCCGGGCGAGGATCAGCGCCTTGCGCGCCACGTCCAGGCCGGACAGGTCGTCGCGCGGGTGAGGCTCGGTGTAGCCGCGGTCTCGGGCAGTGCGCACCGCGACGGAGAGGGGTGTCCCGCTCATCACCTCCTGGCAGAGGAAACCCAGGGTCCCGGAGAGGCTGCCGTCGATGCGCTCGACCACGTCCCCGGTGGCCACCAGGTTCTTCAAGGTCTCGATGACCGGCAGGCCCGCGCCCACCGTGGTCTCGTAGTGCCAGGCCCGGAAGTGGCGGCGGGCGACATCGAACACCGCGGAGCGTCGCTCCATCGCGAGCGCCAGGGGCTTCTTGTTCGCCGCCACCACGTGGATCCCACGGCGGAAGGCCTCGACGTAAAGCGCCTCCATCCCGTCGGCGGCGGTGCAGTCCACCAGCACCGGCACCGGGCGGCGCGAGAGCTGCTCCAGGAGGAGGCTCAGGTCCGGCAACGGGCCGGAAGGCTCCCTCGACCGGGGCGGGAGGGCGGCGATGTCGAGACCGCGGGGATCGACGTGGGCTCCGTGCCGGTCCACGACTCCGAACAGCCGCGCCTCGACGCCCTGGCGCGCCCGCAAGGAGTCGCGGGTGTCCTCCAGCTGGGCCAGGAAGCGTCCCCCCACGGTGCCCCGGCCGAGCAGGAGCACGTTGACCTCGGTCTGGGCGAGGTTGAACGCGGCGTGCACCGTCCTGACGGCCTCGGCGGTGTCGGCCGCCGCCACGACGCAGCTGATGCTCCGCGAGCTTGCGCCCTGGGCGATGGCGAGCACGTTGATGCCCACGTTGCCCAGCGCGGCGAAGAAGCGCCCCGCGACGTTCGGCCACTGCCCCATCGCCTCGGCGACGAGGCTCACCAGCGTCACCGGTTCCCGGGTGGGCGGCAGCTCCACCTCCCGGGAGGCGAGGAAATCCGCGAGCGCGGTCTCCACGATGGCGCGGGCCCGCTCGGCAGCGGCCGCATCCACCACGAAGGCCAGGCTCTGTCCGTGCCCGGACTGGGTGACGGTCCAGATGCGGAGCTCGGCCTCCTCCAGCGCCGAGAGCACCCGGACGGCGAGCGAGGTCTCCGGCGCCGGGCGGCGTGACTCGACGGAGAGGAGGGCCAGCTTCTCCAGGCTGGTCACGCAGGTGGGCCGGTGCGGATCCGGGTTGCCCTGCGCGTCGATGACCGTGCCCTCGCCGGCGTCCACCGTGCTGCGGATGCGCAGGCTGCCTCCGCTCTGCTCCAGGGGAAGCACGGTGCGGCGGTGGAACATGCGGAGCCCGAAGTGAGCCAGCTCCTGCGCCTCGTGCCAGGTGAGTCGCGGGACCGGGTACGCCTCCTCCACCAGGTCCGGATCGGCGGTCATCACCCCGCCCACGTCGGTCCAGATGGTCACCTCGGAAGCCCCGAGCAGGGCGGCGAGGGTGGTCGCCGCGTAGTCCGAGCCGTTCCTGCCGAGCGTGGTGGTCGAGCCGTCGGGCGCCCGGCCGATGAAGCCGGTCACCACCGGGACCTGCCGCTCCCAGTCGCCCCACCGTTCCCAGACGGGCCCCAGGCTCGCCTCCAGGCTCACCGTGGCGTCTCCGTGCCGGCCGTCGGTCTGGAAGACGTCCCGTGCGTCCACCGCCAGTCCGGGCACGCCGCGCGCGCGGAGCGCCGCCGCCACGAGCTCCGAGGAGACGCGCTCCCCCACCGAGAGCAGGAGGTCCACCGCCGCGGGCACCAGAGAGCGGGCGGAACCGAGGATGGAGAGGGTGCATCCGGCCTCCTCGAGGAGGGTGGCCCAGGCCAGCTCCAGCTCCACACGGTCGTCGGCTCCGAGGACCTCGGCAGCGCGGGTCCGGGCGAGGGCGAGCGCCCGCTCCAGCAAGCCCCGCGCCCGGGTCTCGTCTCCGGCCGCGGCGGCAGAACCGGCCTCCAGCAGCCACTCGGTGGTGTCTCCCAGGGCGCTCACCACCAGCGCCAGCGGGCGCTGGCCCTCGGCCACGCGCCGGAGCACCACCGGGAGGCGCCCCTCGGCCCCCAGCGACGAGCCACCGAACTTGTAGACCCGCCAGGAGCTCATGGGACGCTCCCCACGGCCAGGCGGACCAGCGGATCCAGCGTCTCCCACTCGATGAGGAAGGCGTCGTGACCGTGCGGGCTTCGCACGGTGGCCCGGCGGCCCTCGACACCGTGGGCGGTCAGCCAGTCAGCGAGGAGATCCACCTGAGCCGAGGTGAAGAGCTGGTCGGTGTCGATGTCCACGCAGAGAGCAAGGCCACCCAGGGGTTTCTCCGGCGTCCCCGCCGGTCGGGCGTCGAGGTCGTGGCTGTCCATCGCCTCGAGCTGGAGCAGGTAGGGCCGGGCATCGAAGCGGCGCCGCAGCTTCTTGCCCTGGTACTCGAGGTAGCTCTGGATGGGGAGCGGCCACGGTGGGTCGGCCCGTCCTGCAGCCCGGTGGTGGCGGGCGTCGAGCGAGGACTCTGCACGGTAGGTGAGCATCGCCAGCTGTCGCGCGAGCTCGAGTCCACGGCCGACGTCCGAGGGCCAGCCCGGGTCGAGCCGGAGGACCTGCCGGGCGACGTGGTTCCATCCGGTCACCCAGGCGCTCGAGGCGGCCGAGGTGCCGATGGGGAGGAGCCGCTCCACCCCGCCCGGGCGCAGCACCGAGAGGCAGAGGGCGATCATCCCGCCCAGGGATGCACCGGTGGCGAACCGGAGCCGCTCGATGCCCAGGACGTCGAGGAGCGTCCAGAGCGCTCGTGCCTGGTCCCACGGCGTGAAGCGCCGGACGCTCTGCGGCCAGCCCACGTCGAGCGGACCCGAGCTCCCGTAACAGCTGCCCAGGTTGTTCGCGCAGAGCACCCGGACCTGCGCCGGATCCAGCGCGCGGCCCGGTCCGATGAGTGGAGCCCACCAGCCGCCGGGGCCGGCGGCCCACGCGTCGCCGGTGAGCGCGTGAACCACCAGCACCGTCGGGATGGAGGCGTCGAGACCGGGTCCGGTGCCCGCCCGCAGCGACGTGGAGCGTGAGACCGGCCCCGGCGCCTCCGGGCTCACCCGCGTTCCCAGGCGGTCGAGGACGGGGAGATCCGTCTCCGGCCCCCACCACTGCACGCGCGCGTGATGGGGATCCACCGTGGCCCCGTCGTGCAGGGTCAGTGGCGGAAGCCGCAGGTCGAACAGTCGCGGGGATGCCGCGGCGCTGGAGCGGACGCCGGTCATTCCGTCACCGCCGAGCGCCGAGCGCCTGGTCGAGATCGGCGAGGATGTCGTCCGGGTGCTCGAGCCCGACCGAGAGGCGCACCAGGTCCTCGGTCACTCCGGTGGTGCGCTGCTCCTCCGGCTCGAGCTGCTGGTGGGTGGTGGACGCCGGGTGGATGATCAGCGACCGCGCATCGCCGATGTTGGCCAGGAGGCTGAAGAGCTTCACCCGGTCGATGAGCGCCTTGCCCTCGGCGAAGCCGCCCTTGACGCCGAAGGAAACCAGGCCGCCGAAGCCGCCCTCGAGGTACTTCTTCGCCAGCGGGTACGACGGGTCTTCCTCGAGGCCCGGGTAGCGGACCCAGGCCACGCGGGAGTCGTTCTGGAGCCAGCGGGCCACCTTGAGCGCGTTCTCCGAGTGACGGCGCACGCGCAGGTGCAGGGTCTCCAGACCGTTGATGAAGGCGTGGGCGTTGAAGGGGCTGAGGGCCGGACCGAGGTCGCGCAGCAGCTCGACCCGGGTCTTGAGGATGAAGGAGATGTTCCCGAACGTCTGCCAGAGCTTGAGCCCGTGATAGCCGGGGTTCGGGTCGGTGAACTCCGGGAACTTTCCGTTGTCCCAGGGGAAGTTGCCGCCATCGACGATGAGCCCACCGATCGCCTGCCCGTGACCGCCGATGTACTTCGTCGCCGAGTGGACGACGATGTTCGCTCCGTGCTCGATCGGCCGGAGCAGCGCGGGCGTGGTCGCGGTGCTGTCCACGACGAAGGGAATGCCAGCCTCCTTCGCGATCCTCCCCAGCTCCTCGAGGTGGATGACGTCGAGCCGCGGGTTGCCCAGCGTCTCGGCGTAGAGCGCTCGCGTCTTCGGGCCGATGGCGGCACGGATCGCGTCGAAGTCCGAGGCCTCGACGAACCTCGTCTTGATGCCGAGCCGCGGGAAGGTGACCTTGAACAGGTTGTAGGTGCCGCCGTACAGGCTGCAGGTGCTGACCAGCTCGTCACCGGACTTGAGGATGGCGAGCAATGTCAGCGTCTCCGCTGCCTGGCCGGAAGCCACCGCCAGCGCCGCCACGCCGCCCTCCAGCGCGGCGATGCGCTGCTCGAGGACGTCGTTGGTGGGATTCATAATCCGCGTGTAGATGTTTCCGAACTCCTTCAGCGCGAAGAGCCGGGCGGCGTGGTCCGCGTCTCGGAAGCGGTAGCTGGTGGTCTGGTAGATGGGGACCGCTCGCGACCCGGTGGTGGGGTCGGGGCTGTAGCCCGCATGCAGCGCGAGGGTCTCCGGCTTGTAATTGGGTTTCTGTTGCTGCTCGCTCACGGTTCGGCTCCTTCTGACTGGGTGCTGCGGTGGGACAGCGCGGGGACCTCGGGGGAGCCCGGGCCGACCTGGCGGTCACTCGGCAGCGGAAGAAGGAAACGTCAGCGAGTCGTTGCTGGACTCAGGGACGTGCTTCGATCCCGGGCGAGGAGACCACCGTCTCCTGTCGGCCCCGGGCGTACGGCCCTGATCGTTCGGGAGAGCAGGTCGGTCAGCGACACCGACGACAACACTCCCCGGCGACGGGACGTCCGCCCGGGCCACGCATGTGCATGGCCTCCAGGCGCATCGACCGCCGCATCTGGGAAGTGTGCTTCTTCATTCGCGCCGCAGACGGTAATGACCGTCCGCGGCGAGTGTCAAGCGCGCGTGCGCTTGCCTCGCGATTTCCATACCTTCGCCATCCAGGCTTCGACGTCCGACGCCTCGCTCGGGAAGTCGGCGGACAGGTTCCGCACCCCGCGCGCGGTGACCAGGACGTCGTCCTCGATGCGCACCCCGATGCCACGGAATCGCGCCGGGACCGTGAGGTCGTCGGTCTGGAAGTAGAGGCCTGGCTCAACGGTGAGGACCATACCCGGCTGGAGCTTGCCGAACTTGTAGGTCTCGGCCCGGGCTTGGGCGCAGTCGTGGACATCGAGGCCGAGCATGTGGCTGACGTTGTGAAGCGAGTAGCGCTTGTAGAACTGATTCTGGTCGGCGAGCGCCTCGGCCGCGTCGTCGAGGATGCCGAGCCGCTCCAGCCCCTCGGCGAGGACCTGCATGGCCGCCTTGTTGGGGTCGAGGAAGTCGCGTCCCGGCCGGACCTGCTCGAATGCCGCGGCCTGGGCGGCGTGGACCAGCTCGTAGATCTGCCGCTGCTCCCGGCTGAAGCGGCCGGAGACGGGCAGGGTGCGCGTGATGTCCGCGGTGTAGAGGGTGTGGGCCTCCACGCCCGCGTCGAGCAGGAGGAGCGTCCCGGGCCGGACATCGCCCTCGTTCTTGACCCAGTGGAGAATGCAGGCGTGCTCGCCGGCGGCGGCGATCGTGTTGTAGCCGATGTCATTTCCCTCGACGCGCGCGCGCAGGTTGAAGATGCCCTCCACCTCGCGCTCGTGCCGCGCGGTGCGCAGCCCTGCGATCACGTCCTCGAAGCCCCGCTTGGTGGAGGCGATGGCCGCCGAGAGCTCGCGCACCTCCTGCGCGTCCTTGATGAGGCGCATCTCGGAGAGTGCCGTCGCCAGCTCCTTGTCGCGCGGGGTCTCCTCCAGCGCCGAATCCACCGCGGGGCTCATCCCCCGGAGCACGCGCACCGCGCGCGTCGCCGGTCCCTTCAGCCCGGCCAGGGTGCGGGGCAGCTCGGAGAGGGCGCGTGCCTCGTGCACGTCGAAGCGGGCCTGGCTCTGGGGAACGCCCAGACGGGGGCCGACCCAGAGCTCGCCCTTGATCCGGTCGGTGAAGAAGGTGGAGTCGGTCTTGCCGGGGTTGGGCTCGACGAACAGCACGTCTCGGTGACCGCCCCCGGACTCGGGCGCCATCAGGAGCACGCAGTCGGGCTCGAGGTTCCCGGTGAGGTAGTAGAAGTCGGTTCCCGGACGGAAGCGGTAGTAGGTGTCGTTGGCCCGAACCTTCTCGTGCCCGGTGGGGACGATCAGTGTCTCGCCGGGGAAGAGCTTGCTCAGCGCGCGCCGCCGGGCGGCGAAGGCCGCAGCGTGGCGGAGCTTGGGGGGCATCCGGGTACTGGCCGGCTTCCATTCCCGCACCATGAAGTCGAGCAGCGCCGGCGGCGGCGTGGTGTCGTGGGTGGCGGGCTTGGCCTGAGGCTCGGAGGTCACCAGTTCCGCGGGCTGCGAGCGCGCGGCGTCGGTGGGCGTGGTCGGTGGGTGGGCCATGATGAGCGAGCCTCCGTTCGGGGCCGCCGAAGCTACCGCCGGGCCGGTCCGAGGTACAGGCGGTCCGCTGCTCTGCGTCGTCCGGTGGCCCAACCCAGCGCGTAGGGGACGATGGTCTCCGTGCGGAGCGTGCGCGGCCCGAACCCGAGCGGGCGGAAACCCTGCGAGTGGAGCAGGTCGCGCTCGAACGGAACCCAGCCGCCCTCGGGGCCGATGGCCAGCGCGAGCCGTCCCTCGTCCGAGGGCGTCCGCGGCCCCTCGTCTCCCGGGTGCAGGAGCCAGCGCTCGCCCGGGCCGAGCAGCGCGTCCATCCGGTCCTCCACGAAGGGGCGGAAGCGCAGCTCGAGATGGACCTCGGGCAGCACCGTGTCCTGGGCTTGCTCGAGGCCGTCGAGAAGGTGCTTGCGGATGCGGTCCGGCTGGAGCACGGGCGAGGCGAAGTAGCTCTTCTCCACCCGCGCCGCGGCGAGGAGCACCAGCCGGTCCATACCCATCGAGGCCGACGCGGCGAGGACGCGGCGGAGGGCCTTGGGGCGGGGAAGGGCGAGGACCAGGTCCACACCCGGGCGTGGGGGTGGCGGGTGGTCGAGCACGGGCCGGAGCACGGCCTCGATGTCGGTGAGGCTCAACACCTCCGCCGTGCCGACCTGGCCGTCGATCAGGCCGGCGCGCACCGTGCTTCCCGCACCGACGCCGAGGACCTCGCGGAGGTGACGGAGGCGGGCTCCGATGAGCCGCGCCGTTCCGTCGGCGGAGAGCTCTTCGGGCTCGAGGAGAAGGAGATTCATCGGGGACGTGGTGCCGCGTCGCATTTCAGCACACGGCAGTCCAGGGTGACGGGCATGGCTCCTGACGCATCCAGTAGAACCCATCCCGTGAACCGGAGCCCCGGCCCGCCGCGCGTCTTCGAGTGCCTCGCGGATGACTACCGCGCACGCCCTCCGTACCCCGACGCGCTGGTGGCCCACCTCTTCGAGCTCGCCGGCGAGGGCCGGACGGTGGTCGACCTCGGTGCGGGGACCGGCCTTCTGGCCGCTCCGCTCGCGCGGCGAGGGCTCCCGGTTCTGGCGGTGGAGCCTGCGGAGGCGATGCTCGCGGTCTGCGCCGAGACCTGTGCCGGGCTCCCGGTCACGCCGGTGCTCGCCCCCGCCGAGTCGACCGGGCTCGGAGAGATCGGCGCCGGCCTGGTCCTCCTCGCCGACGCGGTCCACTGGGTCCGCCCCGATGCAGCGGGCGCCGAGGCGCGACGCCTCCTCGCAACGGATGGAATCGCGGCCGTGGTGGCCCCGGAGTTCCTGGACACTCCGTTCATGCGCGAGCTCCGCGCGCTGCTCGTGGCCGCCAACCCGAAGGCCCGCAGCCTCTCCACCGGAGCACGGACCCGGGAGTTCCTCGTGATCGCCGCAGGCCCCGGTCGTCCCCGGGAGGAGGTCTGGGACCAGCGCGTGCTGCTCGGGCCCGACGCGCTCCGCCGGGTGGTCCGCTCTCTTTCCTACGGGGGACCCGCCCTCGGCCCCGCGCGGCTGAACCGGCTGCTGGCCGAGGTCGACGCGCTCGGCGAGCGCGAGGGAAGGGAGTGGGCGCGGGTGCTGCGGCTCTCCTGGCTCAGGCGCGGGCGGCGTTCACGCCCGACTCGAACGCGTCCACCGCGGCCGTGACCGGAGCGGCCGGCCCGGCGAGAGCCGGATCGTCGAACGGAGCCCGGCCGATCTGGTGCGTTCCCAGCGAGGGGAAGAGCGGCGCGAGGAGGTAGTTCCGGAGGCAGAACCACCAAAAGCTCTTCTCGTTCAGGCGCGGATCGATGTCCGGCGCCAGCTTCCGGTGCAGCGCGGGCAACGTGCTCCAGTGCGCCCCGGCCAGCTCGTGGTGCGCCGAGTGGTACCCGTTGTTGAAGAGCAGGAAGTTCAGGACCGGTGAGACCCAGCTCCGGGAGTGGTTGTGCTCGCTCCACGGGTCGGTATGGACGTGCTGGATGTAGTTGAAGAACATGATGGTCCACAGCGCGAACAGCGCCGGGACCAGGAACATCAGGCCCCACACCCGGAATCCGGTCTTCCAGCCGTGGAGGGCGATGGCGAGCGCGAGCAGCGCCAGGTGTGTTCCGACGAAGAAGACGTACTGCCCGATGATCGTCCGGTACAGCTGAGGGTTCTTCTCCTTCGCCTTCTTGATGTAGTCCTTGATCGGCTCCGCCTGGTAGTAGCTGGAGACGAAGAAGTAGGTCCCGGCCACCAGCGCGTTGTGCTTGTTGGTGAAGCGCCAGGTGATGGTGGCATCCCCGGCCTTGTTCACGAACTTGTGGTGGTTGAGGTTGTGCGTCGGGACCCAGGCGTAGGTCGGGTAGCCGTAGAAGATGCTCAGCCAGTTGCCGAAGATCGCGTTCAGCTTCCGGCCCTTGAAGGTCATCGTGTGGTTGTGGTTGTGCGCGATGACGCCCGCGGACAGCGCGAGGTAGCAGCTCAGCGGCCACAGCCAGACCGCGAGGTCGGGACGAACGTACGGAATGAACGCAACCACCGGCATGGCAGCGGCCCACACCAGGGTGCGACGGTCAGCGGAATACCTGAGCATGTCCCTGTAACTCTACCAACGGCATGGCCCGTGCGGCCATGCAGTCTTTCTTACACCATCCTGCCGTTTCAGCGACTGGAC
>JBKPMY010000149.1:0-28397 GCA_046732375.1 Myxococcota bacterium
CCTCTATCTGGCGCCGCTGAACGGGGGCACGGTGTGGCGCGTCCGCACCACGGACCTCCTCGATCGGAAGCTCGCCGCCGAGGCACTCGCGACTCGGGTGGAGTCCCACGCCGAGCGTCCCTCGGGCAACGGGCTGATCGCCGACGAGCGAGGCCGGGTGGTGGTGGCCGATGTGGAAGCCCACGCGTTGCGCATTACCTCGTCCTCGGGGCAGTCGCTCCTCGTGCAGGACCCTCGGCTCCAGTGGCCGGAGGGTCTCGCCCGCGGTCCGGAGGACTGGATCTACGTCACGGTGAACCAGCTCAACCTCCACCCGGCCCTCAACCGCGGGGAGGAGGAGAGCCGAGCCCCCTACGGCGTCTTCCGGGTGTCTCTGCCGCGGGGCCCCGCGATTCCCGAGCCACGGCGTCCAGCGGAAGCTGCGGTGGATGCTGGCCCTGGCTGACGGCACTCCCGTCGGCGGGACGCTCGCCGAGGCGGCAGCGGGTCGACCTGCCGACGCACGCCCAGGCCTAGCTCCGAAGGTCGCATGGCCCCCGCGGAGTATGGTGCCCGGCCCGAGGAGGTCCGGAGAAGCCGACCATGTCGTCCCCCACCGTGCTCGTCGTGGACGACGATCCCGGGATCCGGGAGAGCGTCACCGAGGTGCTCTCCGCCGAGGGCTACCGGGTCCTCGAAGCGCCCGATGGCGAGGAGGCCCTGGTGCGGCTCGACGGGCTCGAGGAGCGCTGTGTGGTTCTGCTCGACCTGGCGATGCCGCGGATGAACGGACTCGAGCTGCTGAACGAGCTGTCCCGCCGCGGGCGCAGCGAACGCTTCCCGGTGGTGGTGATGAGCGCGAACGCCCACCCTCGCGAGCTGGAGTTCCCTCAGGTGGTGGCGCTACTCCGCAAGCCGTTCGAGCTGGACGAGCTGCTGCGCTGGGTGGAGGTGTGCAGTCGCTTGCTTAGGTGAGCCCGGCGCGGCGCGTCGAGCACGCCGGCGGGCCACAGCGGGCGTAGTCTCCCGGGTCCCCGAGAGGAGACGACCGGAGATGCCCATCATCCAGTGTGACATCCGCGAGGGGCGCACGCCCGAGCAGAAGCGGGCGCTCGCCGAGGCCATCACCCGCGTGGTGCACGAGACCATCGATGCACCCATCGAGTACATCTACGTCCTCATCCGGGAAACGCCGGGGTACCACCACGTGAAGGCTGGCAAGCCGCTGCCGGACTGGACCCCGCCGACGAAGGAAGGAAAGAGCCATGCGCGCTGAACGTCCCGCACCCGAGCAGGAGCCCCCGGCGCGGCTCTCACACTGGATCGGCGGCCGCGCCGCTGCGGGCGAGGGCAACCGCCTGGGGGACGTCTTCGATCCGTCGACGGGTGCGCGCAGCCGCCAGGTCCCGTTCGCAACGTCGGCCGAGGTGGACGCTGCGGTGCGAGCCGCGGCCGCGGCCTTTCCGGCGTGGTCCCGCACGCCGCCGGTGGTTCGCGCCAGGGTCCTGTTCCGCTTCCGCGAGCTCGCCGAGGCCCGGGCGGACCTGCTCACCCGGCTGATCACCTCCGAGCACGGGAAGATCCTCTCCGATGCGCGCGGCGAGCTGGCGCGGGGCATGGACGTGGTGGAGTTCGCCTGCGGCATTCCCCAGCTGCTCAAGGGCGAGCTGACCGAGCAGGTCAGTAAGGGCATCGACTCCTGGAGCGTCCGGCAGCCGCTGGGGGTCGTGGCCGGGATCACGCCCTTCAACTTCCCGGTGATGGTCCCGATGTGGATGTGGCCGGTGGCCATCGCGTGCGGAAACACCTTCGTCCTCAAGCCCTCGGAACGCGATCCGTCCCCGAGCCTCGAGATGGCGCGGCTGCTCGTCGAGGCGGGCTGCCCCGAGGGCGTCTTCAACGTGGTGAACGGCGACCGGGAGACGGTGGACGCGCTGGTCCGTCACCCCGAGGTCGCCGCGGTGAGCTTCGTGGGCTCCACTCCGGTCGCGGAATGGGTCCACCGGACGGCGAGCACGGCCGGGAAGCGGGTGCAGGCGCTGGGCGGGGCCAAGAACCACCTGGTGGTCATGCCCGACGCTGACCTCGACCTCGCCACCGACGCGCTGATCGGATCGGCGTACGGCTCGGCCGGAGAGCGATGCATGGCCATCTCCGTCGCGGTGACGGTGGGTGACGTCGCCGACCCGCTGCTGGAGCGGCTCGCGCCGCGAGTCCGAGCGCTGCGCGTCGGCCCGGGCACGGATGCCGCCGTGGAGATGGGCCCGCTGGTCACCCGCGAGCACCTCGACCGGGTCCGTTCCTATCTCGACGTGGGGCTCTCCGAGGGCGCCACGCTGGTCGTGGACGGGCGCGGGCTCCGGGTCGCCGGACGCACCGACGGCTTCTATCTCGGCGGGTGCCTCTTCGACGGCGTCCGTCCGCAGATGCGCGTCTACCAGGAGGAGATCTTCGGACCGGTGCTCGTCGTGGTCCGCGTCCGCACGCTCGACGAGGCCCTGGCGCTGGTGGACAACAACGCCTTCGGAAACGGCACCGCGATCTTCACCCGCTCCGGCGCCGCGGCTCGCGAGTTCGCGACCCGTGTGCAATGCGGGATGGTGGGGATCAACGTTCCGATTCCCGTTCCCATGGCCTTCCATAGCTTCGGGGGCTGGAAGAGATCGCTCTTCGGCGACCACGCGATCCACGGACCGGAGGGAGTGCGCTTCTACACGCGGTTGAAGACGGTCACCGCGCGGTGGCCGGAAGCCCCGGGAGGTGCGGAGTTTCACATGCCAAGCAGCCGAAATCACTAAACAAGGACAGCAAGGACTCTCCGGAAACCCGGGTCCGGACCCCTCCCGCAACGGCCTCGCGGGTGTCGTGTCTCCCAAACAAAGGGGAGTCGCTTCGGCTCTCCTCTGGAGATGAGGATGAAGATCAAGAAGCTGTTCCAGGTACTGGTGCTCGGCGGTGCGACGCTCGGGCTCGGATTGGCCGCCTGTGGTGGCAGTGACAACGGCGGCGGCGGTGGTCAGCAGCAGACCTTGCCCGACGGCGGAACCGGCGGCGGCGGGGGAGGAGGGCCTCCGGGTTGGTAGACGAGGTCACCCGTCGGCACGCCGACCGGGTGTGGGCAGCGCGGCACGGGGTCGAGACCGGTGCCGCGCTGCGCTTCGGGTCGCTCTCCCGCCGGATGTGGCAGGCGGGGGCGCCCGAGGCGCTGGTGGAGCTGGCAGCTCGGGCCTCGCGGGACGAGACGCGTCACGCCAGCCGCTGCGAGGACATCCTTCGCGGGCGGCAGGCGCCGGTGCCTCCCCCCGAGACCCGGCTGCTGGAGTACGCGCCGGCCGAGCTCACTCCCGAGCAGCGCCTGACCTACGAGGTGGTGGCGCAGTCCTGTGTCTCGGAGACCGAGAGCATGGCGACCCTGGTGACACTGCTCGACGCCGCGCGTGACGAGACGCTGCGGTCCGTCCTTCACGAGCTGGCGCGGGACGAGGTCGGGCACGCCCGCATCGGATGGGGCTACCTCACCTGGGCTCGCCAGCGGATGGACCTGAGCTTCCTGGGGGCGCTGCTCCCGGGAATAGTGAGTGGGAGCGCCGGTCCGGACCTGTTCCGCCCTGCTCCCCCCGGGACGGATGATTCGGCGCTGTTCCACTCCGGTGTGGTGCCGCATTCGGAACGGCAGCGCATCTACCTCGAGACGCTGGAGTCGGTGGTCATTCCGGGGATGCACGACCACGGCGTGGACACCGGCCCCTTGAGTCAATGGATGGACCAGCGGCGCGTGGCTCTCGCGCACGCCCCTCTCGACACCTAGCAGCGAACACGAGTCGCACCGAACACGATTCGACCTCTCACGAGCGACCCATGCCTCGACGTGCCATCTTCACCGCCGCACTGCTGCTCGCGCTCCCTCTGCTCGCCGCGCCCGCCCGTCTCACCGGCGAGCCCAGTGCCGGATTCCACGGCCGCGGTCCGGGCGGCTTCAGCCTGGATGGCAAGACGAATCAGCTCCGCATCGAGGACGACGGGACGACACTCCGGGTCACCGTGCCGCTCGCCAGTCTCCAGACCGGCATCGGTCTGCGCGACAAGCACATGCGCGAGAAGTACCTCGAGGTGCAGAAGTATCCCGACGCCGTGCTCGAGCTCCCCTGGTCCGCCGTGAAGCTCCCCGAGGACGGGCAGACCAGCCAGGGAACCGCGGCGGGGAAGATGTCCCTCCACGGCAAGACCAAGGACGTCCAGGTGAAGTACCGCATCGTCCGGACGGGGAACCGCTTCCAGGTCACCGGAAACATCCCGCTGAACCTCAAGGACTACGACATCGACGTTCCGAGCTATCTCGGGGTGACCGTGCAGCCCGACATCGACACCAGCGCCTCCTTCACGGCGGAGCGGTCTTGAGCCCGGCGCCGCGGCTTTTGCCGCTCACGCTGCTGCTGCTCGTCGCGCTCCCGGCGGCCAAGGCGCATGCCTATCCGTGGATGATCCGGCACGAGTACACCAACTGCAGCACCTGCCACGTGGACCCTTCCGGCTTCGGGCTGCTCACCGAGTACGGACGCGGGCAGGCGCAGATCGTCCTTCCCACCCTATGGGGTGGAAAGAAGCCCGAGGATGTCGAGCCCACCCCCGGCATCGTCTACGGGGCGGTCCCGCTGCCCAGCTGGCTCAACGTGGGCCTGTCGCTCCGGGGGGCGGTGCTCAGCACCACGACCATGGGAAGCACCAACTGGCGAGACATCCTGATGATCGCCGACCTGCGGCTCGGGGTCACCGCCGGCCCCTTCCTCGCCTCGGCGAGCATCGGGTACGTGCCCACCGGTGCGAAGCTGGCCGCGCTGACCAGCAGCGAGCGGGACAACATCGTCTCCCGGGAGCACTGGCTGGGCTTACGGTTCGACGACAACAAGCTCTACCTGCTCGGCGGGCGGATGAACTTGCCCTTCGGTCTGCGGAACGTGGAGCACACGAGCTTCGTCCGCAGCGCCACCGGGACCGACACCAACTCCGCCCAGCAGTACGGAGGACAGGTCGTGTGGGACGCTCCGGGCATCCGTACGGCGGTGATGGGCATCGCCGGGAACTTCCTGGTCCGGGACCCGATTCCCTCGGACAATGTTCCGGCGAGCGCATACCGGGAGCAGGGCTACAGCGCGTACGTCGAGGGCGCGTTCAGCCACGCCTTCACGCTCGGCCTCTCCAGCCTGGCCACCCACGCCGACCGCGGCCCCGGCATCGGCGCGATCACCAACCCGTTCGTGACCGACCCGTTCTTCAACAGACAGGACGTTTGGCGCCAGGCGCACGGGCTCTTCTCGCGCTGGCACGTGGGCGGTCCGTGGGTACTGCTGGCCGAGGCGGATCTCCTGGTCGAGAGCGGATCCGGTCTCCCCCGCGACTGGGGAGGGGTCGGGTTCCTCCAGGCGGACTACGAGCCCATCCAGGGGCTTCACTTCATCTTCACCGGCGAGGCGCTGCGGCAGTACGAGGCCACGAGCTATGGCGGATGGTTCAGCGTCTCCTGGTTCTTCTTCCCCTACTGTGAGGTCCGGCTGGACACGATCTTCACCGAGTACGGACTCGCCGGTGGCGGCCACGAGCCGAGCTTCAGCGTGCTCGGGCAACTCCATTTCTCGATGTGACCGTCTCCCCCGGGCGCCCAACGCCGAGACCACTTGGGTCGACCGGATGATCGCGCCGCAATCGCGGCCGAGGCCTAGAAGCGACGACGGAGCGTGACCGTCGTCACGTGACGGAGGAGCGACGACGGGATCGGCCGCGAGGGCAAGCGAGGGACGGATCGATCCAGGTGGTTTCGGCGTTAGGTGCCGGCTTCCGCTACACTGCCGCGCGTGGTCGGCCCGGCACGACTGGCACCCTGCATTCTCGCGCTCGTCATGCTCCTGGGCACGCCGGCGCGAGCAGCCCGGACGTTCCACCTCTTCCTCGACGAATCCCAGCTCGTCCCCGAGGGGGGCTTCGAGCTGGAGCAGTGGGTCTGGGCCTACGGCCGCATCCCCAACCGCATCGACGTGCCGGCGTCGACCTGGGTGTGGTGGGGCCCGGTGGTCGCGGTCTCCAACCACCTCGAGCTGCAGCTGCCGCTGCAGATCGTCGCCGTCCCCGATGACACTTACTTGCACTCGCTGGGGCTCGTGGCCCGCTACCGGATCTTCCCCCGGGAGGACGACCAGGGGTGGCAACCGCTCCTCCGCGTGGGGTACTACCACCCGCTCGATCCGTCGGCGGGCCCTCCCGCGGCCGAGGTCGGCGTCGTCCTCAGCGTCGGGAACCTCCAGTCCATCCGCTACACTCTCAACGTGGGTGTCCTGATGGGCCTGCCCTTCCTCCAGGAGACGAGCCCCCAGAAGTTCTCGGTGCTGGGGCGTGGCGGGGCGGGCGTCTCCTTCCCCCTCGGGCGGGATTGGCGCATCGCCGGCGAGTTCTTCGGCCAGCTGCCCATCCATGGCGACACCCGCCCGAGCAAGGGACAGATGTACCTCGGGCCCTCGGTCTGCTGGACGCGGGGGCCGTTCTGGATCACCTTCGGGTCGCTGTTCGGCCTCACGAACGACTCGTCCCGGTACTATCCGCGGGTGTTGTGGGGCATCGCGCTCTGACAGCTTCGGTGGTGCTGGTCGTCGCGGCCGTGGCCGCCGCGGGCGAGATCCGCGGCACGGTCGCCGTCTCCGCGACCGACGGGGGCATCCAGGCCACCCCGCCCCAACCCGTCGTGGTCTACCTCACCGGCTTCCGGCAGCCGCCGCTCCCCGATTCGCCGGTGGTGGACCAGAAGGACAAGACCTTCCTCCCAGACCTCCAGATCATCGTCGCCGGGCAGGCGGTGCAGTTCACCAACGACGACCCGTTCGTGCACAACGTCTTCTCCACCTCCACCGCCCGTCCGTTCGATCTCGGCCAGCCGGGTCCCCAGGAGACGCGCACCGTCAGCTTCCCCACTCCGGGGCTGGTCGACGTCTTCTGCAACATCCACGAGCAGATGTACGCCAACGTGCTGGTGCTGCCGAACCGCGCCTTCGCCAGGGTGAACCCCGACGGCACGTTCGTCATCCACGACGTGCCGCCCGGAAAGCACCCGCTGCACGCCTGGGGACGGCAGAGCGAGCCGTTCCAGATGGAGGTGGTGGTCACCGAGGGCCAGCCCACCGAGGTGAACCTCATCCTCCGCCCGCGGCTCTTCAATCCCTCGCACCTCGACAAGTTCGGGCGCTCGTACAAGAAGCGGCCCGGCTACACGCCATGACCATCTCCGTCGAGGAAGGACACCTCGACGAGAACGCGCTCGCGCGGCACGTCGGGGGGGAGGGCACGGATTCGGAACGGTTGCGGGTGGGCGAGCACATCGACGCCTGCGACCGTTGCCGCGAGCTGGTCACCGCGCTGGTGCGCACGCTGGTGACGCCGGAGAACGACCCGCAGCCCTCGTGGCGGCTGCTGGCCCGGGGGACCAACCTCGGACGCTACGTGCTCCTCGACCCGGTCGGCCGGGGTGGGATGGGCGTGGTCTACAGCGCCTTCGATCCCGAGCTCGACCGCAAGGTCGCCATCAAGTTCCTCCGGCCGGGACGCGGCGCGGGACCGGCGGCGGCGGCGCGCCCCCAGCTCCTCGCCGAGGCGCAGGCCATCGCCCGGCTCTCCCATCCGAACATCGTCACCGTTCACGACGTGGGCACCTTCGATGGCGAGGTCTTCTTCGCCATGGAGTACGTGAAGGGAGAGACCCTGCGCCGCGCCCAGAGGTCCGGCCTTCACGGGCTGCAGCACACGCTGTCCCTCTACACCGCCGCCGGCCAGGGGCTGGCCGCCGCGCACCGCGCCGGCATCGTCCACGGCGACTTCAAGCCGGAGAACGTGCTGGTCGGCGAGGACGGGCGGATCCGGGTGACCGACTTCGGGCTCGCCCGCGCGGTGCACGAGCACGCACCACGCTTCGCCGGGACCCCGGCGTACATGGCGCCCGAGAACTGGCGCGGGCAGCCGGCGGACGTGCGCAGCGACCAGTACAGCTTCTGCCTCGCGCTGCTCGAGGCGGTGGAGGGCCAGCGCCCCGAGGAGGTGGAGGACGCCTCGCCCTCCCAGCCTCCGGAGCCGGTCTCGCTCCGGCGCCGCAATCTGCCCGCGCGGCTGTCCCGGGTGCTGGCCCGCGGGCTCGCCGCCGACCCGGCGCAGCGCTGGCCCTCGATGGACGCGCTGCTCGATGCGCTCCGGGAAGCACGCCTTCCCTTCCGGCGGAGCACCGGGCTGCTCGCGCTCGCCTTGTTCCTCACGACTGCCGCGGTCTGGATCCAGCACGTCGTCTGGGAGCGCCGGGTGGACCACGAGCTCTTCGCCTCCGCGGGGAGGCTTCCGGAGCTGCTCCGCGCCCAGAGCGAGCGCACGGACCTCCTGGTCCAGGCGGGGCTTCGCGCCGAGGGCGTGCTCGGTGCGCTCGGAGACGCCAGCAACATGGACGCCGCGCTGGGCCTCGCCGAGGACGAGAGCCGCGAGGACCAGCTCGCCAAGGCCCACAAGACTCTTCTCTCGGCGGATCTGCCTGGCATGAGAAACCGGGATGCGCTGCTGGTGGCCAATTCCTGGGGGCGGGTGGTGTTCAACCTCGCCGCTCCCGACGCGTTCGGCGCGCCGGCTCCCGACATCCCGATGCTGATCCAGACCATGGAGGGGACACCCACCGACGCCCTCTGGTCGTGGGCCACGCTGGAGACCCTCGAGCTGCCGCTGGTGACCGAGCGCCACATCGACGACTTGCTGCTGGTGTCGGGACGGCCGGTGGTGCGGGGACGGTCCATCGTGGGATTCGTCCTCTCCGGCCGGTGGGTGGATGACGGGCTGCTCGACGAGCTGGGCCGGGCCACCGGAGCCCAGGTCGTCCTCCGCGCGCCCGACGGCGGGTGGGCGGGAGCCCGGTGGCCGACGGCGCCTCCGGTCGGCAAGGTGGTGCAGCTGCAGATCGGCGGAAGCACGATTCGCGTCCTGGGGATCCACCTCGGATCACCGGGCTCCCGGACTCCGGAGGGAGATGCATACGTGGTGCGCATGCTCACTGCGGGTGAGATCGGAGGCCTTGCATCCCCGTGGCTTCGCTGGGGCCTCCTGGTTACCTCACTGGCAGCGCTGGCCTGGCTCGGGTGGCTGATCCGGCGCTCCGGCTGGTACCCTCGCACCGCCCCAGGGGCCTCCTCCTCTTGACCGCCTTTGCCCACGCCGAACTGTTCTGGGGGGCGATCCCCGCCGCCCGCCGCAGCACCAGCCGTGCCGAGCTGGACGCCCGACTCGCCGAGCAGCTCGCGGGTGCCGAGGCCCGGTGGCCGGACGTGTGCGTGGACGCACGCCGATTCGTGACGCACTGGGCCGCGCAGCTGAGCCGCGCCAGTGACGTCGGAGCCGCCGTCGACCAGCTCCACCTGCCGGATCTCTACCTGGCCTTCGCCTGCGCCGAGGGGAACACCTGCGCGCTCCGCGAGTTCGGGACGCTCCTCTCCTCGGTCGCCGGGGCGGTCCGGAGCGTGGACGCCACGCCTGCGTTCGTGGACGAGATCCTCCAGCGGCTGCGGACGCGCGTCCTGGTGCCGGAGGATGGACGCTCTCCTCGCATCCTCGACTACGCCGGAAGGGGCTCCCTGGAGAACTGGCTCCGGGCAGGTGCGCTCCGCCTGGCGCTGAACGCGCGACGGGACGCGAAGCGCGGCCCCGAGCCGCTTCCCGACGCTTCGCTCTGGGAGCCGGCGGCGCCCACGGCGGATCGCACCCTCGAGCTGCTCCAGGGGAGGTACGCCCCCGAGTTCGGGCGCGCGCTCCGCGAGGCGTTCGCGTCGCTGGAGGGCGGCGAGCGCAACGTGCTCCGGATGCACTTCCTCGAGGGTCTGAGCCTCAACCAGATCGCCGCGATGTACCAGGTGAACAAGTCGACCATCAGCCGCCGGATGGCGAAGGCGCGGGAGACGCTCCTCGACCGGACCCGCGCCCAGCTGGAGCGGACGCTCGAGCTTCCCGTGAGCGAGCTGGACAGTCTTTTGGAGCAGCTCGGACCGAAGCTGGACCTGAGCCTCAGCTCGGTGCTCGCCCCGAGCACCTGAGCAGGAGGTATGGGCGCGCCCCGCGTCGAGCCGTCCTCAGGCTCCTCGTCTCAGCGAGCAACGGGCTGGAGTGTCGCTCCGGCGGGATCCTCTGCCGGCTCGGTGTGCACCATCACGTCCACGTCGAGCACGGCGCGCCGGATGGCGTCCTCGGCGGCATGGGCGATCTCGTGCGCGCGCTCGACAGGGAGCCCTCGAGCGACCTGGAGGATGACGTCGGCGAACGTCTTCGGTCCGGAACGCCGGACCCGCACCTGCGAGACGCCCACCACCTCGTCCACCCCGGCGGCGGCGCGGGCGATCGCCTCCAGCAATCCGGTGGGCGCGGCATCGAGCAGGTCGTCCACCGCCTTCCGGCCGAGCCGGATGCTGACCAGGGCCGCGATGCCGGCAACCCCGAGGGCGGCGACCGCGTCGGCCCGGGCGAGCCAGACGATCCCGGTCCGCTGTGAGAACCACACCCCGAGGAGGCCCAGGATCACCACCGCCGACGACCAGACGTCGGTGGAGAAGTGCAGCGCGTCCGCCTCCAGCGCCTGGCTCCGGTGGCGGCGGGCGACGGCGGCCAGCGCTCGCGAGCGTGAAACGTCGATCCCGATGGAGATGGTCATCACCAGGAACGACCACACCGTGGCCTCGACATGGCCGCCTCCGAAGACCAGCCGCTTGCCGGCCTCGTAGGCGATCCACACGCAGGTCGCGAGGAGGAGCCCGGTCTCGAAGAGGGCCGAGAAGTTCTCGATCTTCCCGTGGCCATAGAGGTGATCGCTGTCCGGAGGCTTCGAGGAGGCGCGGACCGCCCAGAAGGTCATCAGCGCGGCGAGCAGGTCGATGCCCGAGTGCGCCGCCTCGGAGAGGATGCCGATGGAGCCGGTGGCGAGGCCGACCACGACCTTCATGCTGGTGAGGAGCACCGCCGCGCCCACCGAGCTGAGGGCGACCAGGTTCTTCTCCCGCTCGGCGGTCGCGTCATGGACGGCGGAGGCCATCGATCCGAGGCGGTGTAGCACCGAACTTTCAACGGCGTGTCTTTTCACTCCTGGTCGACCGGAACCACCCCGGAGGGAAGCCTGCCGGGCGCCGTTCACCGGTCGAACGTTGCCAGAAGCCCATGTCGTGCACATCCCGGAGGGCGAATGAAGCTCAACCGTCTTCCGACATGGGCCAAGAAGCACCTGGTGCACGTGGTCGTCGAAGCACCCCGGGACAGCAAGCTGAAGCTGAAATACGAGCCGGAGCTCGGCGCGATCACCTGGGGGCACCCGCTGCCCATCGGCTTCGCTTACCCCTATGACTGGGGGTTCGTGCCGAGCACGCTGGCAGCGGACGGGGATCCACTGGACGCGCTCGTCCTCTCCGAGGTGCCCAGTCATCCGGGCGTGGTGATTCCCTGTCGTCCCTTCGGCGTCCTCGAGCTCGATGAGAAGCAGAACGGCGAGCGCACCCGGAACGACAGGCTGGTCGTCCTGCCACTGGAGGGTCGCTGGACCAACGAGGTCAAGAAGCCTCAGGACATGCCGCGCGAGACGATCGAGGAGCTGGAGCACTTCTTCCTCAGCACCGTGTTCTTCAGCCGCAAGGACGCGCGGTGCCTCGGATGGAAGGGCCCCAAGGCAGCCATCCGGCTCATCGAGTCGGCGGCGGCGAGAGCCTCGAAGAAGGCCGGTTAGCGTCCGCGGAGCTCGCGCGGTCAGCCCCGAACCGTTGGCCGCGGGCCGGAAGAAAGCTGTCGCTCGCACTCGGCCATGCGCCGCTCGAGGAACGTTCGCTCGGCCGGGTTTCGCGCCAGGCGATGAGCAGCGCGGAAGTGTCGTCGGGCTTCTGCGGGACGTCCGCAGCGGAGCTCCAGCTCGCCCAGCGCCGCCGGGTAGAAGGGATAGGCCGCCAGCCGCTCCGTGTCGGGGATCGACCGCAGCGCCTCGAGACCCCGCTCGGGGCCCAGCTGCTCGGCGACCGCGACCGCGCGGTTGAGCGCCACCACCGGAGAGGGGCGAAGGCGCAGGAGGGCGTCGTACAGCTCGACGATCTCCCCCCAGGAGGTCTTCTCGGCGCTGGGCGCCAGGGCATGGGTGGCGGCGATGGCCGCCTCGAGGTGGTACTCCGAGACCACCTCACCGCGCGCCGACGACTCCAGCAGCTCGAGCCCACGGGCGATGAGCCTGCCGTCCCAGCGGCTCCGGTCCTGTCGCGAGAGCTCGGTGAGATCGCCCGCCTCGTCCACCCGCGCAGGTAGCCGGGCCGCGTCGAGCGCGATGAGCGCTGCCAGCGCATGCGTGGCTGGTGTCGCCGCCGGTGGGTGCTCCAGGAGGAGGGCCACCAGCCGCATCGCCTCGCGGCAGAGGTCCAGCCGCACCGCCGCGTCCGGAGACGCGCCGTGGTAGCCCTCGTTGAACAGCAGATACAGCGCCCGGTGCACCGCGACGAGACGGGTCTCGAAGTCACGTGCCCCGAGCTCGAAAAGCCCCCGCATCCCGGAGAGCACCTTCTTCGCCCGCGAGAGCCGCTTCTCCATCGCCGCCCGGGAGATGAGGAACGCCTCGGCCAGCTCGTGCGCCGAGAAGCCCGACAGCAGCGACAGGACCAGCGCCACCTGCGCGTCCTCGGGAATGTCCGGGTGACAGCAAGAGAACATCATCCGCAGCTCGTCGTCCCGGAGCGCCGGAGGCAGGTGGGCCGCCGGGGACTCCGCGCCCGGAGCGCCCTCGGCGTCGGCGAGGCGGCCGATCTCCGGCGCGAACCTTCGCGCGGTGCGCTCCCGGCGCAGGAGGCTCACCGCACGGTTGCGGGCCGCGGTGGTGAGCCATGCCGAGGGATTCTCCGGCACGCCGCGGAAAGCCCACACCTCCACCGCCGCGGCGAGCGTCTCCTGCACCGCGTCCTCGGCGAGGGCGAGGTGGTGCACGCCGAGCATCCGGGTCAGCGTGGAGACCAGCCGGCCGGACTCGCGGCGGAAGAAGTGCTCGTCGGGCAGCGACGCGGTCACATCTGGCGGATGGGCCGGACCTCGACCATCCCCCCGTAGCCCAGGATGGGACAGCCGACGGCCGCCGCCCGCGCCTCGGCCAGGTCCCTGGCCTGGACGACGCTGTAGCCGAGGACGATGTCCTTCGATTCAGCGTACGGACCGTCGTGGACCGTGCGGCCGCCCTCCGCGACCACCGCTCCGCCGGTCTCCAGGGGATGACCCATCGTCCGGAGGTGCCCTCGGGCTTCCAGGTCCTTGAACCACGCGGTCCACTTCTGCAGCCGCTCCTGCATGTTCCTCGCGGAGTCGGGCATGTTCGGCGAATCCGCCGGCAACCGGTACAGGTACAGAAACTCGCTCATTGCCATCTCCTCTGTTCGTCGTTCACCGCCCGGGCGTACGGCTCGAGCCAGCCCAGGACGCGCTCCCAGCCGACGGCGTGCTCGGCCGCCGCCTCCTCCAGATCGCGAAAGCCCTCGTGGAACACCGTGAGGCGCGCTGCACCTTCCCGCGGCTGGATGAAGTAGCTGACCCGCGTCTCCCGCCGGCCGAGCTTCGGATGGTCGAGCTCGTACCGGCGGGTCTGGACGATCTTCTCCGGAGGATCGAACTCCAGGAACCTCCCCGAGGCGGGGAGCCGCCGGCCGTCGACGAAGCACACCAGGACCCGCCAGCTCCCGCCCGTCCGGAGCTCGGCGTTCCATTCCCGCATCGCGTAGGTCTCGGGCGAGCCCCACCAGCGCTCCGTCTCGGCGGTGACCAGCATCCGGTACAGCCGCTCCGGCGGGCAAGCCACGTTCGCCGAGGCGGTGACGGTTCCTGCCGAGAGATCGACGACCGCGCGCGGGTTACCGCGGCCTGTCGCGCCCGGCGTGCTCGCCTGGTTGCGGCCGCCGCTCGGCATCCGGTGGAGGTCCTGCTCGAGAACCGCAGTGGGGTGTCGCATGGTGATGCATCAGACGCCCGGGACGGTCCGGTCCGGACATCGATCGTCACCTTTCCAGGAAGCCGAGGTCTTGCGGGCAGTTGTGCTCGCCGTGGCGGCTGGAGCGCGGGGCGTGGTGCGCCAGCGGCCTCAGAGCGCACGCAGCGTCCGGAGGACCTCGGAGAGCCGATCGTCGTCGCGGCGATAGAACGTCCACTGCTTGATGCGTCTGGCCCGGACCAGACCTGCCCGGACGAGGAGCCGCATGTGCTCGCTCACCGTGGGCTGGCTCACTCCGAGCTTCTCGGCGATGAGCAGTCCGCAGACTCCGTCCTCCTCGAGGTCCCCGTCCACCTGCGGCGGGAAGTGCCGGGTGGGCTCCTTGAGCCAGCGAAGGATCTGCAGCCGCCGCCCGTTGTCCAGGGCCCGGAGCGCGTCGAGAAGATCGGCGGCCGGCTCGGCCGGAGCGCGGTCGGAGCTCGTGCCTGCTCGCTTCAACGCTCATCCAGGACCGTCATCTCGATCTCCACGGCCGCGCCCAGCGGCAGCTCCTTGACCGCGACGGTCGTGCGCGCCGGGTACGGCTCGCGGAAGAACCGCGCGTAGACCGCGTTCATCCCCGCAAAGGACTCCATGCTGGTCAGGAAGACGCCCACGCGGATCACGTCGTCCAGCGTCCTGCCCACGGACTCGAGCAGGGCACGGATGTTCTCCAGCGTCCGTGCGGTCTGCGCGGCGGCGTCGCCTGCCATGAGCCGGCCGGTCGTGGGATCGAGCGCCACCTGTCCGCTCAGGTTGAGAACGCCCGGTCCTCGCACGCCCGCCGAGAGCGGAAGTCCGGACGGCCGCTGCTCCTCGATTGCCTCTCTCATCTCGAGCTCTCCTTCGTCACCGGCCGAAGTCCACGGCCGTGGTGTTCCCACCGCTGAGCACGATACCCACTCGCTCGTCGGGCCGGGTCCGCACCTTGCCCGCGAGGAGCGCGGCGAAGGCCGCCGCCCCGCCCGGCTCGGCCACCACGCGGAGCAGCTCCCAGAGTCGGCGCTGGGCCGCGCGGATCTCCTCGTCGGTGACCAGCACCACGTCGGCCACCGTCTCCTTGAGGATGGGAAAGTTGCGCTCGCCGATCCGACGCGGGGCGAGGCTATCCACGGCGACGCTCCCCACCGGCGCATCGACCGGCCCGCCGGCGTCCAGCGCGTAGCGCAGGGTGGGCGCTCCCTCGGGCTCGACGGCCACCAGGCGCACTCGCTTCCCGTACCAGCTGGCGATGCCGGAGAGCAGGCCACCTCCCCCGACCGCCACCAGCACCGTCTGCAGCTCGGGCGCCTGCGCCTCCAGCTCGAGCCCCAGCGTGCCCTGCCCGAGGATGGTCTCCTCCTGGTCGAAGGCGTGGATGGACATCGCGTCGCTGCGGCGCGTCCATTCCTCGCTCGCGGCGAGCGCCTCGGCGTACGACTCGCCACCGACCACGAGATCCACGCCGTACCCGCGAATGCGCTCGATCTTCGCTGGAGAGGAGACGCGGGGGAGGAAGATCTTCGCCGGGATTCCGAGCTGGCTCGCAGCGTAGGCCACCGCCACCCCGTGGTTTCCGCCCGAGGCGGCGACCACTCCTGCCGGAGGGACGGGGCGCTGCAGGAGGTTGGAGAAGGCTCCCCGGGTCTTGAACGCGCCCGCGTGCTGGAGCAGCTCGAGCTTGAGGGTGACGGTCCCTGCCTCGACGCCCAGCTCGGGTCCCGAGAGCTGCACCACGGGGGTGCGCCGCACGCGCGGGCGAATGACCTGCTCGGTGGCGATGATGCGCGGGCGGCGGTCGGGGAGCATGAGGCCGGCGAGCATGACTTCGTCGATTGGCGAAGTCCCGATACAGAACCCCCGAGCTCGCGCCGGATCAGTCAGCGCGCGGCCCGGGACCACCAGCCGTAGGCCGGGAGCCCTGCGGCGATGATCAGGAGTCCCAGCGCCGAGCGAACCGGCGCCTGGACCAGCGTGACCGAGGCCACCACGAGACAGGCGAGCACGAATGCGCCGGTGCTCCAGGGGTGGCCCCAGGCCCGGAACGGTCGCTCGGCGTGCGGGCGTTTCCATCGCAGCACGAAGACGGCGGCCGCGGTCCCCGCGTGGAAGAGCACCTGCGCGAAGATGACCGTGGTGTAGAGCTCGGCGTACGTCCCGGACAGCGCGATCGCCGCCGCCAGCACGCCCTGGGCGAGCAGGCTGTTGGACGGGGTGTGGTGGCGCGGGTGGATGCGGGCGAGCGCCCGGAAGAAGAGGCCGTCCTGCGCCATGGGGAGGTAGATGCGGGCGCAGCAAAGGACGTTGGCCGCGAGGCAGCCGAACATCGAGAGCAGGATGATGAGGGTGACGGCCCGCGCCGCGCCGGGTCCGAGCAGCGTGACGGCCGCTGCCTCCCCCACACGGGAGGTCCCGGCAAGCGTCCGGAGATCGAGCGCCTTGAGGTAGACCCAGTTGATGGCCAGGTAGAGCGCGGCCACCGCGGTCACACCGAGAACCAGCCCGCGGGGCAGGTTGCGCTCGGGCCGGCGAATCTCCCCGGCGGAGAAGGTGAGCACGTACCACCCGTCGTAGGTCCAGAGCACCGCGACCAGACCCAGCCCCAGGGCGGCGACGATGCTCCCCGGGGGAAGCGGCGCCCCCCACGCCGGTGTCACCGGTGCCGGAGCCGAGAGCCCAACGACCACCAGCACCAGCAGCGCGCCGAACTTGAGAACCGTGGCGACGTTCTGCACCAGCGCTCCCTCGCGGAGCCCGAGCCAGTTCACGCCGGTGAGGGCGAGCACTGCCACCGCCCCGGTGAGCTGCGGCCCGGTGACCTTCCACCGCACGCCGGCGAGCGCCCCGGAGAAGACCTCCACGCCGGACCCGAGCGAGGGAACGAATGCTCCGAGGTACTCACCGAATCCGACGGCGATGGCGGAGATCCCCCCGGTCATGATGACCAGGAAGGAGGCCCAGCCGAAGAGGAAGCCCCAGACCCGCCCGTAGGCCTCCCTGAGGAAGACGTACTGGCCTCCGGCGCGGGGGAACATCGTCCCCAGCTCGGTGTAAGCCAGGGCGCCGGCGAGCGCGAACAGCCCACCGGCCGCCCACAGCCCGAGGATGAGCGCCGGCTGGGGGCAGCGCTGCGCGATGTCCCCCGTGGTGAGGAAGATCCCGCTCCCCACCGTCGCCCCGATGGTGATCAACGCTCCGTCCACGGCGCCCAGCGAGCGGAGGAGCCCCGGCGCCGGCGCCTCGGCCTGGTCGTCCGGAACCGGTCGGCCGGCGGCGGTCACGGGACGGGCATCCTGCCACGGATGGGCTCCCCGGAAGGGCGAACGGCGGTAGCCTGCGCCTTCCGTGGACACCTCGCTCGACGAGCTCGTGGCGGAGTTCGACCCCGCCCTCCCGCTGGAGCGCGCCCGCTCCCTTCCCTCCCCCTGGTACGTCGACCCTCGCATCGCGGTGCTGGAACGGGAGCGGGTGTTCGGCGCGAGCTGGCAGCTGGTGGCGCGTACCGACCAGCTGGGGCGGCCGGGGGACTTCGTCACCACCGAGGTCGCCGGCGAGCCGCTGCTCGTGCTGCGGGATGATGCGGGAGAGCTCCGGGCCTTCTTCAACGTGTGCCGGCATCGAGCGGCCTGCGTCATGACCGAGCCGCAGGGCAATGCCCGGCGCCTGCGGTGCCGGTACCACGGGTGGACGTACGACCTTCGCGGCCAGCTGCGGGGCCTCCCGGAGTTCGAGGGGGTCGAGGAGTTCCGCCGCGAGGAGCAGGGGCTGGTCCCCGTGCACGTGGACCGGTGGGGGCCGATGGTGTTCGTTCACCTCGGGGAGGCGCCGCCGCCGCTCGGCCAGTGGCTCGCGCCGCTCCCGGCGGAGATGGGCACGCTCGAGGGGCTGCGCTTCCTGGAGCGCCGCGAGTACACCCTTGCCTGCAACTGGAAGGTGTTCGTGGATAACTACCTGGACGGCGGGTACCACGTGAACACGGTCCACCCGGCGCTGGGGAGCGTGCTGCAGTACTCGGAATACCGCACCGAGTGCTTCGAGCGGAGCAGCCTCCAGTCGAGCCCGCTGCGCGCCGGCGACGACGCGGCCGCGGCCGCCACGCGCAAGGGGGACCGCGCCCGCTACGCCTGGGCGTTCCCCAACGTGATGATCAACCTCTACGCCGGGGTGATGGATACCAACGTGGTCCTCCCGCTGGGGCCGGAGCGCTGCCGGGTGCTCATCGACTTCTACTTCGCCGATCTCGAGGGCGAGCGGGCGCAGGAGCTCGCCCGTCAGAGCGTGGACCTCGGCCATCAGATCCAGCTCGAGGACCAAGGCGTCTGCGAGGACGTGCAGAAGGGGCTCGGCAGCCGCTCGTACCGCACGGGGCGGTTCAGCGTCCGGCGGGAGGTCGCCATTCTCCACTTCCACCGGATGCTCGCCTCGCGGCTGCAGGCCGGGCGGGGCTGAGATGGCCCGGCGCAGCGTGCCGCTCCGTCTGGTTCTCGCGTTCCTCGCCGGGCTGCTCTTCCCTGCGCTCGTCTTCCTCATCGTGAGCCTCGCCGGCCTCTTCCCGGTGGCCGCGACCGAGGCTCCCTCGCGCCTCGAGACGCGCGTCGCTCGTCTCTTCGTCCAGCGCGCGCTCGCCCGCGAGGCGGGGAAAATGGTCGTTCCCGCGGCACCGCAGGAGGACGTGACGCTCCTCGAGGGGCTCCGGACCTACCGCCGCAACTGCGCCGGCTGCCATGGCAAGTACGGCGCACCGAGCAGGTGGGGAACGACGAGCTTCTACCCGCGCGTGCCGCAGTTCGCGGACGAGGGGTCGTCGCTCTCACCGGCGCAGATGTTCGTCGCGGTGAAGCACGGCATCCGCGGGACGGGCATGGGCGCGTGGGCGGTCAACCTGCCCGACGAGGAGATCTGGCCGGTGGTGTGGTTCCTCCAGCGGCTGCGCTCCCTGCCTCCGCAGGTCGACCAGGCGTGGAAGGCACCGCCGCAGTGACATTTCGTCGCACGAACGCATCAACCGCGCGAGAGCGAACGGCCCAGTGCCTCGCGCGTGCCCGCCGCAGCGAGCTCCATCGCGTGACGTCCCCGCGCGAGACGGAAGGGGCCGAGACGAGGAAGCCCATCGAGGGCGATGGCCTCCAGCCCATGCCGCTCCGGCACACGTAAAGCAGGGTTACCGCGGCGCCGCCACGGAGAGCGGGAAGTGAGGTGATGGTAGAGCACGCGCTCGCCCTCCCCGACCGCGGCGAGCCCTGGCCGGTCGGCGATTCCTCCGTCGGCGTAGAGCCGCCCGCAGTGGCGGACCGGATGGAACAGCACCGGCAACGCGCACGAGGCGTGGATCGCCGGAGCCAGCGGGCCGTCGTCCAGCACCACCGTCCTCCGCGCGAGCACGTCCCATACCGACAGCGCGATCGGCACTGGGCTCTCCTCGAAGGTCCGGACCGGCAGCACGTGCTCGAGCAGTGCACGGAAGAGCGCTCCGGCGAGGAGCCCCAGGCCGGGGCGCAAGTCCCAGAAGTGCTCGCGTCGGAGCACGAGCAGCTCCTCTTGGATTCGCGCGGCCGGGACACCCGCGCCCCACAGCGCTCCCACCAGCGCTCCGGCGCTCGAGCCGGTGATTCGGGCCGGCCGGAGCCCCTCCTCCTCGAGGACCGAGACCACGCCGGCGTGGGCGAAGAACCCGAAGAATCCGGAGGACATCACCAGGGTGAACGGTCCTTCGCGCAGCCACTCCCGCAGCGTCGGCATCGGAGCGAGGTTATGTCCGGAGCACCTCGATGCCCACCCCGAGAGACGTCCGGCGCTACCGCGCCAACTGGCAGGAGGAGATCGACAGCGCCGCCCGCTACCGCGCAATGGCGGATGGCGAGCGTGACACCGGCCGAGCGCAGGTCTACCGCGACCTGGCCGGGATGGAGGAGAAGCATGCGGGCTTCTGGGAGAAGCGTCTCACCGATGCCGGTGCGCCGCCGGGTCCGCGCCGCCTCTCGACGCGAGCCCGGATCCTGATCTGGCTGGCGCGCCGGTTCGGCCCCGAGTCCATCCTTGCCACCGTGGCCGCGGACGAGTACGCGGGCCGCAGGGGCTATGACAGCCAGGCCGAGACCGCGGGGACCGGGATGCGGTCCCAGGAGCGGCTCCATGCGCGTCTGCTCGGCTCGCTCGCCGCGCGCGGTCGGGGAGCCTCCGGTTCGGAGCTGGGCCGGCTCGAGGGCCGGCACCGCGCCGTGGGCGGGAATGCGCTCCGGGCGGCGGTGCTCGGGGCGAACGACGGCCTGAGCTCGAACCTGAGCCTGGTGATGGGCGTGGCCGGAGCCGCGACGGATCACCGGGCGGTGGTGCTGGCGGGCGTCGCGGGACTGGTCGCCGGAGCGGCGTCGATGGCCCTGGGCGAGTGGATCAGCGTGACCAGCAGCCGCGAGCTGGCCGAGCGCGAGCTGGAGACCGAGCGGAGCGAGATCGAGCTCGAACCGGAGGACGAGCGGGAGGAGCTGGAGCTGCTCTACCGCGCGAAGGGCCTCGACGCGGCAGAGGCGCGCGCGCTCAGCACCGAGATCATCTCGCGTCCGGAGGCGGCCCTGGACGTGCTTGCCCGCGAGGAGCTGGGCCTCGATCCGGAGGAGCTCGGTGGCTCTCCGTGGACGGCGGCCGGCACCTCGTTCGTGCTCTTCGCCCTCGGGGCGATCATCCCGCTGGTCCCGTTCTTTCTCGCGCGCGGCACCGCCGCAGTGCTCTGGAGCGTGGGTCTGAGCGCCGTCGCCCTGTTCGGGATCGGTGCGGCCATCACGCTCTTCACCGGCAGGGCCGTCCTTCGCACGGGGTTCCGCCAGCTCATCCTGGGGCTCGGAGCAGCGGCGGTGACCTACGGCATCGGCAAGCTGGTGGGAGTGGCCGTCGCCGGGTAGGCCGGACGCGTCATGGGTCAGGGCAGCGGATGAATCGTGGTGTTGAACAGGTACGCGTCCTTGAACTCGGTCTGATCGCCGGCCTTCTTCCCCTTCACGGGTTGCAGCCGCGCGGACATCGGTTTGCGCCACTTCCAGGCGACCGAGGCCATGTCGCCGAAGATCCGGACCAGCTGCTCCTCGCTGACATCACCGGGCAGCGGAATCGTGTCCAGGCCGGTGCCGCAGACCGAGGAGTAGGCGAGGAGCGAATCGATGTTGAACGCCCCGTCTCCCCAGCGGCGCGCGAGCAACTTGTCCTCCATCACCGGCACCATGAGCCCGGAGTAGCCGATTTGCTTCACCGGTACCGCCTTGACCGCCGTGGTGATGATCAGCGCTGCGGTCATCGTCCCGCTCGAACCGAACCGGGCACCGGTGTACGACTCGATCGCCGCGGCGATCGAGACATCACCGAGGGGCGCGGGCGTCACATCCACGCCCATGAAGGTCCAGCGCCTCGCGGCTGCCACCTTCTGGCCGATGGACTCTGCGACCCTCGCGTGCACGGTCAGCTCCTTGGTGAGCGCCGCGCTGGTACCGACGAAATCGCGCTGAGCGCGTGAGAAGACCTCCTGCACCACGCTCGCACCTTCGAACCCGATCGAGAACTGCCGGCCCGCGCCGGTGTGGTAGGCGCCCGGATAGAAGGGCGCGTACGGCTGAAGCATCGCCGTCCCGGTGAAGTTGAAGGTCCCGATGCTCCCGGGGCTGTGATCGGTCACGTAGCGGACGAGTGCCGCGCTTTGCCGGATCACCTTCCAGTAAATGCCATCCTCGCCGGCAAGTACGGCGTTGCCCTCGATGTTGGGGAGCGTGGAAAGCGCCTGCGCGAGCAGCCGCATGACGCGCGGATCGTCCGAGTCGCGGAGCATGGCGGGCCCCACGTTCGGCAGGAACTTCTCCTTCGCCGACAGATCATCCAGGGCTCTGAGGAAGGCCAGCGCGTCGGTCTCCGACAGCCCCTTCACGAGCTCCCCGAGCGGCTGGGTGACGATGCGCAGGCTCTCCACCTCGTAGCCCTGTTTCTCGAACTCGCGCGTTGCTGCGCGCAGGACCTCCAGAGCATCCGTGACCTGTTTCGCGTACTGAGCGCGATCCAGGCGCACGAAACCCGTGATCGCCCGCACCTTGGGCTTCGAGCGCTCCTGCGCGCTGGCCGGAGCGGCCCAGGCGGCGCAGTACAGCAGTAGCGAGACCGCCACGATCGGCGCCTTGCAGGCCATGGACCCTCCGAGGCTGGGGAGGGAATGATAGAACGACGAAACCAAGGGGGAGCGATGAAGCGTTCGGTACTTGCGGGTTCCTCGCGCCGCTCGAGCTCCTGGTGTTGGTCCGGTCCCGCGCGGTCTCGAGCACCACGGTCATCGCTCCACCGGAGCATCCCGGTGACGCCCCGGGCTTCACCATGGAGCAGCTGTTCGACGACATCCGGCAGCGGCTCGGCGGTCCGTGCAAGACGACCGTTCGATACGACCAGGACCTCGGCTATCCGCGCAGCGTGTACTCGGACTGCGGCATGGAGGGCGGGGGCTGGACCGTCACCAATCTCGCCGAGGATTAGGCCACTACTTGTAGGCCGAGGACTTCCTGGTCGTCTGCACGTTGAAATGACTGAGGACCCGCTGAACCTCCTGGTCGCTCTTGCACTCGGGACAGTCCGCCACGCGGCGATCGTGCTCCTCGATGGTCATGTGCGCCGTGAACTGCTTGCTGCACCTCCGGCAGAAGAACTCGTAGTCGGGCATCGGAGGACCTCCTGGGGCGCTCCCCACGCATCGGCGAGGGGGTCGAACTCTGCAGCGTCCACCCGGGATGGGCAAAGCGAGCCTGGCTGCCTGGCTGCGCACTGGTCATGCCAGCGCAGCCACAGGGCGAGCCAAGGGCGAATCAGTGCCAGTCAGGGTCCCAACCGTTGGTGACGATGGTACCCGAGCTGCTGCCGTCGGCCATGACCCAGGAGACGTTGAGATCACCGGGCGCGCTGGACGTGAACGCAATCCGCTCACCATCGGGTGACCACGAGCTCTTCGCCGCGGTGGCCGCCGCGATCAGCGGTGTCAACCCGCTGCCATCAGGATTCATCACGCCGAGCTTGGTGTCGTACTGATCGATGCCGACGGTCTTGGTTATCGCGACCGCGATCTTTGCGCCGTCCGGCGACCATGAAGGTCGCAGGTAGTCGACGTGGTCGAAGATGTCGCCCGTCAGTCCCGTGAAGCCAGAACCATCGGCATTGATGAGGTGGATGTCGTAAACGAAATCGTAGGCGAACCAGTCGCTCACCAGCGCGAGCCGGCTTCCGTCGGGCGACCACGCCGCTTGCGCCTCCCAACCGGGCCTCGTGAAGAACAGGCACGGCGAGCCGACATCCGGATGGACGGACCACAGGTTCGCGCTGCCGTCGCTGACGGTCGAGTACACGATCTTCGTTCCGTCTGGCGACCACGCGGGATCCTGAGTGTAGCTTCCCGTGAAGGTGCGGCGAACCACGTTGCTGCCGTCGGCATTCATCACGTACAGTTCTGGTCCGTCTCCCGAGCGGTCGCTGATGAGAGGCGATGCGAGAGCCATCGGGAGACCACTCAGGCGCCTCGTCGTTCGCTGGATCGTTCGTGAGACGAACGAGTCCCGTACCGTCCGCATTGATCATGTAAATCTCACGATTGCCATCGCGCGCGGAAACGAACGCGATGCGGGACCCACCCGCCGGCATCGGTGCATCAGGCAGCATCGGTGCATCAGGCACCGCATCACGGGGCACGGAGCTCCCGACGGGGTCACCGGCATCAGCATTTCCGAAGACCTGTTCCTCGCACGCGAACAAAAGGAGCGAGCCGACCGCCAGCAACGAACGCCCGAGGGCCTTTCCGAACGCCCGTCGCAGGCACTCCTGGACGTGACCAGTTGCTCTCGGTGTCTGGCCTTCGGTCCGCTGGGCGTGAAGTCGACACCCCACCCGGTCGCCTCCTGGCCCGTCCTGCGGCCCCCCCAAGGAGTCGTGAACGGCTCTCATGATTGACCTCCTGCTTCTCCGGACGCTGGCCGGATTGGCAGGCCCCCTTCACGATCCGGCGCCCGCTCCATGACAAAGGGCGACGGCCGACAGAAAAGAGTCACGGCTGATGGGCGGCTGAGCGAGTGAGCCCGCCGGCGTTCCAGCCGACCTCTCCTCACTGCGTGAACGGCCTTCATGTGACCTCCTGGTCGTCCGGAACGCCGTCCGGATTCGCAGGAACCGTGCGCGGGCGCGTTGGCCCGCTCAATGCCGAGGCGCGCGCCAGCCCGTGGCTGCCTCTCCACTCTCACTGACCGACTGCGAGGAGCGTGGTCCGCCGCTTTGCGTTGCTCGGCCAGGCTGTCGTCCTGGGGCTCTAGGGTGGAGAAAACGCGGCTCTCGACGCGGGGCGAGGCAGAGGAGATGACGGGTGTGACTGGGCAATGGTTCAGGAGCACGGGTGAAGCGGCGACGACCGACAGGCGGATCATCCGTGACCGATGGGGCAAGTCGAGCGTGGCCTTGCTGCTCGCCGCATTCCTGGGTGCGTGCGCGTCCACGCCGAAGCAGGCAGTCCAGCTCTCGGCGACGGTTGGACGCGACGTCGCCACCGTCCACGCGGCCCACGTCGCGCTCGCCCGCCAGTACTTCGATCGCCTCGACGCCGAAATCGACACCTTCGTCGACAAGGCCTACCGGCCCTATCTCATCCGCGAGACGCTCCGGAAGTTCGACCTCGTGGGGAAGCTGAAGGACCCGTCCAAGGCCAGAGGGCTCGACGCGCTGGACGTCACCGAAACCTACGTCGAGAGCTTGACCGCGGAGCTCGGCAGCTACCGAGCGAAGCTTCACGCGCCGGTCGACAGGCAACGGGAACTGGTGCTGGAGAGGCTGGAAGCCGCCTACCGGCAGATCCAGGACGGCAACGCCATCGTGACCGGGCATCTCGCCTCGATCGTCGAGGTCCAGGATGCCCAGGATGAGGTGCTCGCCAAGACCCGGCTCACCGGGCTGAGAGAGACGTTGGTGGACCAGACGGCCAGGCTCTCGGACACGATCGCCGAGATCACCCGGGAAGCGCAGGCCGCGTCCGACAAGGCCAGCACCTTCTCCGGAGCACCCGACAAGCTGGAGAAGGTAGTCCGGCCGCGCGGTCCCTGAAAGGTTGGACGATGCCCTCGAAAGAAGACGCCAAGGCTCAGCTGCGACGGGACCTGACCCGGATCATCGATGAGACCCGCGCCGAGTTCGAAGGAAAGTACGGAGAGGAGCTCAGGGCTCTGCTCGGACTGTCCAAGGACGAGCTGGAGGAGATCGCGCCCCGGCTGGAGAGCACCGAGGTCTATGCCCAGCTCATCGCGGTGGTCAGGAACGCCTCGGCCAAGAACCTGAGCGTCGCTCGGCTCAGGGCACGGATCCGGACGCTCGGCGAGGTCGCCGTCGCGATCGCGAGGAAGATTCCCGGTCTCGATCGGCTTCTCGGCTGAGCGTCGCAGCATGCTCGAAGAGTCCTCGAGTCGGACCCGCAGAGTCTTCATCTGGGTCGCTACCGGCCTGGCCCTGCTGGTAGTTGCGACGTGCTTCGCGGCCTCGGACAGCGTCCTCGCCGGCGCGGTCGCGGCGACACGCTACTCGGCGAACTTCTCCGGCCTGGTCGCGGCCGTGGCCCTGGTTGCGCGCGCTCCCCGGCCGATCGCCTTGTCGAAGCGGAGGACGGAGTGGACGATGGCCTTCGTGGCGGCGCACGGCGTCCATTTTGCGACCGTCGTCCTGCGGCCCCTGGTCGAGCCGGACAGCAAGCTCCGGAGCTTCGCGATCGACGTCGTGCTCGTCGTCGTCGCGGGCTTCAGCCTGATCGCGGTGATCGCCGCCACCGCGCGAGCCACGTCCCGGGAAGGAAGACGAGCGAACGCCGTCGCCTTCTCCATTGCCTGGATGGTGCTCGCGCTCGGGTCCGCCTCCCGCGCTCGTGCCTCGCTCGCTTCGGCGATCGTCCTCGGTGCTCTGATCGCCGCGATGACCTGGCGCATCGGTTCCAGGCTCACGGAAGGCCGTGTCTCACCGGGCACCTAGGCCGGGCGCACCGAACACGAGGCCAATGAGCAGTCGTCTGACACCTTGCCGGCGTCGCATCCGTTCCAGGCTCACGGAAGGCCGCGTCGCGGGCACCTGCGCGCCCACGGCGTGAAGGCCTCAAGACGGTCACACTGTTGTGACCCGGATGACGCAGCGACCCGAGCCCTCGAGGCCCGCTCCCGGAAAATCGAGGATTCCTTGGGTTCAGGCCCGCAACGCCGCCCGAACTGGGTGTCGGGGGGAGTAGCAGCCACGAAGGCAAGGAGCCCGTCGATGAAACTGAAGCGCTTGTTCCAGGTCCTGGTCCTCGGCGGGACGAGTCTGGTCGCTGCCTGCGGCGGAAGCGAGGGGGGGTCGAACAATCGTCCGCCAGGTGGAACCAATACCCCTCCGCCGCAGTCGCTGTTGCCGGACGGCGGCACGCCGCCCACCGGCTACGACGGACCTCTGATTTGGTAGACGCCGCCGGCGCACTGATCGCGCAGGTCTGGGCCGTACGTCACGGTGTCGAGACCGGGGCCTCGCTGCGCTTTGCCGCGCTCTCGCAAGGGATGCGCGGCGCGGGAGCACCGGCCACGCTCGTGGAGCTGGCCGCACGCGCCTCGGCCGACGAGGTCCGGCACGCTGCACACTGCGCCGACATCCTGCGCTCGCGTCATGCGGAGGTCCCCCCGCCCGAGACGCGGCTGCTGTTCTTCGGACCGCGGGACCTCGGCCCGGAGCAGAGATTGACCTACGAGGTGGTCGCACAGTCGTGCATCTCGGAGACGGAGAGCATGGCGACCCTGGTCACGCTCCTCGACGCGGCGAGCGACGCGCACCTCAGGACCGTCCTCCAGGAGCTGGCCCGTGACGAGGTTCAGCACGCCCGGCTGGGATGGGCCTACCTCGCCTGGGCCAAGGACCGCCTCGACCTGTCCTTCCTCTCCGCGTTCCTTCCGGCGATGGCCACCGCGGCCACCGGTGAGGATCTCTTCCAGCCCGGCCCGCTCGAAGCCGATGACCCGGCACTCCTGCGCTCGGGCGTCGTGCCCAAGCGCGACCGTCGCCGGATCTATCTGGAGACGCTCCACTCGGTGGTGATCCCCGGGTTCGAGGAGTTCCAGGTCGACACCGGGCCGCTTCGCCGGTGGGCGGAGGACAAGCAGCGGGTCGTCGACGCGCTCCAGTCCTGATCCCACGGCTCCGGCTGTGCCAGGCACGCCTCGCCGCCCGATGCGCGAGCGTCCAGCGACCGTCAGCCGAGCACCCGGGAACGACCTCCGCCCAGCGCGGCGCGAACCCACTCCAGCACGTCCGCCGGAGCGCCGGTCGGTCACGATGCGGATCGGCACTTCGCCGCGAGCCGTCTCGACGATCCATCGATCGCCGTCTCGCCTCACCGACTTCGCAAATCCCACGGCCCAGCGCGGCAGGTTCCGGGGCTCGCCGAGGAAGTCCACGACGGCCTCGGGCGAGGCCTGAATGGAAATGGTCTGGGTATCTGCTCGCATGGAAATTCGTCCTTTCCCGTCGGACTTCGACGGTTCTCTCTCTCTTTCTTTGGACGAATTCCCGATCGCCCGTGACCCGCGGGTCATAAGACACCCCCGGCTCGCAGAGGAGCGACGGCTCTGCGAACCCGATCTCAGCACTCGGCGGGATATACTTCGCAGGAGGAACGGCCTCGACGAGCTCGCGCGCCACTGCTTCCGCGCCGTCCCCCTGATGCCCGGATCCGGAAGGTGACGATGCGGGGAGTTCGCCCTTGGGTGCTCGCGCTGCTGGTGGGCGGGCCCGCGCTCTCGGAGAACGCACGGCCTCCAGCGAGCCCGCATCCACCGAGATCGCTCCTCTATGTCGGGAACAGCTTCTTCTACTTCAACGATGGGGTGCACCGGATGGTGAGCCGCCTCCTCGACGCCGAGGAGCGACACGGCGAATTCCGGAGCACGTCGAGGACCAGGGGCGGAGCCTCTCTCAGCGAGCACGACGTGGAGGCGTACCTGACGCCCATTGCGGTGGCTTCCCCTTCGGCGGTCAGCGGAGCCCAGCCGGCTTCGGCCGAGCTCACTCCGCCCTTTGACGCGGTCATCATGGCGGACTGCAGCCAGTGCCCCGTCAATCCCAAGCTGAGGGGCGTCTTCCACGAGTACGCGCGGAAGCACAGTCAGACGGTCGTGAAGCACGGAGCCAGACCGATCCTCTTCATGACCTGGGCCTACGCGGACCGGCCGGAGATGACCGCCCAGCTTGCCGAGCAATACACCGAGGCAGGCCGCGAAACCGGTGCGTTGGTGGTGCCAGCGGGTCTCGCGTTCGCCCGGTCCATTGCCGCGAATCCGCGAATCGCTCTGTACAACTCCGACAAGCTTCATCCCAGCGTGGCGGGTTCCTACCTGTCGGCCTGCACCATCCTGCTGTCCGT
>JBKPMY010000150.1:0-14002 GCA_046732375.1 Myxococcota bacterium
GTGGTACAGCGCCTGGTAGTTCTCGGGCCAGAACTCGAGCACCAGCTTCATGATCGGCGCGGCGGAGACATCGTCGCCCATGTCCGCCACTGGGTGCCCGGCCTCGAACACCACTCCCGCGGCGTGCGCGCGCTGACTCACCGGCAGAGCGACGATCAGCTTCCGCGCCGCGTCCATCTTCCCGCCGAGGGCCAGGCATGCCGCGCCGGCGCCAGCACCCTCCGGACCTACTGGCGGCGGCTCGCGCAGGAGTACCTGAAGCGCCTCGACCGCGTTGCACCGGGGCCGCACCCGGTTGAGCCATGCCCGCCCGGGGGAGAGCAGGGGCGCCGGTCGAGTTTCGGTCGTCGCCGCGGGACGGGTGAGCGCCGCGGTGACGACGTTCAGCGCGACCACCGTTCCGACGATGGCCACCACCGAACCGACCAGTACGGCGAGGAGCAGCCGCGGCGGACGGCGCATCGGAGGTCGGTGGAGCAATGCCCGGGCCTGGGTCACGTCCGGCGGGCGGCGTGCCGGGTCGAGCTCGAGCATCCGGGGAAGCCAGGCATCGAAGGGCGCGGGGAGCCCCGGCGGCAGGCGCAGCTGAAGTGAGGGGCCGAGCCAGTCGCTCGGCGCCCGGCCGGTGAGCGCGTGCAGCAGCGTGGCGCCCAGAGCATAGAGGTCCGAGGTCCGGTCGACCGTTCCCCCGAGCTGTTCGGGAGGCATGTACCCGAAGGTCCCGACCAGGGTCGAGCCGTGAGTGCGCTCGGACGAGAGCGTGCGCACGCTGCCAAAGTCGACCAGCGCGACTGTCCCGTCCGGCCGCAGCACCACGTTGGCCGGCTTGAGGTCGCGGTGCAGCACCGGCGGTGTCCGTCCGTGGAGGTAGCCGAGGATGTCCAGGAGGCGCTCGACGAGCCCGAGCGCATCGGGAACGGTGAGCGGACCACGTAGGAGGCGCGAGGCCAGCGTCTCGCCGGCGATCAGCTCGAAGGCCAGGTACAGCCGCAGCGCGACGCCCTGCCCTTCGCGGAACCGGCCCACGTAGGTCGGGATGCCAGGGTGTTGCAGGGAGCGGAGCGCGTCGGCCTCGCGCTCGAAGGCGTCCAGCTCCTGCACCGAGGGCACCGTGGCGAACTGCAGCTCCTTGAGCGCCACCCGATTTCCGCCCGAATCGGCGGCGACGTAGACCCGGGCGTGCGGGCCCTGGGCCAGCACGCGCTCCACGGTGTATCCGCCAGCCCGCTGGGCCACGCCGCAGTGCGGGCAGCGGGACGCGGTGGTGGGCTCGGCGCAGCCGACGCACCGGGCGTCGTACGAGACGGCGGCGCGGCCGACGGTGAGCTCCATGGGGACAGCCTCCGAGCATCGCATGTGCCATCCCAGACCCTGCATCCCCCCTCGTCCGACACCGGCGCCGTGGGTATGAACCCTCGAACGAAAAGGAAATCGAGAACCGGCGCGTGCGTGTGACCCGCGAGAGGCCGCGGTGCTGGTTCGGATCCACCAGTCGGCGTACGATCCTCCATCCACGCCGGTTCCCTGGAGTCAGCGGGCGGTGCTGGTCGCCGGAGCGGCGCTTGCGGTCTGGGGCGGCACGGCGCTGGCCGGGATCTGGCGTGGCGCGGTCCGCGACTGGGCTCATCGCCCGCCGTTCCAGGGACCGTGGGTCACGGTCGAGCACGCGTTGCTGTACACCACGGTGACCGCCCTGATCTGCTCGGGCCTGTGGTGGGTCTTCGCCCGGATGGGTTGGATGGCCTCACCGCGAAGCGTCCTCCGCGGCGCGCCCGGCAGCGTGCTTCGCTGGGGCGTGGGCCTCGGGATCGCGGTGTTCCTGTTCGATCTCGCAGCCCTGCTGGGCCTTCATGCGCTCGGGGCGATGCCCCCGGACCGTCCGCCTCTCGGCTGGCATCTGATGAGCGGATGGTCCTTCCTGGGCAACCTGTTCTCCAACTTCTACGAGGAGTGGATCTACCGGGGCTTCCTCTTCGCGGTCGCGGTCCGGGTCACCTCCAGCCGGGTCGGCGCCGCGCTGATCACCAGCGCGCTCTTCGCCGCGGTGCACACCCAGTACGACTGGCCTCTGCGGGTCTTGATCTTCGTCAGCACTCTCGCCGGCTGCTGGGTGGTCCTGAAGCAACGCTCGCTCTGGCCGGCATGGATCGCGCACCAGGTGGTGGACGTCCTCGGCGACAGCGTCTTCTTCGGTTGAAGCGTCCAGAAGGCATGACCGCTCGCGCGGTGTTCAACCCCGAGCCCTGAGCCCGTCTCAGGGAGCTACCCGCTTGAACGTCGCAACCCAGTTCACCTCCCACGTCTTTCCCTCGTCGGGCGAGAAGGCCTGCTCGAACCGGAAGGTATCCTTCGTCATCTCGGAGAAGATGAAGCGCACGCAGATGGGCTTGCCGTCGAGCGTCTCCTGGTCGAGGAACTCGCCTTGCCCGTTCGAGAAGCCGCCCACCAGTCCCGGTGTCAGCTCGCCGTCGCGACTGCTGGCGAAGCGAACCGTCCACCGGCGCGAGGCGGGGTCGTACAGGCGGAGCGTGAGGCCCTCGATCCGACCGGCGGGCCCGGTCACGTCGAGCTCGCCGACGTTCGCCCTTCCCTGCCAGAGCGGGTGGACCAACGACGTGCCCTCGTAGGCCACCCACTCGTTGGAGCCGGTGAGCGGACGGAGACGCCGCGAGAGCTTCGCGGTCCAGCGCCCGAACTCGAAATCGAAATCGTGCTGGTGGTCGCCGGTGGCCGGAGGCGGCGGGCAGCGACCGGCAGTGGACGAGGCTTCGGGAACGGCTGCCCGGGGATGACAGCCGAGCGCGGCGCAGGCGAGGAGAATGCAGGCTGGCAGGAATGGACGCACGTCCGGGAAGGTGGCGTGTCGGCTGGAGCGCTCGCCAGGCCAGGACGGGGCGATTGCCCCAGACCAGAATCGGTCTGACCGCCCCTGGCGGGTAGCTCGGGGGAGCTCCGGGGCGTGCGCGAGGACGTCGATGCGCGTCCGTCAGAAGTGCGAGCAGCTCAGCAGCACGCAAGAGGGGTCCTGGCCGGATTCGGCGTAGCAGCGATCCAGCGCGTCGTCCTCGATCGCAGTCATGCTCGCCAGGCCGAAGCCGGGGAAGGTCGACTCGGTCACCGGATACTGGTCGCCGTAGGAGTCCTCGGCGGTGCAGGTGACGTTCTGGAGCGCCCCCCAGTTCCAGTAGTAGACCGGCCTCCGGAACATCGGGTGTTCCCAGTGCATCCAGCCCGCCTGTCCGTGCACGACCACCTTGGGAGAGAGGATCCGCATCGGACGATCGGTCACCACCACCGATCCGCGCGAGTTCCGTCCGGGCGGGTGAGGCTCGAAGCGCGGCGGGGCGACGCGAGCCGGCTCGCCATGAAAGCCCCGCTCCTGCGCGACGGATCCCAGGACGGCGAGGAGGGCTGCCACCGTGACGAGTTTCCCGATCTTTCGTGAGTCCATGTTCCGCTGGACACGCGTCGACCAGATTCGTTACCCCCCCCGGCTCCATCTCGTTGCAAGAGCAATGATGGAGCGAGGGTTCCCGGCTCCCCCGCAGGTGGGCGGATGGGCGGTCCGGCTGTTCGGGGGAGGACGACCGCCTGAGCCTAGACGGTCGAGCCCGTGGTTCATCTCGGATCGACGAGCTTCTCCGCGGCGCGTGCCGGAGGCGCGACTCTCGCTCTTCGGCGCGAGCGACGGCTGACGGTGGAGAGTCACCCGCCCCGCGGGGCCGGGGCGGTGCTCGAGCTGCAGGGCGGCTCCGTGTTCGCCGGAGGCATGAAGTGTCGTCTCCCCCTGTTCTTCCCGACGCCCTTGCCTATTCTCCGCCAACCCCGGAGGCCCACCCGCATGGAACGCAAGACCTCGGCCGACTTCCCCCAGGAGGTCCTGAACCTCTTCGACAAGTACGTGCACGGCGACATCAACCGCCGCGGTTTCCTCGAGCGCGCCACGAAGTACGCGGTCGGGGGAATGACCGCCTCGATGCTCCTCGATGCGCTGAGCCCGCGCTTCGCCGAGGCCCAGCAGATCCCGAAGGACGACAAGCGCCTCAAGGCCAGCACGGTCGAGTACGCGTCGCCGAAGGGGCAGGGCAAGATGCGCGGCTACCTGGTCCGTCCGGCGAACGCATCCGGCAAGCTCCCTGGGGTCCTGGTGGTCCACGAGAACCGCGGGCTCAATCCGCACATCGAAGACATTGCTCGCCGGATCGCCCTCGAGGGATTCATGGCCTTCGCTCCCGATGCGCTGGCACCTCTCGGCGGCTACCCGGGCGACGAGGACAAGGCACGCGAGCTGTTCGGCAAGCTCGACCCCCAGAAGGTGCGCGAGGACTTCGTCGCGGCCGCCGAGTACCTGAAGGGGCGGCCGGACTGCACGGGCAAGATCGGCGTGGTCGGGTTCTGCTTCGGCGGCGGGATCGCCAACTTCCTGGCGACGCGGTTGCCCGATCTCTCCGCGGCCGTGCCGTTCTACGGAGCCCAGCCCAAGTCCGAGGACGTGGGGAAGATCAAGGCACCGCTCCTCATCCACTACGCCGAGCAGGACGAGCGGATCACCGCCGGCGCCGCGCCCTACGAGACCGCGCTCAAGGCGAACCAGGTGCGGTACCAGATGTTCACCTATCCAGGCACGCAGCACGGCTTCAACAACGACACCACTCCGCGCTACGACAAGGCCGCGGCCGAGCTGGCCTGGAAGCGAACGATCGACTTCCTCAAGAAGAACCTCGCCTGAGGTTCTCCCGGGTCCGTGGAGAACACGCGGCGGACCGGGACGTTGCGTTGCCGGCAGCTCACGCTCCGCCGCTGGCAGCGCTCTCACTTCCCCGCGTCGCGGTGTGACTCGAGGTAGTGCTCGCGCAGGAGATCCACTCCGAAATCCCGCTCCGCGTCCCTCCACACGGTGTGGACGTGGTTCGCGTCGTCCTGGGTGTTGTCGTACTCGAGCACGAAGCTGCGCCCCTGGATCCGGTAGTAGTGGCCCTGGCGTGGCTCCAGCGCGCCCGCCCAGGCGAAACGGACGGTTCCCAGCCCGGCCCGCTCGATGCGCGCCCACTCCTCCGCGGCCACGTCGGGACGGTAGCGGTCGAGGTACACCTTGATCAGCCGGACCAGGAGCGCCTGCTGCAGCTCGCCGAGCTGGGCGTATCCGATCCCCTCCGGACCGGTGAGCGTTCTTCCCGGCCCGTTGAGGATGTCGGCCGGTGCCCTCGAGGAGAGGATCCCCACCTTGCGCTGACCCGCATCCAGTGACTTGACCAGCTCGCGGGCGAGGTCCTCCTCCGGTGCGAGGACCCGCTCCACCACGGCGCCTTCCCGCCGATGCTCGTTCGGGTTGCTCCCGAAGAATGACGGCGTGACCGCGGGGACCGCGGTGACCGGTGAGGTGAAGTTCAGCGACAGATGGTGCCCCTCGAACCGCCAGCCCCAGGGCGCGTGAGCGCCGGGCTCGCCGAAGATCGTGAGGTAGTACAGCTCGGGGTCCCGCATCGGACCGTCCGTCTCGGCGAGCACCGTCTCCAGGCCGATGATGGTCAGCGCCGTGTCGTGGCCCCGGCGGCTCAGACCGGTGGCCACCAGCCGTTCCGCAAGCTGCCGCTGCTCGGGCGTCATGCTCTTGAACGGCAGACCCTTCCGGGAACGGGGAACGAAGTGCCAGTTGGTGCGCTCGCGATCGTCGAGCCGCAGCAGTGCCTGGCTTCGCTGCTCCGGCCGGAGCGTGGCGAGGAACCGGCTGGCCGCGGCCGACATCTCGGCGTCGGCCTGGCTCGCAGGCCTGGAGGAGGGGGCGGTCATCAGGATCGCGAAGCTGAGGGTCCAGGGTGTGAATGCCTTCACCGGTCGGCACCAGCCTTCCTCGCCGGCAGTGTCAGTCGGAAATCGCTTGAATTCTCTCCGCGCCGCTCCGCCGGGAAGCGGCCGATGCCGCCGGCGGCGGTCACGTTGCGGCGATGCGCCGGGTCCGATGTCCGGATCCGGACCTGCTTTCCGTGATGCAGGGAGAGTCGACCCGTTCCGGCGGCCCGCCTGAACGGACCGTGGCTCCGAAGAAGTTCCCCTTCTTCGAGTCGGAAACTGACCTCGTCCTCAACTCCTCGGCCGCATTGGCCGCGTCACCGGAGGTGCCCGCATGCAGAGAAGAGCCGCCGCACTCACCACTGCCCTCGTCCTGCTGACAGTGGGCTCTGGAGCCCACGCTGCTGGCTCGGGCGGGGGCCTCTGGACCTCGGCCGGCCAGGATCTGGGCAACACGCGTCATCAGACCTCGGAGAGCAAGATCACTCCGACCACTGTCGGGTCACTGCAGCCGAAGTGGATCTTCACGACCGCGGGCGACGTGTCCGCCACGCCAGCCGTCGACGGCAGCAAGGTCTACTTCCCCGACTGGACGGGAAATCTCTACGCAGTCGACCGGCGGACCGGCCAGCAGGTCTGGAAGGCGTCGATCCCAGGTGCATCGGGGATCCCCGGTGACAAGGCGCGAGCCACGCCGGTGATGAGCGGAAGCAAGGTGATCGTCGGCACGCAGGGGCCCTTCGGTGGTGGCGGAAAGATGCTCGCCTTCGACAAGGACACCGGCGTGCTCCTCTGGTCGACGCAGGTCGAGTCGCACATCGCAGCGATCATCACCCAGTCCGCAATCGTCTTCGACGGCCGCGTCTACGTGGGCACCTCCTCGCAGGAGGAAGCGCTCGCCGCGCAGGGCGTCTCGGGCGGCCTCTACCCCTGCTGCTCGTTCCGGGGCAGCGTGGCCGCGCTCGACCTCGAGACCGGGGTCATCCTCTGGAAGACGTTCATGGTCCCGCCGGGCTACACCGGTGGGGCGGTCTGGGGCAGCACGCCAGCCGTCGACCCACGCCGGGGTCAGCTCTACGTGGCGACGGGGAACAACTACAGCATCCCGCCCGCCGCACAGGCCTGCGTGGCGGCCGCCGGCGGCGATCCGACACTGACCCAGGGGTGCATCGCGCCCGACGATCACTTCGACTCGGTGGTCGCGCTCGACCTGCGCACCGGAGCCATCCGCTGGGCAACGCGCGCCCTGCCCTTCGACGCCTGGACCGTCGACTGCATCCCCTTCTTCGGAGACGGAGACAACTGCCCGGAGCCGGCCGGGCCGGACTACGACTTCGGTCAGGGTCCCTCCCTCTTCTCCACCGGCGAGGGCAAGGAGCTCCTGGGCGCCGGACAGAAGAGCGGCCAGTACTGGGCCCTCGACCCTGCGACCGGACAGGTCCGCTGGGTAACCCAGGCGGGGCCGGGCGGAACCGCGGGCGGGCTGCAGTGGGGCTCGGCGGTGGACGGGAGGCGGGTCTACACCGCCAACGCCAACTCCAACTTCCGGCCGTGGACGCTCCCGAGCGGCGGCACCGTCAACTGGGGCCTGTGGAGCGGGCTCGATGCCGAGACCGGGCAGCTGCTCTGGCAGACCGCCGCCCCCGACTTCGGCGGCACCTCGGGTCCGGTGACCACCACCAACGGCGTGGTGTTCGGCTGCTCGCTGGATGCGGCAGGGCACATGTACGCGCTCGATGGGGCGACCGGCGCGATCCTCTGGTCGTTCGTCAGCGGCGGCTCGTGCCTCTCGGGCGCGGCGATCTCCGGCGGCGACGTGTACTGGGGCTCGGGCTACAGCGACTTCGGATTTGGCACCCCGAACAACAAGGTCTACGCCTTCACCGTGCGCTGACCCGGTTCGCGACGCTCGTCTCCCGTGGGCCCGGGTGTGTGCTTCACCGCAGCACCCGGGCCTCGGCTCTCCTCGGGGTCTGGGGCATGGGCGTTCACGCTCCCGTGCAGCTTCCGCCCCAGACTCCCGAGGGAGTCGCCACCCAGGCCGGCGAGGCCGCCGGACCCGACGCTGACGAAGAGCAACCCCGCCAGGAGCAGGCCGAGCGGGTGGCAGTGGCGCCCCGCCAGGATGACGCTTGCGAGCTGGAGAAGGGGGCGCTTCATGACAACGGTCTCGATTGCACTCCTGAAGCCAGCGCGGAAGTCCGCGAAACGACGGCCAGCGGGTCACGAAATGATGCGCCGCGTGCAACGGGGTGGCCGGGATCTGTGTCGCGGGGGGCTTCAACCGGCTGTGCCGTCACCAGCGCGGAAGTACGACCCTGCCGGAACGCACGGAGGTTCCGCGGGCCAGCCGGAGATGCCCCGGAGCGGTGCCCCCGGAGAGGTGCCAGACACCTCGTTACCGACACGTCGTGACCGACTCGTGTCGGCGCCCCGGAGAGGTGCCACCGAAGAGGTGCCAGACACCTCGTTACGGGATACGTCGTGAGGCAGGATCGGCGTCCGCGCGGAGCCCGTGCCCCGCGTGCCGCACAGCGGGCAATGGGTGAGGTCTCGAAAGGTGCCCGGCTTGTCCTGCACGACCCGTTGCTCCACGGGCAGACCGAGCGGGTGAGCGAGCTCCCGGAAAAGCTCTGCGCAGCACGGGCACCGTCACTTGGCTGCCTTGTGCTGGCGGCCACGGCGGCTTTCGACCAGAACCTGGCCTCCACACTCTCCGGAGCTGACATGCGCATTCGCCCCTGGCCCCTGCTGCTGGTGCTCGCCGCCCTTCCGGCGCTCGCCGCGCCCGTCCCTGAGTGGGTCCGGGAGAGCGACGCCGTGGCCCAGCCCATGCTGAGGGTCATCGCCCAGTTCGCCCCCGAGGGTGCCCAGCGCCTGGGCGTGGAGGGCGTGGACGACAAGGTGCTGGACCTGGGGCCGAGCTTCAGCGAGCGCAACCGGGCGGCCCTGGAGGCCGCGGCGAAGGAGCTCCAGGCGAAGCTCCCGGCGACCCGCGAGGCGAAGGTCCGCGAGGACATCCAGATCCTCATCGACAACGCCAACCGAAAGATCGACGCCAGCAAGCTCGAGGACGCGCTGCTCCTCCCCTTCTTCACTCCGGCCCGCACCGCGTTCGGTGGAATCTTCGCCCTGCTCGACCCCCGCATTCCGAAGGAGCGGCAGGCCGCGGCGCTGGTGCGGCTGCGGCGCTACGCCGGCCTCGAGGCGGGGAGCACGCCGATCACCGAGCTGGCCAAGGCCCGGACCGTCGAGAAGCTCGGCGACAAGAAGCTCATCGGTCCCTTCCGCCCCGAGGTGGACCAGGCGCTCGGGGACAGCAAGCGGCTGGTGGCCGGCATCGGTGACCTGTTCAAGAAGGCCGGGCTGACCGGGTACGAGCCGGCGCTGGCGAAGCTCGGGGAACAGATGGCCGCGTACGACGCCTGGGTGACCACGGAGATTCTTCCCCGATGCCGTTCAGAGGCCCGCCTGCCGCCCGAGCTCTACGCGGTCTATCTCCGGAACTTCGGGGTGAACGCCTCGCCCGAGGCCGTGCTCCGCGCCGCGCTGATCTCCTTCTCCGAGATCCGCAACGAGATGAATGCCCTGGCGCCGCTGATCGCCAAGGCGCACAACCTTCCGCCGAACAGCGATTACCGCGCAGTGCTCCGGGCGCTGAAGAAGAAGCAGCTCAAGAACGCCGACATCCTTCCGCTGTACACCAAGAGGCTGGCTGCGCTGGAGGACATCGCCCGGCGCGAGCACGTGATCACGCTCCCCCAGCGGAAGGCCAGCATCCGTCTCGCCTCCGAGGCCGAATCGGCCATGCAGCCGGCCCCGCACATGGATCCGCCCCGCCTGATCGGGAACACCGGCGAGTACGGCGAGTTCGTCCTCCCGCTCGCCACGCCCGGCGCGCCGGGTCAGAAGGACCTCCGCACCGACGACTTCACGTTCGACGCGGCCACCTGGACCCTCACCGTGCACGAGGCCCGACCGGGTCACGAGCTGCAGTTCACCCGGATGATCGAGAACGGCGTGTCCGTCGCGCGAGCAGTCTTCGCCTTCAACAGCGCCAACGTCGAGGGCTGGGCGCTGTACGCCGAGGCGGAGATGAAGCCGCATCTTCCGCTCGACGGGCAGCTGGCATCGTTGCAGCACCGGATGCTGCGCGCGGCGCGGGCGTTCCTCGATCCCATGGTGAACCTCGGGCAGATCGGGCCCGAGGAGGCCCGGCGGGTCCTGATGGAGGACGTGGTGTTGTCCGAGGGCATGGCCAAGCAGGAGGTGGACCGGTACACCTTCCGGGCCCCGGGCCAGGCGACGTCCTACTTCGTGGGGTACCAGTCGATGCTCGAGACGCGCCAGCGCGCCGAGCTCGCGCTCGGTGGGCGGCTGGACCGCCAGCGATTCAACGACTTCATCCTCGCCCAGGGTCTCCTGCCGCCCGACCTGCGGCTCCGGGCAGTGATGGAGGAGTTCGTCCCCTCGGAGAAGGCGCGAGCTGCGGCGAGCGGACCGGCGGCGAAGACCAAGACCAACTGAGCTTTCGGCGGGGACTCGGCGGAGAGCCGGTCGCGAGCGGCCCCGCGTCGGCGTGCGAGGGGCCTCGACCGAGGCACTGGAGCGGACCCAGGTCAGGCCGGGGGCCGTTGCACAAGCGGCTGCCTGGTCGCGTTCACCTCGACCGTTCCGGGGACGCCTCCATCCGGTAGCCTGCGTCCCGCCCGTGATGAGCTCGTTCTGGACCTGGATCCAGCCGTTCGCGCGCACTGCGCCGTGGATCGTCCTGTTCTCAGCGGCGGCGGTGTTTCCCCTGCTCTTCTTCGTGACCGCGCCGTACGGGCGGCACTTTCGCCCCGGCTGGGGACCGGCGCTCGGATCCCGGCTCGGGTGGGTGGCGATGGAGTGGCCGTCGGTCGTCCTCTTCGCCGCGGTCTGGATCGCCAACCCACGGTTCGGCACGCCCATGGTGACGGTCCTGGGAGGGCTGTGGCTGCTCCACTACCTGCAGCGGACCTTCGTCTTCTCCCTGCTGCTCCGCGGCTCGGGGAAACGGCAGGCGCTGCTGACCGTGATCCTGGCCAACCTCTTCAACGCGCTGAACGCGACCGGAAACGCGGCGGCGCTGATCGACCGGCCCTTCGACATCGCGTTCTTCGCCGGAGCAATCCTCTTCGTCATGGGACTCCTGCTCAACGTGCACTCCGACCACCTGCTTCGCCGGCTCCGGGGACCGGGCGAGAGCGGATACAGGGTGCCGCTCGGCGGTGGCTTCGCGTACGTGAGCGCCCCGAACTACCTGGGCGAGATCATCGAGTGGGTGGGGTTCGCGCTCGCGGCCGGGACGCTGGCGGCGTGGGCCTTCGCCCTCTTCACCTTCGCCAACCTCGCGCCGCGTGCCCTCGCCAACCATCGCTGGTACCGCGAGCAATTCACGAACTACCCGCCCGAGCGGCGAGCCCTCATTCCCTTCCTGTGGTGAGGAGGCGGATGCTCCGACGCCGCATGCTGACGTTCGCGACGGTGGTGGGCCTGACCTATCTCGGGCTCGGCGCGCTCCTGTTCCTCCTGCAGCGGGCGTTGCTCTTCCCAGCACCGCGGAAGGCGGCGGCCCCCGTCGGCCAGGGGAAGATCCTCCAGGTTCCCGGTGGAACGCCGATGCTCTGGCGACCAGCGGAAGGGACCGGCCCGGTCGTGGTGCACTTCCACGGAAACGGCGAGCAGATCGCCTCCGAGGCGTGGCTCGGCGAGGAGCTCGCCCGCCGAGGCGTCTCCTTTGCGGCGGTCGAGTATCCCGGCTACCCCGGTGCCGCGGGCGGCCCGTCCGAGGAAGGAATCGTGGCCGCGGCCGAAGAGGCGCTCCAGCACCTGACCACGACGATGGGCGTCTCTCCAGAGCGCGTCGTCCTGAGCGGTCAGTCGCTCGGAACGGGAGTCGCGGTCCTGCTCGCGTCGAGAGGATGGGGCACGAGGACGGTGCTTCTCTCGCCGTACACATCGCTGCCCGCGGTGGCGACGAGCGGCATCCTTCGCCTGTTCCCGGTCCGGCTGCTCATGCGCGACCGCTTCGATTCGGAGTCGCTCGCGCCCGGGATCCACCATCGCGTCCTGGTCCTGCACGGCGATCGCGACGAGGTCGTTCCCTTCGCGCTCGGCAAGGCACTCGCCGGAAGGTTCCCCCGCGCGCGCTTCGTCCGGATCGAAGGTGCGGGTCACAACGATCTCTGGGAGCACGCACCGACGGCGTCCGAGTACTACGCGTTCGTCGCTCGGTGAGGGGTCTGCCCGGGCGGCTTGCCCGAATGGCGCTCCGGAGTCTTGATCTCTCCCATGCAGCTTCGCACGCCGCCGACCATGAACGCCCCGGCCACCCCGAAGCTCTCGCTGCCCGGGCGGGACTTCCTGGGGCTCCGTCGCGACGCGCTCGGCTTCTTCACCCGCATCCAGAGAGAGCGCGGTGACCTCGCCCACTTCCGGGTCCCCGGCCGGCGCCTGGTGCTGCTCGGGAACCCCGATCACGTCCGGGACCTGCTCCTGACCCACGCCTCGAAGGTGGAGAAGGGGCCGGCGCTGCGGAGCACCCGGGTTCTGCTCGGGGACGGGCTGCTCACCAGCGAGGGACCCGTTCACCTGGAGCACCGCCGCCGGATCCAGCCCGCATTCCACAGGACCGAGCTGCTCCGCTACGTCCCCGGCATGGTGCGACAGGCCCGCGCCTGCTCCGACGCGCTCCGGGACGGCGAGCCGGTCGACCTGGCCCGGATGATGATGCAGCTGACGCTGGGCATCGTGGCCGAGGCGCTCTTCGGGGCCGACCTGACGGCCGACGCCAGGCGCATCGGTGACGCGTTGACCGAGGCGCTCGGCGCGTTCCGGAGCCTCTCCCTCCCGCTCGGTGGGCTCCTGCTGGCGTTGCCTCTTCCTCGCGCTCGCCGGTTCCGCGCAGCGCGTGCCGAGCTCGAGGCGGCCGTCAGCTCGCTGGTCGCGCGACACGGAGCCTCGGGCCGGGAGGATCTCCTCGGTCGGCTGCTCGATGCCCGCGAGGCTGGTCTGTTCGACGATCGAGCAGTGCGGGACGAGGTGATGACCCTGCTCCTCGCGGGACACGAGACGACCGCGCTCGCGCTCACCTGGGCCTTCCACCTGCTCGCCACGCATCCAGACGTGGAACGCGCGCTCCACGGTGAGCTGGACCAGGTCCTTGCCGGACGCCTTCCTGCCGCGGAGGACCTCGACTCGCTGCCCGTGACCCGCGGCGTGGTCGGCGAGTCCCTCCGTCTCTACCCGCCAGCCTGGGTCCTCGGGCGCCGCGTGCTCGAGCCCTTGCCGCTCACCGGCGGAGCCGTGCTGCCGCCCCGGACCATCGCGGTGGTGTGTCCCTGGGTGCTGCACCGGGATGCGCGGTTCTGGCCAGAGCCGGAGCGGGTCATTCCCGGTCGCTGGACGCCGGAGGCCCGCGCCGCCCGCCACCGCCACGCCTTCATTGGCTTCGGAGCCGGCACTCGCGCCTGCGTCGGCGAGGGGTTCGCCTGGACCGAGGCGATGCTGGTGCTCGCAACGCTCGCCAGCCGCTGGCGTTTCGTCGCCGCCGGACCAGCGCCGGTCCTTCCGGACGCCAGCGTCACGCTGCGGCCCCGGGGCGGACTCCCGGTCCAGGTGATATCCAGAGCGCGTCTGGCGGGAGCGTGAACGGCCGACGCCGGGCGAGCATCGTGGCCAGCATTCCCACTGCAGCTGCGGCGAGGAGATGCTTCAGGGTGTGCCCGCTGACCAGACGGCCCGTCCCGTGGAAGATCTCGGCGTCGGTGAGCTCGGTGCCCTTGGCCAGCGATGCCGACGAAGAAGACCTGTCACGCCCATCGCTCGCCGGACTCCCGGATCACTGCTCCACCGCGGCGCAGCAGGACGAGGCCGGCGAGCGGCACGACGGCGAACGCCAGGTTGGACAGCACGTTCAGCCCGCTCGGGGACGCCGAGGACGGCACGCGCGTCGGCGAACAGGTGATAGTCCGGGTCCTGAGGGATGCGCGGAAGGCAGGCGGCACCGATGGTCGCCGCCACCGCGGTCGCTCCGAGGATGACGCTCGCCTTGCGCCCGGAGAGCGTCATCGCCTGTCCACCGTGGTCGAAGCGAGTCCGAGCATCCCCTCCGTGGAGCTGGTCCTCGTGGCCGGGCGAGGCACGTTCCGCTCAGCGGCGCCGCCCACGCCCTCGAAGCTCGTGGGGC
>JBKPMY010000151.1:0-7104 GCA_046732375.1 Myxococcota bacterium
CCCCGGATGCGGCGCTGCGGGTGGGCACGGCGCTGGCGCGGGTCGGCGAGGCCTGGGCGGGGTACCACCTCGCCAACCGGCTCCTCTGGGGAAAGGCCTACGCACAGAAGGATCCGGCGGCGCTCGCCCTGCTCTACCCGCGACCCTACGTGAGCCACGTGGACGAGACGGCGCGGGCACAGGGGGTCCACTCCTCGCTGCTGTACGCGATCATGCGCCGGGAGAGCGCGTTCCGGCCCGACCGGCTGAGCGCGGCCCGCGCCCGGGGGCTGATGCAGCTGATGGCCCGGACCGCGAGTGCCATCGCACGGGAGCTGCAGCGCGATCCACCCGAGCCCGACGAGCTCTACCGGCCGGAGCTGAACCTGGACCTGTCGGCCTGGTACGTCGGCCAGCTGGCGAAGCGCTTCGTGCACCCGGTGCTGATCGCGGCGGCGTACAACGCCGGGCCCACGGTCACCCTCAAGTGGACCAGCGAGATCGGCTCGATGCCGGTGGACCTCTTCGTCGAGTCGATGCCTTTCAAGGAGACCCGGGCCTACGTGAAGCAGGTCGTCGCCGACGACTACCTGTACCAGTCGTTCTACGGCGGCGGCTCGGACGCGCGGCGGCTGGCGATGACGCTGCCGAAGCCGGCGTCGTCGGGGATCGAGTTCTGAACGCGGTCCCGGCGGCTCACTCCGGACGGGCCCGCGCGCGCTGCATCTCCTCGCGCGAGGACCGACGGCGCTCCTCGGCATCCACCATCAAGCTGTAGCCCACGTAGTACTTGTAGACGTTGCGCACGTAGGTGGTGGTCTCGATCCCGATCCGCTCGGCCACCACCAGCTCGACCTGGTCGAACCATCGATCCGGGTCGAGCCGCCGGCGACCGGCCTCGCGGCGCAGCCGGGCGATGGCTCCCGGGCCGGCGTTGTAGCTGGCGAAGGCGAACAGCGCGCGGTTCTGCGAGTCGAAATTGGCCTCGGGGAAGTAGCGGGTCACGAGCTGGCTCATGTACTTGACCCCGGCGTGGATGTTGGGCTCGAGCGACCGGATGTCGCCGACCTTCATCTCCGCGCCGGTCGAGGGCATCAGCTGCATCACCCCGATGGCTCCCGCGTGGCTGCGGGCTTCCTGGCGCAGGCGGGACTCCTGGAAGCCCTGCGCGGTGAGCATCAGGGGGTCGAACCCGTATCGGGGGCCGTACTTCTCGAAGAGCGCCCGGGTGACCTCGAATCTCCGGCGCTCCTCGGTGCGCTCGCTGGCCACCAGATGGCGGATGCGGCGCTGGAAGCTGGCAATCCTCGAGTCGAACCCACCCCAGTTGCGCGACGTCCGGGTGAAGAACTCGGCGAGCACGGCTGTCAGCTCGGGGCTGCCCTTCCGGACCGCCCAGCCCACCTCGCAGTTGCCCCGCACCGTCAGGTCCTCGCGCACCCGGATATGCGGGAGAACCGTGGCCCAGATCCGCGCCTTCCAGGCGTCGATCACGATCAGCTCGAGCAGCCCCGCGTCGAGCATCTCCATCAGGTCCTCGTCCTCCAGTGCTTCCGGGAGGTAGACCAGGTTCGCCGGAGGAAGGGCCTGCGCCGCGAGCCGCGCATTGAGCGCCTCGAGGCTCTCGGCGTAGCTGCTCGAGCGCCGCAGCTCGACCGTGCGCCCGGAGAGGGCCTCGAGGCTGGACACCGGAGGGGATGCGGGTCCGGTCACCACCACCTCGGTCATCGCGGCGCGCCCGGTCTGGGGCACGAAGTCGACCTGCGTCCGACGGAGCTCGGTGATGGTGATGTTTCCTGCCGCGATGTCACCGAGTCCGTCGGCCACTCCGGAGAACAGCTGATCGCGGGGTGTCGGAAGAAGGGCCACGGTCAGCGGCCGCTTCCCCAGGCGCTTCTTGTACTTCTCGTTCAGGAACTGCTCGAACGCCCGGACGACGTCCGCCGTCACGCCCCGCTCGTGCCCCCGGTCGACGAAGAACAGGGTGCGGCTCGAGGGAACGAGGACCCGGATCATCCGCCGCTCGAGCATGGCCTGGAGGTCACCGGTCAAGACCGGGCTGGAGGTCCTCAGCGCCCGGAGGGACCTCGACTCCTCCGGCGCCTCGGGCATCGCGCTGCGTGCGGGTGCGCCCAGGAGCAGGACCAGCGTGGTCCCCATCCGGACCGCGCGGCCGAACGAGGCCCGGCGGCCGGCGAAACGGCCGCGAGTTGGCTCGCGCTGGGTCGTCGAGAGCAGGCGCACCGGAGCATGCTCTTACTCCCCCATGCGGGCCGCCGGAGCGCTCGATTCGGGCAAGCCTCAGGCAGGGCTGCTCTCCGAGCTGGGGGCCTCCACGCGCGCCCCAGGTCGGCGTCGACGCCCGGCGTGGCCTCGCACTCCGCTCGTCGCTCAGCGCATCGAGCCTCGAGGTCGTGAAGCGGGTGGTCGCCGCCGGCGCCCTGTACCAGGCGTTCCGCGGCGGCTCGGACGCGCGGCGGCTGGCGATGGCGCTGTCGAAGCCAGCGTCGAGGGGGGTCGAGCTCCAGGCGCCGCCGACGCGGTCTCGGCGGTCCCTCCATCGCAGCGCACTGGCTCGGGGGCACCGGGGACGTCGAAGCGGAACACGTCCGGGCGCGCGTAGTGGCCCGCGGGGTCGAAGTCGAAGCGGGCGCGGGCGATCTCGCGGAGTTCGAGCCGTGCCCGGAGGATGCGCTCCTCGTCCCAGACGGGTCCGGCGAGGACCTCCCCCAGAGGAGAGACGACGACGCTTCCGCCCTGGCAGAGGACGTCGGGGAGGGCCGCGATCTCCGGGAGATCGAGCAGCTCGGGCGGGTAGTCCCGCTTGGTGGTGACCTGGTTGCAGCCGAGCACGAAGGCACGACTCTCGAGCGCGATGTGGACCATGGTCGACTGCCATCCGGGCCGGGCATCCGCCGTGGGAGCGAGGTGGATGGTGACGCCCTGCCGCTGGAGCGCGACGCGGGCGAGCGGCATGTAGTTCTCCCAGCAGATGAGGCCGCCGATCCGGCCGAACGGTGTCTCGAGGACGGTCAGGCCCGAGGCGTCCCCCTCTCCCCAGACCAGGCGCTCGGCGGCGGTCGGCTTGAGCTTCCGGTGGCGCCCCACGAGGGTTCCGTCGGGTCCGAAGTAGAGGAGCGTGCAGTAGAGCGTTCCGGGGTGCCCGGCCTCGCGCTCGACCACGCCGACGCCGACGAAAGCGCGGGCGCGCGCGGCGGCAGCGCCCAGCCTGGCGACGCCGGGGCCAGGGATCTCCAGGGCGCCCTCGTGGTACCGCGCGAAGAGCTCCCTGCCCTCACGGCTCCGGCTGCCGACGACGGTTCCGAAGCCCAGGCCACGGGGGTAGCCGCCGATGAACGCCTCGGGGAGGACGATGAGCCGGGCACCCGAGGCTCCGGCCTCGGTGATGAGGCGGCAGGCCTTGTCCACCGCGGCCGCCGAGTCGAACAGCGGAGTCGAGGCCTGGATGACCGCCACCTCGAGGGAATGGTCGTCGCCCTTCATGTTCGCCTCCGGCAGAGCATCGCGCCGGAGCGTGGGCGCGCCGCGTGGCCGGCGTCAATCCGGTTCGGGGGCCGAGTCCGGCAGCTCCCGCAAGCGGAAGCTTGCAGGCCGAGAGCCCGCGAACCCACGAAGTTTCGCCTCAGACTCCGAGGTGCCTGGACGCGCCCTCTCGAGCGAAGTCATGAGCACCTCAGGCCGGCGATCGCAGGCGCGCGAGCCGATCCGGTGGCGCGACGAATCACCGGGATCAGACCGTTCTCGACCACCAACCCGCCCGGCCGAGCGCTCGAAGCTCACGAGAGGCTATAGCCACAACTTCGACGTCGGGTGCGGGACGTGGCGCGCCAAGCACGCGAATGGTCGTTCACGGTTTCACCTCCGCGTGCGAGTTGTTGCTATTGCCTCTCGTGGCCTGACGCCGCTCCCCCCGGCAGGCTCCGGTCCGACCGCTCCGGATCAACCGCTGCTGGAGTCGGGGTTCTGCCTCGACGCGAGGCGGCGCCTCGAGAGCCCGCGCCCGCGCAGGCCGGTAGTTGGAGGCACGGCCTCCCCACCTTGAAAGCCGCCGTCCCGTAGGAGCCTATCGCCCGTCGATCGGAAGCACGACTCGGCACGACCAGCAGGTCTCGAAGTTCGCGGGATTCTCCTCCCCACAGCCGCGACATTCGACGCTCGACTCATCTGCCTGCTGCTCCATCTCCATCAGTACCTCGTTCGCCGGCTGCGCGTTCCGCGCCTGCACCCAGACCTCCACCGGAGCCGCCTCGAGTGCGGTGAGGTGTCGGCCGCGGATTTCGCCGCCGAGCCCGCGCTTTCCTAGAGCGGCGAGCAGTAGCTCCGCATGTCCGACGCTCGGGCAGCGGCTGAGGAGCATCCAGTCCGTTCCGCCCGGGCTCACGACCCCACCCGCCCGACGGGCGTCCCGCTGGTCAGCTTCGCGTAGGCCACGGCGACCTCCCCGGCCACCCGGGCATTCATCGACAGCAGCGCCACGTTCGCCCGGAGCGTGCGCCCGCCGGTCGCCTCGACCAGCCGCGCGAGCAGGAACGGCGTCACCGCCTTCCCGCTGACGCCCTGCCGCGTCGCCTCGACCTCGGCGGCCACCAGCGCGCGATCGAGCTCGTCTCTGTCGAGCGCCACCTCGAGGGGGGGCGGGACGGTGAGGACGATGGCCTGGGGGAGCCCAAGCCGGTCGCGCTGCGCGTGGAGCGCCTCGGCGGCGAGCTCCGGTGTGTCGGCCCGGTGCTCGAGGCGGAGCCCGGAGCGGTCGGCGTAGAAGGCGGGAAACTCGCTCGTCCCGTACCCGAGGATCGGCACGCCGAGCGCCTCCAGCGCCTCGAGCGTCCGCGGGAGGTCCAGCACGCTCTTCGCCCCGGCGCACACCACCATCCCCGGGTACCGGGCCAGCGCGGCGAGGTCCGCCGAGACGTCGCCGCCCTCGCCCCGGTGCACGCCGCCGATCCCCCCGGTGGCGAACAGGGGCAGCCCGCATGCTGCGGCCACGGCGCAGGTGGCGCTCACCGTCGTCCCGCCGGTCGCCTTCTGGAGCACCGCCGAGGCCAGCTCCCCCACCCCCACCTTCCACCGCTGCTCGGTGCCCGAGGCGAGTCGCCGGACCTCGTCGGCCGAGAGCCCGCAGCGCACCACCCCGTCGACCACGGCGACCACCGCCGGCACGGCGCCCGCCTGGCGCACGGCCTCCTCGCAGACCCGCGCTGCTTCCAGATTGACCGGATGCGGCAGGCCCTGGGCGATGACCGAGGACTCGAGGACGACGATCGGGGTGCCACTGGCCCGGGCCTGCTCGACCTCGTCGGAGAGCCGGATCTGCATCAGCTCGGGCGCTCCGCGAGGAGCACGCCCTGCATCTCCTCGTCGTCGAGCGGCCGCCCGTCACGACCCATGGCCACGGCGTTGACGCTGTCCTCGTCGATCTCAACCGCCGCGCCCTTCCGCCACTCGGTGGTCTGGGCGGCCCCGTCCACCAGCTTCCCGGTGATCCGGGCCTCCTCCCAGGCCAGCACCTCGAGCCAGAGGTTCTCCTGGACCGCCTCGCCGTCGGGGTGCGTCTCGAACGGCGCGCGGACCAGGAAGGTGAGCGGCTCCATGAGCCCCCGGCGGTGGAAGCGCGCCTTGAACGCCGGCCGCAGCCGCGCCGCCTGGGAGGCCAGCGCCTCGGAGCGGCTGGGATCCTCCTGCTCGAACCGGCTGCGGTAGGGCCGGAGCAGCTCGGAGGTGGTGTGCCGCCCCTCCGGGGAGACGACGGTCCAGTACTCGCCCTCGTGACCCTCGAAGGTGTCGGGCGAGACGCGCAGGATGCCGTGCCGGGCCTCCTCCGACGAGACGAGCATGAACGCCTCGCCGTTGCTGGTCTCCATCGGAATCCGCGGCGTGGGTCCCTCGCCGAAGGCGAGGTCAGTGCAGAGCTCGTGGAGGAAGCTCTCCGCCGGGAGCAGGTCCTGCTCGGAGAGCTGGAAGATCTCCACGTCGTTCTGCCCGAACTTTGCCATCCCGTGCGAGTGCACCCAGAGGGGCGCGTCGCCGGGCGCGGTCGGTACCGGGTGCAGGGTGACGTGGTCGCGAATGTCGAAGTCCAGCTCGGTGATCTCCCGGACGTCCTCCTCCTCGTGGACCTTGAAGGCGCTCGCGTCGACCAGGACGCCTTCCCGCTTCTCGAGCAGGCCCCGGGCGCACCAGAGGGCCTCGAAGACCCCCACGGTCGGCTGACTGCCGGGGGGCGTGTCGTACCCGAGCCGATAGAGACCCCGGGCTCGCCGGAGCCGGGCGTGGGCCGCCTCGCTGCCGTTGAGGAGCTCCGGCGTCCAGCCCAGGGGCGCCTCCAGGGCCTCGAACCGGACCGCGATCTCCGCCTCGGCCGAGCGGAGCCGGAAGCTCCCCGGCGCCTCGTCCAGCTCCACCGTGACCTCGTCGGTCTCGAACGCCTCCCCGATCGCCTCCGGGCCGAGCGGCTCGGCCTCCTCGGTGGCGACGATGTAGACCTCCTTCACGGCCACGGCGCGGGGGCTCCCTTCGGTCATTCGGACGCGCTGGAACGGACTACAGCACCAGGGACCGCGGCCGGACAGGGCGGGCCGCTGGATTCGTCTCGTGTAGACTCACCTCCGGCCGCATGCGACCACCCGGACGGAACTTGCCGCCCCACCAAGCCGCGCTGCTCGCCGGGCGTTCGGTGAGTGCGACCCGTGGGGAGGAGGTCGAGCTGGACGAGGACGGGCTCCCGCTCCAGACGCGGCTCCGCGCAGGGGCCGAGAGCACCGCCCTGAACGTGATGGCCATCCTCCGGGAGACCTGGGAGGACTTCCGCAACGCCGACCGGTACTTCAAGGTCAAGGCGGCCATCCTCGGCGCCTGGGTGGTGCTGAGCGTGGCCGGTGTGTTCGTGGCCTGCCCGGGGGCGCCCACGATCCTCGGCCCGAGCCGCTCGCTGGGAGCGCGGCTGATCATGGGCGAGCAGCCCGAGCACCCTGCCTACGTCCTCTCCAACGAGAGTGACCGGGCCTGGGAGGACGTGGTGGTCGTGGTGAACCAATCCTACCGCGCGGCGATCAGTCACGTGGAGCCCCGCGCCTTCGTCACCATCACCCCCAAGCAGCTCATGGG
>JBKPMY010000152.1:0-16443 GCA_046732375.1 Myxococcota bacterium
TGACGAAGGCGGGCTACGAGGTCGTTGCGCTGACCGATCCGACGCAGGTGATGGACCGGCTGCGCGCGGAAGATTTTCACCTGGTCATCCTGGACATGATGATGCCGCAGATGTCCGGAACCGAGCTGCTGGAGAAGATCCGCGGCTACGACTCGGACATCGCGGTCATCGTCGCCACTGCGCACCCCGCCGTGGAGACCGCCGTCGCCTCGCTCAAGGCGCAGGCGTCCGACTACGTGAAGAAGCCGGTGGAGCCCGAGGAGCTCCTGGCGGCGGTGGAGTCGGCCCTGGCGAAGAAGGGCCTCTCCAAGGATCCGGAGGCCGAGCTGCACCGGGCGATCGGCCGCACCATCCGTGAGGCGCGAAAGTCTCAGGAGCTGACGCTGAAGCAGCTCGCCCGGCGGACGGGCCTGTCGGTCTCGCTCCTGAGCCAGATCGAGCGAGCCGAATCGAGCGCGTCGATCAGCTCGTTGTACAAGATTGCCTCGGCGTTGCGGCTCCGGATGGCGGAGCTGTTCGGCGGCGCCAGAGACGGTCGGAGCGGAGCGCGTGGAGCCCTGGGAGGCAGCGCCGGCGGATCTGACCGATCCGGCGACGGTCGCGCTCTACGACGAGCTCCCGATCTGGTCCGCACCATTCGGGATTCCACTGCTCGACGCCGTGGAGCTTCGTCCCGGGCTGACCGTCCTGGACGTGGGATGCGGAACGGGGTTCCCGCTTCTCGAGCTGGCGGAGCGGCTCGGGCCAGGTGTTCACCTCCACGGCGTGGACCCCTGGGCGCCGGCGATGGAGCGGATCCGGACGAAGGTCCGCGCCTGGGGTCTGGAGGGGACGGTCACCCTGCACGTCACGACCGTGGAGTCGTTGCAGCTGCAGCCCGCGTCCATCGATCTCATCGTCTCCAACAACGGGCTGAACAACGTGGCGGACCTTCCGCGCGCGCTCGAGGTCTGCGCGCGCCTGGCCCGCCCCGGCGCCCAGCTGGTCTTCACCGCCAATCTGCCGGGCACGATGTCCGAGTTCTACGCCGCGCTCGGCCGGGCGCTGGACGAGGCGGGGGTGACCGACGGGCAGCGCCGCATCGCCGAGCACATCCGGGCCCGGCGCCGGCCGGCCGAGGAGCTGGTAGCGCTGACTCGCGGGGCCGGCTTCCACGTCGAGGACGCGAGCACGCACGCGTTCCGCTGGGCCTTCGCGAGCGCGGAGGCGCTCTTCCGGCACCACTTCATCCGGCTCGCGTTCCTCGAGCCGTGGCGGGCGATCGTGCCGGAGGACGCACGGCCGGCGGTCTTCCGCGCCCTGCCCGGTTTTCTGGACCGGGACGCACTCCAGATGGAGATCCCCTTCACCTGCATCTCCGCCCACCGGCGATGACCGGCCTTGGCGTGGGACGGGGTCCGCGATCCTCGATTCGGCCGCTGCCGAAGCTTGTCTCTCCTGCTCCGTGCTCAGCCTTCACCCACCGGCGATCGCAGTGACGTCGGAAGGAGCCAGAGCCATGAAGCGAGAGGTCATCCGTGTGGAGCCGCTGTCGACGTTCCTGGAACGAAGGAAGGCACCGGCCTCGGTGGTGATTCGCCACGGGGACACGATTCACGTCTCGGGGCTGCCGCCGTTCGACCCGGAGACCGGCGAGATCGTGGACGCGCCCCTCGAGCGGCAGACGGAGATCGTCCTCGAACAGCTGAAGCGCTGTGTCGAGACCGCTGGCTCGTCCCTGGAGAAGGTCGTGAAGTGCACCGTCTACTGCACCTCGGCCGAGGCGTTCGCGAGGGTCAATGCGATCTACGCCCGGTACTTCCCGAAGGATCCTCCCGCCCGTACCTTCGTGAACGTGCCGGCCTGGCCGTTTCGATTCGACATCGAGATCGAGTGCATCGCGGCGATCTGAGGAGCAGCACCGATGTTCTCCGTCATCTTCGAGGTACATCCCCGCCCGGAGAAGTGGGACGCGTACCTGGGCTACGCGAAGGCGCTTCGCCCCGAGCTCGAGAAGATCGACGGGTTCGTGGACAACGTCCGCTACCGGAGCCTGACGCGCGAAGGGTGGCTGCTTTCGCTCTCGAGCTGGCGCGACGAGAAGGCGGTGGTGCGCTGGCGCACGCACGCGCAGCACCACGGCATCCAGGAGCGGGGGCGCAGCGAGGTCTTCAGCGACTACCACCTGCGCGTGGGCCAGGTGACGGCGGACACTCGCTTGCCTTCTGGCTGCAGTCTCGTGGAGCAGCGGCAGGATGAGACGGAGGTCGGCGAGGCAACGACGGCCGTGCTGGTCGACACTAGGCGCCCGCCCGAGTGGGTGAAGGCCACCTCTGCCGAGGACGTGGCGGGAGCGCTGGGCCTCGTCGCCACGGCTTCCGGGCTCGTCGCCTGGGACGTCTTCGACGCCGTGCTCACTCCCGGCGACGTCATCCTGCTGCTCTCCTGGCGAGACGAGGCGGCAGCGAAAGGCTTTGAGCACCAGGTCCGGCTGCCCGAGGGAGCGCGCCTCCGTCGGGTGCGGATCGTGCGCGACTACGGGATGTTCGATCGTCGCGAAGCGCCCCAGTTCTATCCCGACGCCGTGGGCCCGACGATCCACTCATGACGAGGCATCGCTTTCCTCTCCCGGTGCTCCTGCATTTCTGGAAGCAGGAGTCGATCGCGTGACGACCCGGCATCGACCGGCTGATCGTCGCACGTTCGTCGCCCACGGCGCGGGGCGACGAGCCGACCCGCCTGACCCGCTCAACTCGAATCGTCGTTGCTGGGGTTCGCTCGGTGTCGAGTCCTTGCTTTAGCCTCTGAGCGTTCGACGCGCGGGCTCCCGCCGCGGCAGCATTCCCAGCACGCTGGCCCTCGTGTCCGCCCCGGCGCTTCGGGGCCGCGCCCCGGGAAGTCAGCGTCCCTTCCATCGAGGCGGCCGCTTCTCCCGCATCGCGGTCCTCGCCTCGTGCGCGTCCTCGCTCGCAAACGCCTCGGCGCGCAGCCGCTCCAGCTCTTCCCGGTCGGACGGATCGAGCGGGGCACGCCCCAGCGCCCGGAACGTCCGGCGCAGCCCCGCCAGGGCCAGCGGTGCTCCCGAGGCGAGCGTCGCCGCGAGCGCATGCGCCTTCGGCCCGGCATCGTCGGTCACCACGTCGAGCAATCCCCAGGCGAGGGCCTCCGCCGAGTTCACCTCGGACGCGGTGAGGAACATCCAGCGGGCGCGCTGGACCCCGACGAGCCGCGCCACCCGCCAGACCCCATCCGGCGCGTACACCACGCCCAGTCGCACCGGTGGCATGCAGAGGACGGTGTCCGGCATCCCGATCCGGAAATCGCAGGCACAGGCCAGCTCGCATCCCGCGCCGAACGCTGCCCCGTGCACCACGGCCACGCTCGGTGCCGGGTGCGCCTCCAGCATCGCCAGGACCTCCTGGATCCGCGCGTCGGGCGAACGGGCCGCCGCGGCGTCCTCTCCGAGCTGGGCCAGGTCGTAGCCGGCGCAGAACGCCGGACCGCGAGCCTCGAGCACCAGCGCGCGAACGGCGGGGTCCGGCGCCAGCGCCTCGGCGAGCGCGTCCAGCAGGAAAGGAGTGAGCGCGTTGCGCCGGTGCGGCCGCTCCAGGGTCAGAACCCGGACACCGCCGGGCAACCAGGAGCGTTCCAGCCGCCCGTCGGAGGTCACGGCCCCAGCACGACCAGAACGTCGCCCTCGTTCACCGGCTGGTTCGGCTGACAGCGGATCTCCTTCACCGTCCCGGCCTCGGGTGCCTCGACGGGCATCTCCATCTTCATCGACTCGAGGATCACCAGAACGTCGCCGGCGGCCACCGTCTGGCCCACGGAGACCTCGACCTTCCAGACGGTGCCGGTGATGTGGGCGGGGACGTCCATCGTCAGGGGCTCCTCGGTTCAGGGTTTCGCGTGGTGCTCCAGGAAGTGGGTGTCCAGCTCGCCGGCCTGGAACGCCCGGTCCCGCACGATGCGCAGGTGCAGCGGGACGTTGTTCTTCAGGCCCTGGATCTCGAAGCGCTGGAGCGCGTCCTCCGAACGCTGGATGGCCTCCGCTCGGCTCTTGCCGGAGACGATGAGCTTGGCCAACAGCGGATCGTAGTACGGAGTCACCACCCCGCCCTCGGAGTAACCCGCGTCCACCCGGATGCCCTCCCCCGCCGGTGGACGGAACACGTTCAGGGGGCCGGGGCTGGGGAGAAACCGGACCGGGTCCTCGGCGTAGATGCGGAACTCGAGCGCGTGCCCCTGGCGCCGGAGCTCCTCCTGCTTCAGCGTGAGCCGCTCGCCCGCGGCGATGCGGAGCTGCCAGGCGATGAGGTCGACCCCGGTGGTGAGCTCGGTCACCGGATGCTCTACTTGCAGCCGGGCGTTCATCTCGATGAAGAAGAACTCCCCGTCCGCGACCAGGAACTCCACCGTTCCTGCGTTGGCGTATCCGAAGGCACGCGCCGCAGCGAGCGCGGCCTGGGTCATTCGCTGCAGCAGCGCGGCGTTCTTCCCCTCGAGGAAGAGCGGACTTCCCGCCTCCTCGACCACCTTCTGGTGCCGGCGCTGGATGCTGCACTCGCGCTCCAGCACGTGGAGCAGGTTGCCCTGCGTGTCGCCGAGGATCTGCACCTCGATGTGCCGCGGGGCCGGGAAGTACCGCTCGAGGTAGACCGCGTCACGTCCGAACGCCGACCGGGCGCGGTCGGCGCAGGCGCGGAACGCCTTCTCCAGCTCGGCCTGGGAGCCGGCAACCGCCATTCCAATCCCGCCGCCCCCGCCGGCCGCCTTCACCAGCAGCGGGAAGCCGATCCGCTCGGCGGCCTCGCTGGCACCCGGGAGGTCGGCCACCACGCCGTCGCTCCCCGGGACAACCGGGACCCCGGCCCCGGCAGCCAGCGCTCGGGCCTGGGCCTTGTCCTTCATCCGGCCCATCGACTCTGGCGGCGGGCCGACGAAGACGATGCCCGCCTCGGTGCAGGCGCGGGCAAACTCGGCGTTCTCGGAGACGAAGCCGTAGCCAGGGTGAACGGCGTCGGCGCCGGTCTCCTTCGCCGCCCGGATCAGCGCCTCGAGGTTCAGGTAGCTGTCCTTCGGCGGCGGCGGGCCGAGGCGCACCGCCTGGTCCGCCTCCTTCACGAACGGAGCCTGGGCATCGGCGTCCGAGTAGACGGCGATGGTCCGGAGGCCCATGGAGCGCGCCACCGTGCCGATGCGGCGGGCGATCTCTCCCCGGTTGGCGATGAGCAGCGAGCGGAACATGGCGGCGTCGGGCGGCGCACGCTGCCACGGCCGCCCGCGGCGGGGCAAGCATCAGGGTGGCATGGCGAAGCGGTGGATGACATGGTCCCGCCCCGCCCCATGAACGTCTTGACCGTGTATCTCCGCATCTACGCCGACGCGTTCCGGCAGGCCGTGACCGGCATCCGGAAGAACGCCTGGACACTGCTCCTTCCCATCGGCCTCCTGGAGGCCAACGAGCTGGCCACGGGCCTGGTGATCGGCGCGCTGGGACGCATCGGGGCGTTCGTGGTGTGGATCGTCTGGGCCGCCGCAGCGAGCTGCTACCTGTACTTCCTCGGTGAGGTGGTGGCGAAGTCGCGCGTGAAGTTCGACGAGTTCGGTCGCAGCGTCGGGGCGTACTTCTGGTCGGTGGCCAACCTGTTCTTCGTCTACTGGATCGCCTCGCTCCTCCTCGAGCTGATGGCGCCTCCGGCACGGCGCGGCGTTCTTCTACAATTGCTCCAGCTCGCCGTGGTCATCCTTCTCAACGCGGCGCCGGAGGTCATCTACCAGCGCGGGAGTCACGGCGGGCTGGAGACGGTGCAGCGCTCGGTCCGCTTCCTCCAGGCGAACTGGATCGAGTGGGGCATCCCCAACCTCCTGTTCCTCGCCGTCTGGTGGTACCTCCCTCGCTACCCGCTGGCCTCGCTCGGTCTTCTGGGCACCATCATCACCGGGGTGATCGAGGGTGCTCTCCTCCACCTGGTCATGGTCTTCCGCGGCTACCTGTTCGCCGCGCTGGATGGTACGAGCCACCGGCAACGAATGTACCGGTACCGGTCCACTGGCGCGGTCTGATCGGCTGGATCCGGACCCCGGGGACTCCTCGCGCCGAGACGCATCGGCCGCCGATCCCGCCGTCAGTGGGCGGGGAGCAACCTAGAAGTCGCCCTGCCCCTGCCGGCGGAGGAAGGTGGGGATGTCGAACTGGTCCTCGTCCAGCGGGAGCGACGGCTCCTTCACCGGACGAGTGGGGGCGAGCGGCCTCGGGTCGGGCGAGGTGGCCCGGGGTGCACGGACCGGCCCGTGCACCGCCGGCTCGGCGGCGGGGGCAGGGGCGGCCTGGCGAGTCGGCAGGTGCGTGGCGACCGGCGCAGCCCTCCGCACCTCGGCGCCGCGGTGCTGGAAGCCGGTGGCGATGATGGTGATCTTCACCTCGTCGGCGACGTTGTCGTCGATGAGGCTGCCGAAGATGATCTCCGCCTCTTCGTCGGCGGCGTCGTGCACCAGGGTCAGCGCCTCGTTGACCTCCTGGAGCGTCATGTCCCGGCCCCCGGTGATGTTGATCAGGAGACCGGTGGCGCCGTCGATCTGCACGTCCTCGAGAAGGGGCGAGCTGATCGCCTGCTGCATCGCGGTGACCGCGCGCTTCTCGCCCGAGGCGCGGCCGGTGCCCATCAGAGCGTGCCCCCGGTCGCTCATGATGGTCTTCACATCGGCGAAGTCGACGTTGATGTAGCCGTGGTACTGGATGAGGTCGCTGATGCCCTGGACGGCATTGAGCAGCACCTCGTCGGCCAGCTTGAAGGTCTCCAGCAGCGGCATCGACTGACCGCCGAGACCGAGGAGCCGCTGGTTCGGAATGGTGATCAGCGTGTCCACCGCGGCCTTGAGCTCGATGAGGCCTGCCTCGGCCTGCTTCCGCCGCTTGTTCCCCTCGAACTGGAAGGGCTTGGTCACCACCGCCACCGTGAGCGACCCCAGCGAGCGCGCGATGTCCGCGATCACCGGAGCAGCCCCGGTGCCGGTGCCGCCGCCCATCCCGGCGGTGACGAACACCATGTCCGCACCTTCGAGCGCGTGGGCAATCTCGTCCTTGCTCTCCAGCGCGGCTTGACGACCCACTTCGGGGTTGGCGCCCGCGCCGAGGCCCTTGGTCAGGGTCTCGCCCATCTGGATCTTGGTCGCGGCGTGGCTGGCCGCCAGCGCCTGGATGTCGGTGTTGGCGGCGACGAAGTTCACCCGGTCGAGGGCGGCGGCGATCATGGTGTTGATCGCGTTGCAGCCCGCCCCACCCACGCCCACCACCCGGATCTTCGCGGTCTGCTTGCTCTGATCGTAGTTGTCCATTCGTTCTCGTCCCGCAGGCCCTCGGCCTGATCCGGGTCATCATCTGCCCGGGTCTCGCCCCCGCAAGTTTTCGACACACGCCTGTAGCGAGTTGCCGTCGGCTAGAAGATCTCCTCCAGCCACTCGCGCATGCGGCCGCGCACCTTCCGGTAGACGTTCTCCTCGCGGATCCGGAACAGGCGCCGGTCGGTGTGCCGGGCGCCGTAGACCACCAGGCCCACGCCGGTCGCGTACATCGGGCTCTTCACCACGTCGACCAGCCCGCCGATGCCCCGCGGCATTCCGCGCCGGACCGGGAGACCGAGCACCTCCTCGGCCAGCTCAGGCATTCCCGCCAGCAGCGTGGAGCCCCCGGTGATGACCACCCCGCTCGCCAGGAGGTCCTCGAAGCCGCACTTCTGGATCTCCCGGTGCACGAGCTGGAAGATCTCCTCCACCCGGGGCTCGAGGATCTCGCAGAGGATCTGCCGCCCGATGATTCGCGGCTGCCGCCCGCCCACGGAGGGGACCTCGATGGTCTCGTCCTTGTCCACCATGGAGGCGAGCGCGCACCCGTAGCGCTGCTTGATGCGCTCGGCCTCGTGGGCCGGAGTCCGCAGCCCGATGGCGATGTCCGAGGTGAGGTTGTTGCCCCCCAGGGCGATGACCGCGGTGTGGGCGATGCTCCCGCCGGAGAAGATGGCGATGTCGGTGGTGCCACCGCCGATGTCCACCAGGCAGACCCCCAGCTCCTTCTCGTCCTCGCCCAGCACCGCCTCGCTGGAGGCGAGCGGCTGGAGCACGATGTCCGCCACGTTGAGCCCGGTGCGGTTGGCGCACTTGACGATGTTCTGCGCGCTGGAGACCGCGCCGGTCACGATGTGAACCTTGGCCTCCAGCCGGACTCCAGACATCCCCAGGGGCTCCTTGATGCCGCCCTGGTCGTCGATGATGAACTCCTGAGGTAGGACGTGGATGACCTCCCGGTCCATCGGGATGGCCACCGCCTTCGCCGCGTCGATGACCCGGGTGATGTCCGCCTCGCGGACCTCCTTGTCCTTCACCGCCACGATGCCCTGGCTGTTGAAGCCCTTGATGTGGCCGCCGGCGATGCCGGTGTAGACGGTGGTGATCTCGCAGCCGGCCATCAGCTCGGCTTCCTCGACCGCGCGGCGGATCGACGCCACGGTGGCCTCGATGTTGACCACCACGCCCTTGCGCAACCCCTTGGAGGGGTGGCTGCCGATGCCGATGATGTCGATGCCGTGTTCGGTGAGCTCCCCGACGATGGCGCAGATCTTCGTCGTGCCGATGTCCAGGCCGACGACGATCTCCCCACCCTTCTGCTTGGCCATGTGGCTTCCGTCCCTTCTCGCTTACTGGCGGGGCGCCGTGGCGCCGGGCTGGACCTTCACCGCGACCCAGCCAGGCCGGACGCGGTTCTCGAGGTGAATGGCGGTGGCGAGCAGGCCGCGACGCTGCAGCTCGTCGCGCACCCGCTGGAGCCGCTGGAGCTGGCCGTCGAGGCCGTCGCGTCCGAGAACCACCCGGACGCCGTCCGCGGTGACCAGCTCGAAGCTAGATTCCCCGAGCTGGACCTCGGACAGCCGGGGCCGCTCGAAGGTGCGCTGGTAGGTCTCGGCCACGGTCAGCGCTTCCCGGAGGCGACCCGCGGTGCCTGCCGGGTCCTTCTCCGCCTGCTCGCGGGTGAGCCCGGTGAGCAGTGGCAGGTCGAGAGCCTCCGAGCCGGAGACGCGCTTGAACGGCGCTCCGGTCGCATCGACCACGTAGAGGTCGCCGAGCGAGGCGAGGGCCACCGGGGCACGCTCCTCCACCCGGAGCTGGAGAGTGTCCGGAAGGCTGCGGGTGACCACGACGGCGCGAACCCAGGGATGGGCGCTCATCGCCTGGGCGACCGCTGAGGGGTCCAGCGACCAGAGATTGGTCCCCGGAGCCACCCCGGCGAGGCGGAGGAGCTCCTTCTCCGTGGCGCGCCGGAGGCCCGAGGACTGGAATTTCCGGAGGGCGAACCGGGGCGAGCCGGAGGCCCAGGCGTCCAGCTGGAACGCCACCCAGCCGATGGAGGTGAGCACCGCGAGGAGCACCAGGCCGCGCAGAACCGTCCGGCCACGGGAGGCACGGGAAGCTGCGCCGTCGGCGCGGCGGCGCCGGTTCCTGGCAAGGACTCCGGACATCTGATCCGACGCATGCTCGGCCCGGATCACCCCCCACGCCAGTTTTCGGCCACAGCCCTGTAGAGGGGTGGTTAGGCCTGGAGCGCGGCTCCGAGGAGGATGCGCTCGCAGAGCTGCGGATAGTCGATGCCCTGCCCCGCGGCGATCTTCGGCAGGAGGCTGGTGGGGGTCATCCCCGGGATGGTGTTGAGCTCGAGGAGCTGCACGTCGCCCTCCGGGGTCACGATGACGTCGGAGCGGGTCGCTCCCCGGCACCCCAGCGCCCGGTGGGCCGCCAGGCACACCTCGTTCACCCGGGCGTACTGGTCCGGCGGGAGCGGCGCGGGGAAAAGATACTTCGTGCCGCTGCCCGCCTTGTACTTCGCCTCGTAGTCATAGAACTCGTGGGCGGGGACGATCTCGATGGCACCAAGCGAGGCGTCGTCCAGCACCGCCCCCTGCACCTCGCGGCCATTGACGAACTGCTCGACGAGGATCGACCCCGCGAGCTTCGCCGCGTCCTCCACCGCCGCGGCGTACGTGTCCTCAGTCCTGACGATGTGCACACCGACGCTCGAGCCCTCGCGCGAGGGCTTCACCACCACCGGGAAGGGGAAGGGCAGCGACTTCATCCCGGACAGCGCGCGCTCGGCACCGTCGAAGGCGCGGTAGGGCGGTGTGGGGATCCCGTGAGCGAGGAAGACCTGCTTGGCGAAGACCTTCTCCATTCCCACCGACGAGGCGAGCACCCCCGAGCCGGTGTAGGGGATGAACATCGACTCCAGCAGGCCCTGGATGCAGCCGTCCTCGCCGTACCGGCCGTGCAGGGCGATGAAGGCCACCTCGACGCGCTCCGCACGGAGCCGGTCGGCCACGTCCTTCTGCACGTCGATCTCCACCACGTCGTAGCCGAGCCCCCGGAGCGCGGCCGAGACGCCGGCGCCGGTGCGGAGGCTGACCTCCCGCTCCACGGAGAGCCCACCCATGAGAACGCCGATCCGTCTGTCCTTCATGTGAACACTCCCACCCGCTTCACCTCCGGGACGAGCATCACGCCCGTCCCCTCGCGCACCCGCTCCTGCGCGCGCTCGATGAGTCCCACGACGTCGGCGGCGCGGGCCCCGCCGAGATTGACGATCCAGTTGGCGTGGAGCGTGGAGATCTGCGCACCGCCCAGCGTGGCTCCCTTGAGGCCCACCGAGTCGATGAGCCGCCCCGCGTGGTCCCCCGGCGGGTTGGTGAAGACGCTCCCGCAGTTGGGCTGGCTGAGCGGCTGGGTGCGCTTGCGGTACCCGAGGTCCGCCTCCATCGCCGCGCGGGAGGCGTCCAGGTCGCCATCGAGCAGCCGGAACCGGGCCCGGGTGATGATCGCCCCGCGCGGCAGCTCGGTGAACCGGTAGCGAAGGGTGAGCGCGCTCCGCGGCACCCAGCCGATGCCCTCCGGCGTGGCGAGCTCCACCCCCTCGAGGACCCGCTCGCACTCGCCATTCTTGGTGCCGGCGTTCATCGCCACGGCGCCGCCGATGCTCCCGGGGATGCCGGCCAGGAACTCGGCACCCACCCATCCCCGGGCGCGCATGAGGTTGGTCAGCCGGACGATCGCCACCCCGGCCCCGAGGGTCACCAGACCACCGCCGGAGCCGAGCCGCTGGACTTCCTCGGCGAAGAGGTCCGGCGGCAGCTTGAGGGTGATGCCTCGGATGCCGAGATCGCCCACGAGGGTGTTCGCGCCGCCGCCGAGGACGTGGACGGGAACTCCTCCGGCCCGGGCCCGGGCGAGGATCGAGACCAGCGCCGCAGGGGTACGCGGCCGGACCAGCAGCTCGGCCGGACCCCCGATGCGCAGGCTGGTCCAGGGGGCGAGCGACTCGCCGGGGCTCGCGTCCGCGGCGAGACCGGTGACCAGCCCGGTGCTGGCCTGCGGAGTGGGGGGCGCGGTCAAGTGCCGTCTCTGAGAATCAGATGAACGCTCCCGGCGCAAGTCCTCGACCTCGCGGTTCCCGACAGTTCTCCTGGACGGGTGGGCCGGGGTGCGACGAGCATCGCCGCCGTGACCCTCCTCCGGAACGTGCTGGTGGCGTTCGTTGCGCTCGAGCACCTGGGTTTCCTCGTGCTGGAGATGTTCCTGTTCAAGAGCCCTGCCGGCCGGCGCATCTTCCGGACCACGCCCGAGTTCGCGGCGGAGGCGGCGCCTCTGGCTGCGAACCAGGGGCTGTACAACGGGTTCCTCGCCGCCGGGCTCCTCTGGAGCCTGGTCGCGCCCGAGCCGCTGGCCGCGCCCCTGCGGCTCTTCTTCCTCGCCTGCGTCCTGGTCGCCGCGGTCTTCGGGGCAGCGACGGTGTCACGGCGCATTCTCCTCATCCAGGGGCTTCCGGCCGCGCTCGCGCTCGCGGTGAGCCTCACGGCATGACGCCCGAGCAGGAGGATGCCGCGATCGCCTCGCATGGCGCCTGACCGCCGACTCACGAAGGTGCGGCAGACTCCTCCTGCCGCGCGGTCTCCCGCAGCCACGCTGCGAGCGCGCGGGCGCCGGGGCTCAGCGGTGTGCCCCGCCGGGGCAGGACCAACCAGTAGCTCGGGCCGAGCCGGACGCGGGTGGGGAACGGCTGGACCAGCGCGCCGCTCCTCAGCAGCGCCGCGGCGAGCCGGCGGCGGGTGAGCGCGACGCCCTGGCCCGAACGCGCGGCCTGCAGCACCAGTCCCCCATCGGCGAGCCGCGGACCTCGGTGGCCCCACGCTGGACGCCCCAGCGCGGAAGCATCCAGCCACTCCTGCCAGGACAGGCGCGGGTCCTCGTCGTGCAGCAGCGTCACTCGGGCGAGGTCGTCCGGCGTCCGTAGCCTTGAGGCGATCGAGGGAGCGCAGACCACCACCGCCTCGTCTGTCATCAGCGCTTCGGCACGGACGCCCGCCCAGGGGCCGCGCCCGAGGCGGAGGGCGAGCTCGGGCCCGCCCGGCCTTCCCAGCGGGACAAGCTCCCGGCTCTCGCTCACCCAGACCTCGACGCCGGGGTTCCGGGCCCGGAAGGCTGCCAGCCTCGGGACGAGCCAGAGCGAGGCCACCGAGCCGGTGGTCGTCATCCGGACCAGCCGGGGCATATCCGGCCCGGTGGCCCGGAGCACCTGGGTGCTTCGCTCGACGAGGTCGAGGGCCGAGGCGACCGCCGATGCGAAGCGCGCCGCCTCCGGGGTCGGCGTCAGCCTCCCGCCGCCTCTCTCGAACAGGGGAATGCCCACCCATCGCTCGAGCAGCGCGACCTGCTTGCTGATCGCCCCGTGGGTGACCCCGAGCTCGGCGGCAGCGGCGACGGTGGATCCCAGCCGCGCACAGGCCTCGAAGGCGCGCAGAGCGTTGAGCGGAGGCAGCGCCCGGCCCCGCCCGAGGCTGTGAGAGGAGCTCACAGGCTGGGAGAATGACTCCCTGGCGGGGACGGTGTCCATCGCGCAGAGATGGAACATGTCCACCGCGCCTCCACTCCTCGACGTCATCCTCCAGCGCCGTAGCCGGGAACGGTTCGACCCGCTCCGGTCGCTGCCGGAGGCCCATCTCCTCTCGCTTCTCGAGGCCGCGCGGCTCGCACCCTCCAGCTACAACCTCCAGCCCTGGCGATTCCTCTGGACGGCTCGGGGGGACCCTGAGTTCACGCAGGTGCTCCTCGCCCTCGACCCGGGGAACGCCTCCTGGGCAGGCAATGCCTCGGCGTTCGTGATCGGAACCTTCACCCGCGCTGGCCGGCGTGGCCGCCCGAACGGCTGGGCCGAGCACGATCTCGGCATGGCCACCGCCCAGCTCGTGCTCCAGGCCGTGGCCTCGGGGCTCGGGGCGCACTCGATGGCCGGGTTCGACGCCGAGAAGCTCCGGGCGTCGCTGCGCATCCCTCCGGACCTCCAGCCGATGACCGTCACCGCGATCGGCTGGCCCGCCCACGAGCCGCTCCCTCCGCTCGAGCGCCTCCCGCTCGAGCGCATCGCTTCCCGCGGAAGGTGGCCCTCCGGGGAGGAGCGCTGATGGATCTCGGGCCCTGGCTCGGATTCCTCGGGCTCTCGACGGCCGCGGTGCTGACACCGGGTCCGACGCTCCTGGCCGTCGTCGGTCACGCGGCCGGGACCGGGTTCCGGGCGACGGTCCCGGTGGTGCTCGGCAACGCCCTGGGCATCGCGGTGCTGATGGGCATCTCCATCGCCGGGGTCGCCAGCGCGCTCCTCCGGGCGCCCGGGCTCCTGCTGGTGCTGCAGCTCGCCGGAGCCGGCTACCTCGCCTGGCACGGCGCGCGGATGTGGTTGCAGCGGGACACCCCGGTCCGACCCGCGAGCGACGGCACCGGGGCAGGCCCGCTGTGGCGTGGCTTCCTCCTGGTCTGGTCCAACCCGAAGGCGCTGCTCTTCTTCGGCGCGGTGCTCCCGCAGTTCCTCCGCGCCGATCGCTCCCTCGGTGTCCAGTTCCTGGTGCTCGCCGCGACCTTCCTGTCCCTCGAGCTCGCGGTGACCACGGTCGCCGCCGCCGCGGCCGGCCGGCTGGTCGGCGCGAACGCAGGCAGAGCAGTGGCCCGGCTCCGCGGGGCGGGAGGGCTGCTGGTGGCCACCACCGCGGTGTTCCTCGCGGTCACGGCCCTGCGCTAGCCCACCGGCGTCTACCGAGGCGCGCGCCTTCTTCGGAGCAGCCAGGGCAGGAGCAGCATCGATGGCCACCATCCCAGGCCGGTGCCGGGAGCGCTGCACCCCCCGGCGTCCGAGCTCTGCTCTCCGCCGGTGCCCCGGAGCGCCACCTCCTGCGGGCCCTGGCCGTCGTCCGCGGTGATGAGCCAGCGGTCCTCCGCCGGCCCGTTCTTCGGCGGGGTGAAGCTGACTTGAAGGCTCATCGACGCCCCTGGGTCCAGGGTGGTCCCCTCCGGAAGCTGGTTCATTGCCTCGAACCCAATCTCCAGCCCGGGCGGCTGGGACTTGTTGACCCGCAGCCGCGTGCCACCGACGTTGGTGATTGTGAACGACCGCTGCGTCGTGTCCCCGACTCGCAGCTGACCGAAGTCCAGCGCCGTCGTGGAGAGCTGGAGCACCCCGATGTCTGCAGAGGTGCCCGACATCGGGACCTCCACAGCGCCCTGGTCGGTCGCCAGCACGAGCGCGTCCTCGAACTGCCCCTCCTGTGTGGGCGCGAACTGGATGGTCACCGTCACCGCCTGCTGCGGAGCGAGGACGGTGGAGGGCGCGGGAAGCCCGGTCACGCTGAACGGAGCAGCTGGCGTCTGAGCGGAGAGGATGGTCGCCGATGCTCCACCGACGTTGGTGAAGGTGACCGCGCTGCCGACGGTGCGCCCGATGGCGAGGCCACCGAAGCTCAGCGTGGCGGGGGCGGGCTTGATGTTACCCGTCGCGCTCGCACCGATGCCGGAGAGGCTGGTGGAGAACGGCCCCTGGTCGGTCGTGGCCACCAGCGCGGCGGCGTCCACCCCGGCGAACGAGGGAGTGAACCGGGTCTGGACGCTGACGGTCTCGCCCGCGGCGAGCGATACTGGCAACGGCGGCTGGGTTCCCTGGACCGAGAAATCTCCCTGCCCGCTGATCGCGGTGACCGTCACCTGCCGCTGCGCCGTGAACACCACGTTCTGGTCCGCCGAGGATCCGAGCGCGACCACCCCGAAGTCCACCGGAGGCGCGGTGATGACCGGGTCGACGGGCGATCCGAATCCCTTCACGTGCCCGTCCCCCGTCGCGACGTAGATCCGTCCGTCGCCCACTCCGGGCGGCGCGTAGCGGGTGGCCTTGCCGATGGTGGCGCGGTAGCGCTGCACCAGCTTCCCGGCCACCGGGACGGCGTCGTACGCGCGCAGCTCGGCGCCGTAGCCGGTGTTGTTCGCCGACCACTGCAGCCACACCAGGGCGGTCCCGGGATTGGTTCCATCGGAGGTCACCAGGGGCGCGCTGGTCCCGAGCCCGAACGCCCCATCGGCCTGTGCCACCCGGGCCAGGCTCGGCTGACCCGTGCCGTCGACGCTCGCCCGGTAGACGTCGAACGTCCCCGTCGAGCCCCCCGGCGTGCTCCCCGCCGAGACGGTCGGGATGTAGACCCATCCACCCGACCCGGGCCACGCGGCGGGTTTGCCCCACACTCCACCGTACGGGCCGAGCCGCTGGATGACCGCGTCGCCACCGGCCGGCCCCTGCTTGAAGCCGCCGAGGGAGTCGCGGTTGACGAGATACACATAGCCCTGCTTCCCGGTCACCACCGAGAGGTGCGGGAGCGCAGCGGTGCCGAACGAGTCGGGCAAACCCATCGCCGCCCCGGAGCCCAGGTCGCCATCCCAGTCGTTCAGCTGTCGAGCGTCGTAGGGCATGAAGAAGTCGGTCGCCTTCAGCTTGCCGTCGCCCTGCACCGTCAGCCTGATCCAGGCCTGACCGAGAACGGCCGGGGGCGTGTTCCCGGGAGTGGGCTGCGACGGAACCGGCCCGTTGCCGGTGGTCACGACGAAGGTGCCGGGCCCGTCGGCCATCGGCGCACCGCCGGTCATCCAGATGCCGGCGCCGTTGCTCTGGGCCGGCTCGGCGCTCCATCGGGCGGTGATCTGCGCCGTCGTGGTCGAGACGCCGAAGATCCACCCTTGCCAGGGCGGGGCGTCACAGACGCCGGCGAAGCCCGCGTACACCACGCCGTCCATCAGGAGAATCCCTGGCCTCTGGACGTGGTACTTGGGGTCGAAGGTGAGCCCGGCCGAATTGTCGGCGTTGCCCTGGATCTGCACCGGGAACCCGGTCCGCTCCTCGAGCGTGGCCACGTCGACCGCGTGCGCCCAGAAGGCCGCGGGGCCGGAGGTGCCCGAGACGTACGTCTTGGCGAAGAAGTAGGCGGTGTTGCTGCCGGTATCCACCGCCGGCGTCCCCATGATGCCCACGTTGGGCTGGAGCGGGATGCAGTTCAGGCCGGGATCGCTCTGGCTGGAGGGCTTCCACGGCGCGTGGAGGGTGCGGTGAGCCAGCAC
>JBKPMY010000153.1:0-4048 GCA_046732375.1 Myxococcota bacterium
GCGCCGGGCTCATCACCGCCTACTTCCATCTCTCGAAGTTTCTGGTGAAGAAGGGCCAGGAGGTGCGGCGGGGCCAGCTGCTGGGGCTGGTGGGAAAGACCGGACGGGTGACCGGGCCGCACCTGCACTTCGGCGCGCACCTCGGCATCCTATGGGTGAATCCGCAGGCGCTGCTCGCCCTGCCCTTCCCGGGCGGTGCGTCGCCGCCGGCCACCTTCCCGCCACCGGAGCCACCGGATGGAGGGACTCCGGAGGCAGATGCGGGTGTCCATTCCTCCGGGCCTGCGGTCGTCCCGCCGCGCGAGGGCGTGGCGCCGGGTGACGGCGGAGCGGGCGCCGCCCCCCGAACCCCCGCGCGCTGAGAGTCCGGGAGCCTCGCAGGGCACGCAGTCCCGCCCCCGAGACGGCAGCGCCATCTGATGGCGCCACAGGGACCGGCGCCCCGACCCAGGCGCGGTGGGGATCCGCAAGCCCCGGTCCCGGAGGCCCACGACGAGCGACCTGTCCCAGCTCGCAGCGCCTCGAGCGCCGAGCACGTTTGCCCGCGGGCGGGGCCCGCGCCTGGACGACCGCCCGAGCGACCCCGATCCCGCACACGTTCCGCAACACGGGCCCCATCGGCGCTTCGTGTCCGGGCCGCAGAACTGCGGGCCATGAATCGATCCACGCGTTCGTTCGGAGCAGCCCTCTCGTTCCTCATCGCCCCGCTCGCGCTGGCCCAGGAGCATGCGCCGCCTGCACCTCCCCAGGAGGCCGTGAACGCCTGCGCCGGACGCGAGGCCGGGGCGTCCTGCACCTTCCAGCACGATGGACGGAGCCTCTCCGGAAGCTGCGTCGCGATGCCGGGGGGCACGGCCGTCGCCTGCGCACCGCTGCACCTGCGACGAGGCCCGCCCCCCGAGGCGCTGGAGGCCTGCCAGGGCCAGCAAGACGGCGCCACCTGCCAGTTCACCGCGCCCCGAGGAGAGCCGATCGCAGGCGTGTGCCGCAGCGGCCCGCGCGGTGAGCCGGCGGCCTGCGCGCCGAAGGATGCGCCTCCGCCTCCAGGCGCCGGAGGGAGCGGCGGATGAGCCGGGGGCACAACCACGCGGCATCGCTTTCCCATGATCTCGACACGCTCCTCCGGCACGCACGGCGCCGCGACGTCCTGCGGCTGCTCGGCGCGGCGAGCCTCTTCCCCCTCCTCGGGTGCGGCGCCGGCGCCGAGGCACTCGGATCGACGGGCACCAACGGAGGTCCGCCTCGTCCTCCAGCGCCGACGGCGGGACGGCGGGCGGAAGCTGCGCCAGCATCCCCGAGGAGACCGCCGGTCCCTACCCCGGTGATGGCTCGAACGGCCCGAACGCGCTCGCGATCTCCGGCATCGTCAGGGGCGACATCCGGGCGAGCCTCGGGGGGTCGAGCGCGGCGGCGGCCGGGGTCCTGCTCACCATCACCCTCACGCTGGTGGACCCGGTCTCCGGCTGCGCACCGGTGGTCGGCGCCGCGGTCTATCTCTGGCACTGCGATGCGCTCGGCCGCTACTCGCTCTACTCCTCGGGCGTGACCGACCAGAGCTGGCTCCGGGGTGTGCAGGCGACGGATGCCTCGGGCCAGGTGCGGTTCACCACGATCTTCCCCGGCTGTTACAGCCGGCGCTGGCCGCACGCGCACTTCGAGATCTACCCCTCGCTGGCTGCGGCGACCTCCAGCGCGAACAAGCGGGCGACGTCCCAGCTCGCCTTCCCTCAGGCCAGCTGCGCCGAGGTCTACGCCACGAGCGCGTATGCCGGGAGCGCCGCGAACCTCGCGCGGGTGAGCCTGGCCACCGACAACGTCTTCTCCGACGGCGCGACGCTGGAGACCCCCACGGTGAGCGGCAGCGTCAACGCCGGATACGAGGCGTCGCTCACCGTCGGCGTGACGGTGTGAGCGCTCACCAGGCCTGCGGGAGCGACAGCGCCTTCCGGGCCTCGTCCGGGCTCATCGGCTCGCGGCCCACGTCGCGAGCCATGCGCACCGCCTTCTCCACCAGAGGGCCGTTGCCCTTCGCCATCTCGGTTCCGGCCGCGTCCAGATAGAAGTTGTCCTCGAGACCCACGCGGACGTTGCCGCCCAGGGCGAGAGCCGCACCCACCAGGCGCCACTGGCCCCGGCCGATGCCGATGATCTCCCAGGTGTCCTCGCGCCCGATGGACCGGGCCATCGCGGCCAGCGTCTCCGCCGAGGGCGGCGCTCCGCCGAGAACGCCGAGGATGAAGCTGTACTGGAGCGGCCGCTTCAACGTGCCCATCTGGAGGAGTGGCTCGGCGTTGGCCACGTGGCCGAGATCGAAGCACTCCAGCTCGGGCTTCACCCCACCCTCCCGCATCGCGTGGACCGCGAGGAGGATGTCCCCGAACGGGTTGGGGAAGACCATGTCGAAGACGAACGCCTTCCGCTTCTCGGAGTACTTGGCGTAGTTCATCGAGCCCATGTTGAGCGCCGCGATCTCTGGCCGGGTCCTCGAGATGTAGGAGAGTCTCTCGCTCTTCTCCGCCTCGGTATCGGCGCCCATGTTGAAGCCGCCGGTGGAGAAGTTGACGATGATCGGCGAGCGCGCCTGAACCTCGCGCTTGATCGCCGCGTAGGTGTCGGCCGACCAGGTGGGTCCGCCATCCGGTGCGCGCCCGTGGATGTGCACCACCGCCGCGCCCGCCTCGTAGGCCCTTCGGGCCTCCTCGCCGATCTCCTCGGGCGTGTAGGGGAGGTACGGGCACTGCTCGCGGGTGGCGAGCACGCCGGTGAGCGCGGCGGTGACGATCACCCGGTCCTGCACGAGTGCCATGGCTAGCGGTCCTTCCAGCGAGGTGGCCGGCGCTCGAGGAACGCCGAGATGCCCTCGGCGGCGTCCTCGGCCCCGAGATTGAGCGAGAGCTGCCCGGCGAGGAAGTCCATCGCCTGCGGCAGCGACATGTCCTCCGCGGCCCGGAACGAGGACTTGCCGAGGGCGAGGATGGCGCGGCTCTTTCCGGCGACCCTCGCGGCGAGCGCGCGAGTGGCGGCATCGAGCTCGGCCCTGGGCACCACCCGGTTCACCAGTCCCCAGCGGAGCGCGTCCTCCGCCTTCAGCCGATCGCCGGTCAGGACCAGCTCCAGGGCGCGCTTGCGGCCGACGTGTCGCTGGAGCCAGGCCAGCACCATCATCGGGAAGAGGCCGACGTCGATCTCTGGCGTGCCCAGCTCGGCCGAGTCCACGGCCACCGCGAGGTCGCAGGCCAGGACCAGGCCCAGCCCGCCGCCGAGGGCGTGGCCGTTGACCCGGGCGACGGTGGGCAGTGGAGAGCCGGCGAGCGCCTCGAGCAGCGCCCCGTACTCGCGCCGGAGCGCATGACCGGCGAGGAAGCCACCCTCCGGAAGTGCCCCCAGGTCGCCCCCAGCGGAGAAGGCGCGGTCTCCGGCTCCGGTGAGGACGACCACCCGGACTGCCGGATCCGCCTCGGCGCGAGCGAGCGCGGCCCGGAGCGTCTGCACCACCTCGTGCGAGAGCGCGTTCCGCGCCCCCGGCCGGTCGATGGTCAGGAGCGCTTGACCGTCTTCAACCTGGGAGCGGACCGGTCCTTCTTCCATCGTCCGTCCTCCGGGGTGCCTCGAGCACCGTCGAGGAACAGGGAGGTGAGTTGCTCCTGGGCGTGGTCGAGGAGCCCGGCCTCGCGCGGGTCGAGAAGACCCATCACGAACCCGGTGAGGCTCATCTCCACCGACCCGAAGAGCATCGCCGCGCACAGCGCCGGCTCCAGACCGACCCGCAGCTCGCCCCGGGCCCTGGCGCGCTCGAACATCCGGGTGATGACTCCGAGCACCTCGGCGAACGCGGTGCGACGGTTGGCCTCGCCGGTGCTCGGGCTCCGGGCGAACTCCAGCACCAGCACCCGCACTCCGCGGGGATCGATGCGGTAGGCCTCGAAGGCGACCTGCGCGATGCGGCGGATCTTCTGCTCCAGGGGGGCGTTCGCCTCGGCGGCGTCGCGAATGCGGGACATGAAGCCGCCCCACCCGGTCTCGAAGACGAGCTGGAGCAGCTCCTCCT
>JBKPMY010000154.1:0-3273 GCA_046732375.1 Myxococcota bacterium
ACATGTCCACGCTGGTCCAGGCAGTGACCCTGGGCCTCGGCATCGGCGCCCTCCACTGCTGGATGGCCGATGCGCAGCCGGAGCTGGTGCGCGTCTGGCCCGACGAGCCGGTCGAGCACGACGACGTGTTCCTTGTCCTCCACCACGACGTTCAGCGCACCGGCCGCGTCCGGGCCTTCGTCGAGGCCCTCGAGCAGCGCGCCGCCGAGGCCGCACCGATGCTGGAGGCACGCAGCCGCCCGGGAGCGGCCTCATCAGCTCCGCGATGATCATCGAATCAGATTGTCGTGCTCGGGCCGAGCGGGCTAAGGCGGCGCGATGCCCGTCCCCCTCCGCCGGAGGTTTCCGTCCCCAGCGCTGGTCCTGGTCCTCACCGCCCTCGGCTGCGCCGGGAAGAACCCCCCGACCGTTCCCGATCCGTACGCCTACACCCCGCCGCCGGCCGGAGGTGCTCCGGCTGCGCTCGCGCCCACCGTGTGGAACGACCCGGAGGGAGGCCAGGGACATCTGCAGCAGGACCTCGAACCCTACTGGGCGATGCCCGAGGCGAAGGGTTCCCCCGAGGGCAACTTTCCTACCTGGCGCACGATGACCGGCGCGCTCACCAACAGAACGGACCGGAAGCCGCGGATGCTGGGCCGTCAGACCTTCGGGTACGCCATCGAGTACCTCCTGACCGGCGACCCGGAGAAGCTCGCCCTCGCGCGCGCCGGCAACCGGTGGATCCTCGACCACGCCTGGGACAGCACCGTGGGTGGCTGGTTCGCCGACCTCGATGCCGACGGCAACCCGTCCGGCTCCGGCGCGAAGCTCACCCAGGACGGCGCGTACACGGTCATGGGACCTGCGGCGTACTTCTTCGTGACCCGCGACGCCGAGGCGGAGGCGAAGGTCGAGCAGACCCGCCAGCTCTTCTTCGATCCCGCCACTTACTTCGACGCCGCGGGGGGGCGGATCCGGGACGGGATGAACGCGTCGCTGACGCAGGAGGCGTTCCTCAACGGCAACGGGAACGACATCGTGTCCCAGCTCGATCCCATCACTGCCTTCATGCTGCTCGTCCAGCCGGTCCGGACGCAGCAGGCAGATCGCGACCGGATGCTCGCCGACCTGCGCACCCTGGCAGTGGCACTGCGCGACCGGCACTTCTCGGACGGGCTCTTCTGGGGAAACGTGAACTCGCTCGGCTTCTACCGGAGCTTCCACAGCGACTACGGCCACATGCTGAAGGCGCACTGGGCCCTCACCCAGATCGACAAGCGGCTCCCGGACCGACCGTTCACCGATTTCCTCCTGCTCTCGACCGAGGCCACGCTCACCCGGGCGTTCGACTCGGCCACCGCTCGCTGGAAGAACCGTCCGACGTCCCCGACCACCGACGACTACGGCTCGGACTGGTGGGCATTCGCCGAGGCAGATCAGCTGGCGGCGACCCTGGCCCTCCACGTACCGGCGTGGATTGCCGTGGTGGCCGAGACCTCGACGCAGTGGCGCAACGAGTACGTCGACAGGAAGAACGCCATCCGGGAGATCATCCCCAGCATCACTGCAACGGGCGCACCGGCGTTCAACTGGCCGCCGACGGACACGGCGAAGTGCAACGAATGGAAGTCGAGCTTCCACTCGCACGAGCACGCGCTGGTGCTGTACCTCCTCGGCCACTACCTGGCGGGAACTCCGGCTCCGCTCTACTTCGCGTTCCCCGCGGCGGAGATCGAGGCCCGCGCCAGGGCCTCGACCCCCTACACGTTCCAGGGAAAGGTCGACGGCTGGGAAGATCTGGGCGAGATCCCCGACAGCGGCGGGCTGCACAAGGTCCGGGTCAGCTTCTCCGAGCTGCGGTGAAGTGCGCGCCCGGCCGGTGCCTTCGAGGCGTGCTACAAGCCTCCGGGTCGTTCCGGGAAGGACAGATGCCGCTGCGGGGTTGGGCGCTGGTCGCGCTGGGATCGCTGCTGCTGTCGACGGTCGTCGCGTGCAACTCCGACTTGACCCCGACGGGCGGCTCTTCCGGCGGGCGTCCTCCCTCGCCCGGGACTCTCGGTCTCGAGGTCCAGGGGTACAACTCCTTCCAGCTCCAGTGGCAGGCGCCGCGCGGCCCGGTCGACGGTTTCCTCGTCGAGGGCCATGTCGACACGGAGATCGTGCCTTTCCAGGAGTGGCCTGGAGGCCGAACTCCTGCTGGACGGCTCGAGACCACCATCGTCCTCGACGCCACCATGCCGGAGCTGGTCCCGCTCGCGTTCCGCGTGCGCTCCTTCATCGGCAGCCAGGTCTCGGAGCCCACGAACACCGTGGTCTTCGAGACCCCCGTCTGGCCTCCCGCCGACGCCGCCGGCCTCTCCGGTGATGGTGGGGTCGAGGTTTCCTGGAACGCCGGCAGCCGCCTCGCCGATCGCATCCTGATCGATCGCCTGTCCTCACCCGACGCCGGGACCGCCGACCGCTCCTGGACGCTCCCCCCGAGCGGCGGCCAGCTCCTCGATGGCGAGGTCATCGAGGGCACCCGCTACTGGTACCGGCTCCGGTCGGGCTTCGGCGACGTGACCAGCCCGGCCATCGAGCTCGACGTGCTGGTGGAGTGAGGACCCCGCTCAGCGGACGAACTCGCGGATCGATCGCATGAACAGATCCGGCTGGTCGACAAAGGTCATGTGCCCGGAGCTCGGCAGCACGACCAGCTTCGATCCCGCGATCTTGGCGTTCATCTGGCGGGACATCGCCGGGTCGGACTGATCGTGGTCGCCGACCAGGATCAGCGTCGGCACCTTGATCTCCGGAAGGCGCTCCACCCACTCGACCTCCTTCAGGTTGCCGTCGACGACGAACTCGCCGTGCGAGCCCCACATCTCGCGATAGAGCTCCCAGGAGTTCTTGGCGTTTCCCTCGAGCGGGTCGTAGTTCGCATCGGGGCGCGCTCCATAGAGGGCCGGGAAGTACCCCACTCCCCACGCGAGCTTCGCGTACTCGTCCGTGTACCGGCCGTGCTCCCAGGTCTCCCCCTTGCCGAACAGACCCGCCTTCTCCAGCGCCTCGAGTCGTGCGCGGCGTTCGGAGGGCATCGCCTGCTTCATCCGGGCCAGGGCCTCGTTGAGCTGCCGGGTGCTGGAGAACGTGCTCGCCAGGATCAGGTGGCTCAGGTTCGCCTGGTACTTGAAGGCGTAGGCTTGCACGACCACGCCGCCGTAAGAGTGGCCGAGCAGCGCGATCTTCCCGAGCTGCAGGGCCGTCCGCACCGCCTCCACGTCGTCGGCCATCTTCTCCACGGTGTACTGC
>JBKPMY010000155.1:0-11938 GCA_046732375.1 Myxococcota bacterium
CTGCCGTGCCACGCATGAACAGGACCGGAGGCGCATCTCGCACCTCGGCCAGACGCTCGGGATAGCCGGGGTCTCCCCGATGGAGCACCTCCATCTGTCCCCGCGCCGCCCGCTCGCGCACCTCGGCGGCAACGGCGCGCAGGGAACCCGCGGCGCGGATCCGCGCGCGCACCAGGTCGCTCGCGGGGAAGCCGTCCACCCAGTCGCGTGCCGGAGTATCGAGCAGGTCCGCCCAGCGCCCGGCGGCCCACCGGCGCATCCCGCCGAGGCCGATGCTTCCGATGCCCGGCACGGCCCAGAGGGCCAGGAGCGCGTCACGTTCGGCGCTGGGGAGGGGATGGGTGTCCATCAGAGGCACGCCCCCTGCCAGTCGCGGGCCACCTATATAGAAGTGGAGCGGCCGGCCGGAAGCGGCGGCGAGACATAAGCGCCTGACCCCACCGGGTCAAGCGAGGGGCGTCCCCGGAAGACCCTCCGAAAGCTCACTTTATTTAGTGATTCCGGCTGTTTGGGGGCCAGAAGCGCGGAGCTCGACCCGGTCGCCCGCCACCACCTCACGGAAGGAGCGGAGGAGAAGACAGGTGGTGACGGCCTCGCGGACGTCGACAGCCATGCACCGCCCGACCTCCTCCACCGGAAGGCTCAAGTCCTGGTTGGCGCTCGGATCGACTCCCACGCTGGACAGGATGGGGTCCCCCTGCCGGATGACGGTGAAGACGTTGCCGACCTGGACGCCCTGGGCGCTCCCGGCGTCGACCAGGACGCGCACCTGCTCGCCAGCCATGGTGAGCGACGTCTCCAGCTGCGCCACCACGGTGAGGTTCTGCAGGGAGACGGCGTTGGGCACCGGGGCGACGGTCTCGAAGAGCCGCTCCCGCGGGGGTCCGATGCGCGCACCGCGGCCGATCTCGTCGAACGCCTTCTCGATCGTGGCGCGCACCTTCGGGTCGCTGGTGCGGTTCACCTTCACCGTGCCGAGCACCTGGGTCTGGTACCCGAGGAACTTCCCGCTGCGCGGATGGTAGACCTTCCCCACCGTCCGGTACACGAGGTAGCTCGCGCCGACCTGGACCGCGCTCCGGTCCTTGAACTCGAGATAGACGATGTCGGGCGGAGAGAGCATCTCCGACTCCGCGTAGCTGGCCACCAGCGTGCCCGCGGCATCGATCTCGTTCGGTGTGACGAAGCCGTCCTTGAGGACGATCTCCCGGGTCTTCGTCTCCACCGGGAGGCGGACCATCTGGACCTCGTCGTCGCCCTCGATGGCCTGGCCAGCCTGCAGCTCGTCCTCGTCGCCGACGACCTGCTCGGCGCGGGCGGGCGTCTCCTCACCGTTGCCGGGATAGAAGCGCACCTGGTTGCCCGGGTAGATCCAGTGCGGGTTGGCGATCTGCGGGTTGTAGGACCAGACCTTCGGCCAGTACCAGGGGCTGCCGAGGTACTTGCTGGACAGGTCCCAGAGCGTGTCGCCCTTCTCCACGGTGTGGACCTGCGACGGAGCCTCGGGTGGAGCGGTCTGCACCTCTCCCTGCCCGGCCTGGCGCGGCTGCTGCGGCGCAGGCTGCTTCACCTCGGTGCCCTCGACCTCGGAGCCGCCGGGTGCCTGGGCCCGGGCGGAGGTGACGGCGAGGCACAGCAGAAGGAACGGCACTCTCATCAGGGTGTCCTCGGAATTCGGGCCAGGCGCGCCTGGGCCTCGGTGGCCGCCGGCGTCCCGGGGAAGGAGTTCACGAGCCGCGCGAGCAGTGCGCGCGCCTCGGCGGGCTGCTTCAGCCGCATCCGGCACTCGGCCAGCTTGAGCAGCGCCTGCTGCACCACGTCTCCGGCCGGATAGCGCTGGAGCACGGTCTCGAGCAGCTTCGCAGCACGCGCCGGCTCGTCCTGGCCCAGCTCACCGAGGGCGGCGAGGTAGAGGGCGTCGTCGGCGCGGGGATCCTTGGGGTGCGCCTCGGCGAACCGGGTCATCCGCTCGACCCCGCGGTCGAGGTTCCCGGTCCGCAGCGCCTCCTGGGCCTGGGCGAACTCGCCATCGACCTGGGTGGCGTCCGGCGCGTCGTTCCCAGCGGGCACGGAGCGGCCCACCGCGGCGATCAGCTCCGCGTCCGGCTCCTGCACCGGGGTGCGAACGTCGAGCGGCGGCGCGCGGTCGGCGCGCGGTTTCAGCTTCACCACCGCCAGACTGGGTACCTCGGCGCCGGTCGGGGTAGACGATGGGGCGGCGGCGAGGAGCGGTCCGAGTGGCTGCTGCTGGGAGCGGACGACGGCCCGCTCGGTCTCCAGCGCCTGCACACGCTCGAGCAGCTTGAGGTTCTCGTCCTGGAGCTGCTTCACGGAGGCCTGCAGGGTGCGCACCTCGCTCTTGCTCGCCGCGTCCGAGGCACAGCCCATCGCGCAGGGGACGAGCAGCGTGAGGACGGTCGAAGGACGCACGCGGAGCACGGGAAACCGAGGGATCTTGGGAGTCTACGGAGCGCGTTCGAGAGGGGTCAAGAAAGGCCGCCCGGGGCGATGAAGGCCAGGTGGCGGCCGGTCCCACCCTGGTCCCTGCGGTGCGAGAAGAATCGCGCCGGGTCGCACGCGTTGCATCCGGGGACGTCCTCGATGTGGGTCTCGGCGAGCCCAGCCTGTAGCAGCGTCTGTCGCACCGCCAGCCGGAGGTCCAGGTGCGGCCTGGGCCGCCCCCCACGACGGACGACGCCCTCCCCGAAGGCCTGGGCGAACCGGTCCGCCAGGTCCTCGCTCACCTCGTAGCAGCAGACGCCGATGCACGGGCCGATGGCCGCGCGCAAGGTGGGGGGTCCGGCGCCGGCGTCCTGGCCGAGGGTGGTCACCGCCACCTCGGCGATGCGCCCGAGGGTCCCGCGCCATCCGGAGTGAACCGCGGCCACGCGTGACCCGTCGTCGCTGCTGAGGAGGAGCGGGACGCAGTCAGCGGTGCGGATGCCGATCCAGGAGTCGGCGGCGTCGGTCCACAGCGCGTCCGCCTCCGGCAGCTCTCCCGGACGGCCGCGCACCACCTGCGTGCCGTGGACCTGCTCGGCCAGCACCAGGCCCGCCGGTGGGAGGCCGGCGGCGCGCGCCAGCCGGAGACGGTTCTCCCGGACGTCCGGTCCCCCCTCGCCCGCGGGCCCGAGGTCGAGCGAGGCGCGCTTCCCCTCGCTCACCCCGCCGGAGCGGAGCGTGAAGCCGTGTCGGACGGGAAGGCCCCGGGCAACGAGGAAGAGCGCGCTGTCCACCACCGGCTGCCGAGCGTACCCCAGGGTCAGGTCCCGTCCGTCAGGGAAGCATCAGGCTCCGGGGATGGTCAGCGCCCTGAGAAGCGTGCTCTCCTCGCGGTTCGGAAGGCGGATCGCCACCCGGAGCAGGACGGTGCTGCCCGGCTTGGCGTCTTTCAGGATGCGCGAGAGGTCGTCGGCCGAGCCGATCTTCTTTCCACCCGCCTCGGTCACCACCATGCCCGGCGCCAGCTCGGCGGCGTCTGCCGGCGAGCCCGGCTGAACCTCGGTGATCACCGCGCCCTTGGTGGGCAGGCCATTGGCCTCGGCGGTGCGAGGGTCGATGCTCTGGAGCGTAAGCCCGATGCGCTGGCGGTTGCTCTCGTCCTTCTTTTCGCGGCTCCCGCCGGGGCGCGGTCCGCGTGCATCCCCCACCCGGTCCAGGTCACCGGGGCGCGAGGTGAGCGTCACCTTCACGTCCTGCGGCTTTCCACCGCGGACGACGCCGAGGGTGACGGTGGCATTCGGAGGCCGAAGAGCCACGTTGCGAGACAGCGCCGAGCTGCTCTCCACCTTCTTTCCGTCGAGCGAGACCACCACGTCGTCCGCCTTGAGGCCGGCCTTGTCGCCCGGGCTGTTCTTGGTCACCTCGTTGATGAGCGCGCCCGAGGTCTGCGGCACGTTCAGCGCCTTGGCCAGCTCCGGGGTGAGGTTCTGCAGCTTCACGCCGATGTAGCCCCGGGTGACCTTCCCGTTCTTCTCCAGCTGAGGGATGAGCGCCTTGGCCAGGTTGCTCGGAACCGCGAAGCCGATGCCCGCGCCGCCGCTGACGATGGCGGTGTTGATGCCGATGACCTCGCCGCGGAGGTTGAACAGTGGCCCGCCGGAGTTGCCGGGGTTGATGGCCGCGTCGGTCTGCAGGAAGTCGTCGTACTGCGTGGCGCCGATCTCACGCGCCTTGGCGCTGAGAATGCCCGTGCTCACGCTGGAGGCGAGCCCGAACGGGTTGCCGATGGCCACCACCCAGTCACCCACGCGGATCGCGTCCGAGTCGCCGAGCTTGACGAACGGCAGGTTCGCCGGCGGCGCCTTCAGCTTGATCAACGCGATGTCGGTGAGCGGGTCGGTGCCCAGCACTTCGGCCTCGAGCGTGCGCCCATCGTCGAACTTCACCCGGATGTTGAACGCGCCCTCCACCACGTGGTTGTTGGTGAGGATGTAGCCCCGGGGGTCGATGACGAACCCGCTGCCCGCGCCCTGTCGGACCTGGGGACGTCCTCCGCGGCCGCGCCCGAAGAACTGCTCGAAGGGATCCTCCCCGCCGCTCTCCTCGCTCTGCACGCGAGAGGTGACGTCCACGTTCACCACCGCGGCCTTCACGCTGTCCACCAGCGGAGCCAGCGAGGGCAACGCGGTGGCTTGTGGCGTGGCCTGGCTCGGCGCCGTGGCCTGACCGGCGGGAGGCGCAGGCGCTTGCGCCCGCGCGGGGACACCGTGCAGCAGGGGCACGGCGAGGAGGCCGGCGGCGACAAACGCCACCGGCGCCAGAAAGCGACGGAAACCGTTCATGTTGGAACCCAACCTAAAGGCCGCGGAGGGCGGCGCAAGCCGGAATGCACGATCCGGGCTCGTGCTTGAACAGGCCGTGGATGTCGGTTCATTCCCCAGAGGGAGGGAGCGGCCGGAGCCGTGTTCATTCGCGGAATTGGGAGAGCGTCAGGCTGGGGAACAGCGCGTCCCGATGCTCCAGGGACTGCAGCCGCAGCGGATCCACGGTGCCCGTCCGGACGGCACGGACCAGCTCGAGGAACGCCGACAGATGTGACTGCACCCGGGTCCGGGCATAGGCGGTGACGGTCCCGCTGCGAAGGATGAAGGCGAAGTCCGAGGACTGGGCGAGAAGCAGCTCGCGGAACGCCTGCACCAGTGCGCGGCCCTCGATTCCGGTCTCGCGCTGCAGGCGAGCGAAGGGCGCGAGCAGCTGCGCGCAGCCGTGGAGCGCCTGGGGGATCCAGTCGTTCACCGGGTCGAGCCACATCGAGGCGTGGCCGTACTCGCCCCAGCTGCTCTCCACCGGGGAGACGACCTGGGCTTCCGGCCAGGCCTGTAGATCGTCCGCCGGCGTCACCACCGCGAGTCCTGCGGCGGCGGCCTCGCGGAACAGGGCCTCGAGGAACGCCGGACCCTCGAACCACCAGTGCCCGAAGAGCTCGGCGTCGTACGGCGCGACCACGAGCGGGTCGCGCTCCATCCGCGCGGCCAGCGCCCCGGTGCGCTCCTGGACTCGGGCGACGAAGTGACGGGCGTGCTCGCGGGCGCGGGCGAAGGCCGGCTCCGGCTCCCAGACCGCCTTGTCGACGCCCCGGCCGGTGATGCGGTGATACTTGAAGCCGGTGGCGCGGCGGGGACGGCCCGGGCCCACGACCGGCACGAGCGCGTCCTCCGGAAGGTCCCATCCCACGTCACGGTAGAAGTCGCGGTACACGGGGTCGGCGGGGTAGCCCACCTCGGCGCTCCACACCTGCTCGGATGCGTCGGGGTCGCGCGCGTACACGGCGACGCCGGCGGGGGTGAAGGCCGGCGCGTGCACCGAGAGCAGCGGGCGAGGCTCGGCGTCCGACAATCCGTGCGCATCGAGAAAGGTGAAGCGGAGCTCCTCGTCCGCCAGCACCCGGTCGAGCCCGGGGTAGTAGCCGCACTCGGGCAGCCAGAACCCGCTCGCGCGGCGGCCGAGTGCCCGCGCGTGCTCGGAGGCGCCCACCGTCACCTGCGCGCGTACCGCCTGGGGTGAGGACCGCAGGAGCGGGAGGAAGCCGTGGGTCGCGCCCGAGGCCACCAGCTCGATGAGCCCGCGGTCCCGCAGCGCGGCGAAGGCGGGGACGAGCTCGCCCCGGTACCGGTCACGCCAGTGGCGGGCGAGTCTTGCGAGGCGCTCCTGGTAGAAGCGCGCCACCCGGTGCAGCCCGGGATCGCTCCGCGTCCGCCGAACCTCACGCTCGGCGAAAATCTCCTGGCGCTCGATGCGCCGCTCGATGCGGGCGCGCAGGAGCGGGTCCTCGAGCATCGCGACCAGCGTGGGGGTGAGCGAGAGCGTGAGCCGGACCGGGACCCGGTCATCCGCGAGCCGCTCGAGCAGGTCGAGGAGCGGCAGGTAGCATTCCAGGACTGCCTCCCGGAGCCACTCCTCCTCGAGGTGGTCCTCGTCGTCCGGGTGCCGCACGTACGGCAGGTGCGCGTGGAGCACAAGGAGGAGCGCACCCCGTGGCGGGCGCATCGGTCGGTGACCTCAGTTCCGCCCGGAGCGAGGACCGCCGGACTGGTCCGACCCTCCTCCCGGCCCGCGCGCGCCGGGGCTGGTCGGGAGCGGCACTCGCCGCGGGGAGTCGAGCGGCTCGTGGCGAGGCGAGGACGCGGCGGAGGGCACCGGCTCTCCGGAGAGCGGCTCGGACCACGGCAGGCGGAGCATCCGCACCTCGAGCTGGGCCGAGACGCGGCCCGGGGGCAGACGCCGCACAGCGCTCCGGGAGCCCACCGGTCGGGTCCAGCCGTCGCGGCCCAGAAGGAGGACCTCGGCGGTGTACTCCTGGCCGGAGGTGAGCCCGGTCACGTAGGTGCTGCGAGCGGTGAGCGGAAGCTCGAGCGTCCGAGCGAGATCCGGACCGCGGTGAAGGCGGAGAAGGAGCCGCGGCTCACGGAGGCCGAGCGCCGCCCCGCGCTCGAGCTCGCGGCGGAAGTCCCAGAAGGCGAAGAGCGTGGTGGGGTCCCGGACCAGGAGCACCGGAGCATCGGTCCCCACCTCTCGCGGCGAGGCGAACGGCCCGGGCTCGAAGGGCTCGGTGGGGGAAGGAGGACGGCGGGGAGGGCGCGGGGTCGTGGGAGCGTCGAAGAATCCCTGCTCGACCGGGAGCTCGGGCGGCGGCGCGCGCCGTTGCCCCACGGGTGCGGTCGACCGGACGGTGGACACGGCTCCGGCCACAGGCGCGCCGTTCGCCGCGCCCGCGTCGTGGGGCGACGGTGCAGATCGTGCGCTCCGGCCGTGGGCGGATCTGGCGGTCGCGCCGCCCGTTGAAGCGGCCGACACCACCGCCGGCTCCGCCCGAGGCGGACGTGCGCGCCTCGCCCCATCGGGACTGGCCTCCGCTCGAGACGAGGCCTCGGCTTGCGCCGGGTTCGGGTGCGTCGGCTTCTCAGGAACGACCGGAGACCGGGGGGAACCCGCAGGCTCCGCAAGCGGTGGGCTCGCGCGACTCACCGCATCGCGAGCGGCCGACGCACCGGGCGATGCCGGAGACGGCCCCGACTGTGCCGGGCTCGCGGGCGCCGGCGTCTCGGGACCAGGAAGAGATCGAGGCGAGGCCGGTCGAGACGCCTTCCCTGGTCCGCTGATGCGCGCCGCCGGAGCCCGGGCCAATGCCGAGGAGGATTCCGCGCGAGGTGGGCTCGGCGTGTCACGCGTGCGCGGAGGCCGGGGCAAGCCTGCTGCGGCATCCCTCCGAGCCGCGCTTGCGCGGGCCGCAGTCTCGCGAGCAGCAGGAGTCGCAGGCGGTGCCGTGGATGCGCTCGTGCGCGTTGCCGCGTCGCGAGCCGTCCGGGACCGCGGGGAAGCCGGTCGCGATTCGCCCGGCGCGGCGGTGGCGCGTGTTTCGGGAGTCGACCGCGGCCGAGGCGAGCCTGATGAGGCCTCCTTCCGAGGTTCGCTGGTACGGCCCGCGACCTCGCGAGAGGCAGGAGCGTGGGGGGACGGCGCCGACGGGTCCACCGGAGGCGTGGTGCCCTCGGGACGCACCCGTCCCTTGCGGCCCGGCGGAAAGTCGACCACCCGGACCTTCTTCCGTGACCGGGGCATGACCGACTCGGCAGCGTCGAGCAGGCGCGACAGCGGCTCGGGGAGCGCTTCCTTCAGCGCGGCAAGCAGCTCGGCCCGGGTGCGGAGTCGGCTGTGACCTTTGCCGAGGTGCTTCCGCGCAAGTTCCCGGAGCCGCTCCACGCTCAGCTTCTTCAGGTCGTCCATCACTCGTCCGAAGTCCGGGTCGCCCGGAGGTGGGCAGCGGCCACGCTTTCACCCCACCGGCACCGCCGCTTACGCGTCGGCGGCGCCCTCGGTCAACGGCTCCGGCAAGATGTGTCATCCTCGGGCTGCTGCCCGTGATGACCGAACCTCCAGCCGTCCTTCTCGCCGGGTTCGACGTGTGGCCCGGGGCCTCGGCGTGGGCGCGGCGCATGACGGAGAGCGTTCGGGCGAGCGCGAACCGGCACCGGGTCCTCACGCTCTCCCTGCGGGGCCCGGCACTGGCTCACACCGAGTCGCTGCTCGGCGCCCGCGTGCTGCGGGTCCCTCCCGGGCCCGGCTCCCTGCTAGAGCAGGTCGAGGCGTTCGGCCGCGCGGTCCACCGGCAGCTCGATTCCGACGCCCACGTGCTGGTGCATACCGCGGATCCGCTGGTGGGCGCGGCGGTGCTCCTGCACCCGCGCCGTCCCGCGCTGCTCTACGAGGCGCGCCGGCTCCCCTCTGCCGAGGTGCCGCTCCTGCTCGGGCGAGGCCGGGAGGGAGCGGTGCTCGACCAGGCCCTGCGGCATGCGGACCGGCAGTGCCTGGCGCGGGCGGACGCCGTGCTGGTCACCACGGGGATCCGCGCCAAGGAGGTCCGGGCGGAAGGACGAACCGGCGCGGTGCACCCGGTGCCCGACGGGATCGATCCGGGTCCCGTGCTGCCGCGGGTTCCGGGAGCGTTGCGAATCCGACACGTCGGGTGGGACCTGTCGAGCGCCGGACTCCGCGTGCTCCTGGAAGCGCTGGCGACGCTCGGGCCCGGCGCGCGCCTGCACCTGGTCCAGCCCCGCAGCAAGCCATGGGAGGCGAGCGTCCAGCGGGAGGTGAGCGCGGCCGCGCGATCCTTTGCGGTCACCTCCGGTCCTCCGGGCGCACTTCCGGGGACCTGGGCGGACGTGGAGGTGCTCTCCGGTGTGGGTCCGGACGCGCGTGCACCCGCCGTGCTCGGCGACGCGTTGCAGGCGTACGCGCGCGGCCGCCCGGTTCTGGCGCCCGACTCCGAGGCGGCACGTGGCGAGCTTCCGGCGGGCTGCACGGTCTTCTTTCCGGGCGCCGATGGGGTTGCGCTGGGGAGGGCGCTCGTCGCCCTCGCCAGGAGCCCCGACCTCCTTCAGGCGTCAGGGACAGAGGCGCGCACGTACGTGGAGCGCCGACATGATGCTGCGCAGGTGCGAGGCCTGTTGCGGGACCTCTACCGGGCGCACGGAGCCGCGCCTGCCACCTGGTCGCCTAGCTCGGGCCCTTGGCGCCCCTCGTTGCCAGCCGTGTGGAGCGCGGCTTCCCGAATGCCGGGCGAGCGGGCACCGGAGGGCACCGACCCCGGCACGCCCTCCGGAGGGTTCGGGTAAGCTCTGGCCCCCTTGATGGAGCGCCGAATCCTCATCGTTGAGAGTGAAGACGAGTTCGCCCTGAGCATGGCTTCCGTGCTCCGGTCGGCCGGCTTTCAGACCGCCACCGCCGAGAACGCCGCCGATGCCCAGCGCGAGCTCGAGCTTCGCCGGCCGGATCTGGTGGTGTTGCGCGCCGAGCTGCCGGACCAGTCGGGCTTCGTGCTGTGCGGGCAGATCAAGAAGGGACGTTTCGGACAGAACCTTCCGGTCCTGCTGCTCTCGTCGGACGTGGGGCAGGAGGGCCTTGCCCAGCATTCGCAGGGGCCGAACGCCGCCGACGGCTACCTCACCATCCCCTTCGAGATGGGCGAGCTGGCGGAGCTCTCCCACGGGATCCTGCCTCCGCTGCCGCCGGCCGGCGACGACATGGACCGGTCGCTGGACGAGGCACTGACCGGCGAGAGCCATCCCACGCCCACACGGGAGATGCCTCCGGCGCCGCCGCCGCTCCGGGCACCTCCGCCGGGCAGTCCTCCGCGGCTGCCGCGGCGTGAGCGGCGGAGCGCCTTCACCGAGGAAGACCGGACCTTCCTCGACCGGACCTTCGCCTCGATCGCCGACCGGAAGGCGGAGCTGCTCGCGGAATCGCAGAAGCTGCGGCGGACGCCGCCGCGCCGCGAATCGATGGGCACCCCCGAGGGGAAGATCCAGATCCTCCGGGACGAGCTCAAGCTGCGCGAGGCCCAGCTGGCCCGCATCTCGGAGATCTGGACCGTCCGCGAGCGGGAGCTCCTCAGCGTCGAGGATCGGCTGCACGAGAAGGACGTCGAGCTGCAGGGTCTGAAGATGCAGGTGGACGACCTGCTCCGTCGCTTCAACGAGGCGCAGGCGGCGATGCTCCAGAAGGAGAAGGAGCACGGGGCCACCGTCGACGACCTGCTCTTGCAAAAATTCGCCACCGAGAAGGACCTCATCGAGGTGGTGGCTTCCAAGGAGAAGGACGTCGCGCATCTGCGGCGCGATCTCGTCGCCCGCGAGCAGGAGCTGGCCGAGAAGGGGCAGGCGGTGGAGCGCGGGCTCGCCGAGGCCGAGCGGCTGGAGCGGGCGCTGGGAGTGGCCACGCTCGAGTTCGAGGTGAAGGAGCAGACCCTCTCCAGCGGGCTTGCGACCATGACCGGTCGGGCGGAGACCGCCGAGCGCGACCTCGCCGAGACGAAGGCGGCGCTCGAGCGCACCATCCAGGAGCGCGACGCCCACGACGAGGAGAACGCCCGGCGCATCGCCGAGCTGGACAAGACGCTCGCCGAGACCCGCGCCGAGCGCGAGTCCACCGTCCACGCGCTCGAGACGCGGTCACAGAAGGGCGAGACGCGCGCGGACCGGGCGGAGGCAGATTTCGCCCGCCTCACCCAGGAGCACGACGAGGCGGAGGTCCGGAACGCCGCGCAGGTCCAGGGCCTGGAGCAGCGTCTGTTCACCGCGGAGACGACGGGTGAGAACCTCAAGCTCGAGCTCGAGCACCTCGGCAAGCAGATGGCCGATCGGCTCGCCGAGCGGGACGCGCGGACCGCCGCCCTGGAGCGGGAGCTGGCGCAGGCCCACGAGCAGCGGGAGAGCGTCGAGGCCGAGATGCACGCCCAGGTGCAGGCCAAGCTCGAGCGCATCGGCGAGCTCGAGGGCGAGCTGGACGCCACTCGCACGCACCTCGAGGAGCGCGAAACCGAGCTCACCGGTCAGGTGAAGAGCCTCACCACCAAGCTCGCCGAGACCACCGCCGCGCTGGAGGCAGAGCGGAGCACGCGGTCCCAGGTGGAGGCGGAGCGGACCCGGCTCAAGGAGGCGCTCGCCAGGACCGAGGATGCGCTGGCCACCGCGCAGGAGCAGCTGGCCGAGCGCGCTCAGCAGGCCGAGGAGTTCGTGCGCGAGCTGGAGGAGGCGGACGGCCAGCTGCGCGAGGCGCGCGCCCGGGGGACCGACCTGGAGGGCAAGCTGGCCACGGTGGAGGCGGAGAAGCTCGCGCTGCAGGGCGAGCTGTCCGCGACCCAGCAGATCCTCTCCGACACCCAGGCTTCTCTGGACCGGGCGGAGAACCTGGTGGTGGAGACGCGCGGCCAGCTGGACGCGACTGCCGCCGAGCTGGCGCAGGAGCGGCAACGGCATGGAGGGACGCGGGCCGAGCTCGACTCGACCTCGGCCGCGCGCGCGGCGCTCGACGCCGACCTGGCCCGGACGCAGGACGAGCTGGCGGATCACGTGGAGCTGCTGTCGCTCACCAAGCAGGAGCTGGGGACGCGGGTCGCCGAGGTGACCCGTCTGTCGGGGCAGCTCGCGCAGACCGAGGA
>JBKPMY010000156.1:0-9429 GCA_046732375.1 Myxococcota bacterium
CGACCAGCCGCTCCAGCCGCCGCCACACGTCGAGGCGGTCCAGCACCGGGTTCACCCAGGGGGTGATCACACAGTAGGCGGTATTCTTCTCTCCCCGGTGGTGCGCCGCGTGGTGTGCGGCGGACTGGAGCACTCCCATCCGCTGGAGTGCCCGGACGGGCCAGACAAGTCGCTCGTGCGGAACATGGGCCCATTTGTGGATCTGGTTCGCGTTCGCTCCGACGAGGACGAAGAGCCAGACGTGCCAGGTGAGGCAGTGGAGCCCCCACGCCGCGGCGACGATGCACCCGCCGAACGCTGCCAGGTCCCACGAGCTCTCCAGCCAGCTCTTGTCGACGAACGCGGACGGAGACCGGTGGTGGACGACGTTGGGAGTCACCACCCAGCGGCCCAGCACCGGCGTCTTCTCGGTCCAGAAGGTGTCCTCGAGCCAGTGAAAGAGTCCGGAGGCGAGATCGACCAGGGCCAGGACCGCGAACGCCTCGAGCACGCGGGAGCAGACCGCCAGCGCGCTGGGGAGCCAGACCATCGTGCCCGGAAGAAGCAGGGTGCCCATCGGAGCCTCCGTTCGTCGCGGCGATTGCCGCTTGAATGTGGTGCCGGGCACCAAGGAGGCGTGTGACGTCCCACCGCGGCCGTCACACGGGCCGGTTCCGCTGGCACCCGTGACCCGGAGGGACCGGCTCAGCGCGCCGGAAGCTGCGAGCGGAGTGCGCGGGCCTCGCCCAGGAGCGGAACGTCGGGCTCGGCGTCCTTCCAGTCCGAGAGCAGCCGGTCGAGGCTCTCCCGCGCCTCGTCCACCCGACCCGTTCGCTGATACGCGCGGGCAAGGAGGAGGAGGCTGCGTGGATAGGCCCAGCTGCGCCACATCGCGACGGGGACGTAGAGGGCTTGCGCCCGGTGGAGGACCTCGATCGCCTCGGCGTCCTTGCCCGCCGTGACGAGTCGCTCGCCGTGGAGGAAGAGCGGAGAGACGCGCCAGGTGAAGATCGGAGCGCGGGAGGAGATCCGGAGGAGGCTCTCCAGCCCGGCCTCGCGGTCACCGCGTTCCAGTGAGGTCAGCGCCGCCACGGTCGCCTGCAGCTCCGAGCCGGGAGCGAGCTGCCGCGCCAGCAGCTCGGCGTGCTCGAGATCGCCGAGCGCGGCGAGCGACACCGCGTGCTCGGCGGCGAGATTCGGGTCGAGCGCCCTGGCCATCTCAACCTCCGCCCACACTGCCCGCCGGTCGCCCAGGCCCAGAAGGTAGTCGGCGCGGATGGTGTGGTAAACGGCGTCGCTTCGTAGCTCGGGCATCTCGCTCGCCATCCGGTCGAGCACCGTGAGCCCGGAGCGAGGCCGCCCTCGGTAGGCCTCGAGCGCCGCGAGCCCGTAGTACCCGATGCGCCTCACCGGGCTTCCCTTCAGCGCGAGCACGCGCGCGCCTTCCTCGACCGCGGCGTAGTCGCCGGCGAACAGCTTCGCCTGGAATAGATCCTCCTGCCCCGAGACACCTGCGCCGAGGACGATGCTCCGCTGCGCGGCGTCCGCCGCCCCGCGCACGTCACCGAGCCAGCCGCGTGCCACCGAGAGCCCGTGGAGCGTGGCCACGGTCGGCGCTGCCTCCCAGCGAGCGGCCCAGGCTCGCAGCTCGTCCGTTCTGCCCAGGGCGCCCAGCGCCTGTGCCAGGTGTCCCAGCGCCCAGCCGAACTCCGGATCGAGCGCGATCGCCCCCTTGAACCAGCGAACGGCCTCGGAGAGCTCGTTGCGGTGCCGGAGGATGTCGCCGGCCTGGTAGAAGACGTGCTTGTCCTGTGGCCACGCCTCCGCCGCGTGGCGGAGGAGACCCAGGGCCTCATCGTCCGCCCCGGAGAGGTGGGCTGCCCAGGCCCGGATCAGCGTTCGCTCCTTCTCCGGCGCTCCCGACGAGAGCCGCGACGCCATGGTGATGAGCGCGCGCTGCTCGCTCAGCGGTCCTCCGTTCCACGCCAGCCAGATCGCGAGCTGATACGCGGCGAGCGCGAACTCGGGATCCAGCCCAAGCGCCTGGCGGAACTCCACCGAGCAGTCCTGCCCGTGCACCGGTCGATCGGCGCAGAGCAGGCCGTCGAAGTAGTGGCGGTAGGCCTCCAGGTTCCGGGTGGTCTGCGGAGCAATCGCCTTGAGTGGCGGGCGGAGGCTCCAGGGTGCCAGCGCGCGATTCGCCCGCACCGAGAGCCGATCCACCATCGCGGGCACGTCGTCCCGGGTCGGCGCGGTGTCGGTCGCGAGCAGCAGCTGTCGCGAGGTCGACGGCTGGGTCGCCTCGAGCCGGAGCGCGTACCCCGCTCCGGAGCGGGATGCCCGGCCGCAGAGCACGACCGTCGCGTTCGCCCGTCGCGCCGCTTCGAGTGCCGCCGCGCAGTCCACGCGGTCCCGATCGGCCGGAGCACCGGCTAGTGCGAGCACCCGCTGCCGCGGGAGGACGAGGAGCCGCGGCCACTGTTCCAGCGAGGTACGCACCAGCTCGCCGACGCCGTCGAGCTCGGGGTCGCCGCTGGCGTTGTCGAGATCGGCGACCGCCACGACGACTCGCGGGCGCTGGGCCACGAAGACCGCTCCGAGGGCGAGGAGCAGCGCCGCCGCGAGCGCCGCGAACGCAGAGTGGCGCCAGGTCCAGCGACGGCCCTCGAGACGCCGCGAAAGGCCTTCCAGCTCGGCGGCGAGCTCGGCGGCGTCCCGCGGACGGAGCGCCGGGTCCGGGTCGGTGGCTCTGCGAACGAGGTCGACGAGCGCCGGGGGAGCGACGAGCTGAGCGCCGGCATCGCGCGTGCCGGAGAGCATCTCCCGGAGCAACAGGCCCACGCCGTGGACGTCGGTGCGGGCATCCTCGGTTCCGCCCCGGATCTGCTCCGGCGCCATGTACCCGGGCGTGCCGCTGCGCTGCGGACCCTGGCCGAAGTAGTAGGCAAGCCCGAAGTCGAGGACCTTGACCGTGCCGTCGCCGGTCAGGAAGACGTTGGCTGGCTTGAGGTCGCGGTGCAGCACTCCGCGCGCGTGGGCGTAGGCGAGGGCCCGGGTGACGTCGAGGGCGATGCGGATCGCCTCGCGCGGCGGGAGCGCTCCGCGGGAGATGCGGCGGTCGAGGGTCTCGCCGGTGAGCAGGTCGAAGAGCAGGTACGCCCCGTCGTCGCAGAGGCCGTAGTCGTAGAGCCGGACCAGGTTCTCGTGCTCGAGCTGTGCGGCGATCTCGGCCTCGCGCTGGATGGCGGCGCTGGACTCACCACCCGGGGGAATCGCCTTGAAGGCAATGAACCGGTTGAGCTTCCGGTCGTGGGCGCGGAACACGATGCCGAAGCCGCCGCGACCGAGCCGCTCGTGGAGCTCGAAGCGTTGGTCGATCACGTCCCCGGACCGGAACCGTCGCTCCCAGTCAGCGGCTCGAAGGTGCGGCGCTGCCGCGAGGTCGGCGAGAAGACGGGACAGCGTTCGCTTCTCGACCACCGTGGGTCTCCCCTAGTCGAGGAGGCCGCGCTCGCGGGCCATCTGCTCCAGCCGGGGAATCAGCCGCTCGAAGCGCTTGCGGAGCGCAGCAGAGGTGGCGTCGAGGATGGCGCTGATCTCATCCCACTCGAGCTCCCGGTCGATGCGCAGTGTGAGGAGCTCCTGCTCCTCGTCGGTGAGTTCCGCCCGGAGGAGGGCGAGGCCCTGGTGACGCTCGCTCGACATGGGTCCCCGGGCTCCGATGGACGCCGCCAGCACGGATGCGGCCGAGGAGGGCAGGTGCTCCTCGCGCCGCCGGTGCGGCCGGCGGAGGATCCGCGTCACCGCGTGATGGGCCAGCCGGTAGGCCCACGCGCGGAGCGAGCACTCCCATCGGAAGCGCACGAGGTCCCGCCACACGTTCTCGCGGAACTGCGACAGCGCATCGTCCGCGTCGTCCCCGACCAGCCGGCAGGCGATGTAGCCCCGGATGTCGGGCTCGAGGCGCTCGATGACTCGGGTGGCGGCCTCGTCCCGTTCACCGCGCTCGAGAGACGTCCGGACCTGTCCTTCGAGCTCGCTCCAGTGTCCCGGTGAGGTGGCACCGACCATCCACGAACCTCGCCCTCTCCGTGCCGGGGGCGGCGTTCGGGAGAGGCTCACAGCGTATCGCGGCGGGGGCGACGGCAGCCTCGAAAACACATGACCCCGGTACAATTCCGCCCCACAGGAAGTCACGCCCGGGGGGACGGGCTGGCACCGTCACCTCGAGGGAGCGTGGTCGAGCTGGCCTCGGGAGGCGGTCATGGCAGGGCTCGTCTTCTTCCTGCTGTCAGCGGTCGTCACGGTCGGAGCGGCGGTCCTGGAGCGGCTCCTCGGCATCCCCTGGCTGGTTCCGCTCATCTTCGCGACCGCGACCTGGGCGGCCTGGGACTCGGTCCGGATCCGCATCACGGATTACCGCTCGGGCGTCTCTCTTTCGTCCGTGGTGCTCTGGTTCGGGATCGCGCTCTTCTGGATCGTGGGATTTCCCTGGTACCTCACCGTCCGCTACCGCATCGCCCGGGGCACGCAGCCCCGGACGTCAGGGGCTTCGCCCGCCCGGGCCCAGACGTCCGCAACGAGGTGTCTGGCACCTCGCCCGGGGCACTACGAGGCGTCCATTACGAGGCGTCTGACACCTTCGCCTGGGGCACCTTCGCCTGGGGTTTTGCCCGCACGAGCCCAGAGGTGACGAGCCGAGACGTCCGCAACGAGGTGTCTGGCACCTCGCCGAGGCACCTCGCCCCATTACGAGGCGTCTGACACCTTCGCGGGCCTTCGCGGGGGAGACACCTTCGCGGGGGGACACCTTCGTCGGCGGCATCCTCCCGGAACGTCAGAGGAACGGCCGTCTGAGTAGCTCGATCGCTTGTCTGCTGTACGAGTGTGTAATTGAACGCTCGCCGTGAAGGTCGGGCAGTGGACAGCTCCATCGGACCACGATTCGGTTGCTGACGTGAGAGCCTGGACGGGGCAAAACCACTCGGGCCATGCCACGCGTGCTCATCATCCAGGACGACCCGGCGGTGCTCGCCCTGATGCGTCATGGGCTGGTCCGCCGGGGGTACGAGGTGGACTCGGTCCGGTCCGCCCACGAGGCCATGGATCGGCTCAAGACCGAACGGCCCGACCTCGTGGTGTCCGACGTCCAGCTCGAGGACGCCCGGGGTGACCTCCTGCTCGGGGCCGTCGAGGCGCACTTCCCGGACGTCGCCTGCCTGCTGGTGACCAGCGGGCCCACCTCCCGCTCGTCCTTCGGAGGCATCAGCGTGCTCCGCAAGCCGTGGGACATCGTCCACTTCGTCGACCGGGTGTGCACTGAGCTGGACAAGCGCGCCGCGCGGAACGACGGGTTGGCCCCAGTCTCCTGACCCGGGAAGCCGCTACCAGCGGCCCACGGTCCGCAGCAGCCCGGTTCCGTCCTGGGCCGGGCTGGTGCACGGGCGAGCCTCCGTCCACGCACACCGGCTCTCCCCGACGATCGGAGCGCGGTGCATCACGAAGGCGGAGCGGGTGCCGTAGCCCACGGCATCGGCGTGGACGCAGGTCCCGGCGCGCGGCTCCGGCCCGTGAACCGAGAGGAGCGCCAGCCAGCCCTCGAGGTCGACCAGCTCGCCCGGCCCGACCCGGTCCTGCACCAGTCGACGCCGGGTCCCGTCGTCCCCCGCCCCGAAACTCTGCTCGGTGAGCACATGCACACCCACCCCGAGCCGCTCCTGCCGGAGGGTGGTCCCATCGCTCCACGTCACTCCGGCGAACGTTCCGTCCGCGTACGCGAGGTGGAAGCCGTTATACGCCGCAGGCTCGAGCGCTGAGGCCCGGCGGTGAAGGCTGGCCGCATCGCGCGATTCCAGGGCCTCGAGCACCAGGAGCCCGCGCGAGCGCCGCGACAAGTCACGCGGTCCGGACGTGCGATTCGTGACCCCCACGAAGAGCCCACCCGCATTCACCCCGAGCCACGTGCCTCCGGCCTGGAGGTCGCGGGGAGCGAACCAGCGCCCGTCGTCCGAGGGCATCGGCGGGGCGGCCGGGCGGGCGAGGAACTCGTCGCGGTTGGCGGCGACCTGGAGAACTCCACCGGGGGGCGGAACCACGAGGACCAGCGTGCACATGCTCGGTCCAAGGAGTCTGCTCGCTGGCTCCCCGCGGCGCCACGAAACCGAGCAGTCCGGCTACTTCTTAGCGGTAAGCACGAGGACCAGCTGCCCGTTCTCGTACGGACCCGCCTGAAGAAACGCCGAGGCATCCGTCCCCAGCTCGACCGTGCTGCGCAGCGGTGGAACATCGACCGCCACCTGTGGCCGCGGGTGGTCTCCAGGCTGGAGGGTGAGGGTCGCCTTCTTCCCGGGGAGCGCGACGTCGGTGGCCTTCCCGGGAGTGAGGCTCACCGTCTGCTCGGAGAGACGCCGATAGGTGGTGAAGCGCAGCCCGGCCTTCTCGAAGTCCTGGCGCATCTTCTCCAGACCCGGATCGACGTGGGGTGCGCCGGTCGAGGCGTGCACCACCTGGACCTGGACCTTCACCGGCGAAGCAGCGATCACGACCGCCACTCCGAGGGAGAGCGCCGTCGGGAGCGCGATCACAGCTCCCCCGCGCGGGGCCTCTGCTGCGCGGGTACCGGCGCCTGAACGCCCGGCTTGTCGGGGGGGAGCACGGTGGGACGGTGGTTGCCCGAAGCATCCGGCGTGTCGACGAGCCAGATGATCGCGTCACCGGTCTCGGTCTTGAGCACCACCGGCTGCAGCTGGTTCTGGCTGCTGTCCGCGGAGGCCGATTGCACCAACACCCCCGGCGCAGTCGGGCCCCTCGAGGCGGCCGGACCGAAGATGAAGAACGCCGCAGCAGCCACCGCGACCAGCCCACCCACCGGGAGCAACGGCCGTCGCCAGGCCTCCCGGACTCGGTCCAGGAAGCTCGGCCGCCGTGGGACCCGAGCCATCACCCGGTCCGCCAGGCCCGAGAAGTCGGCCCTGGTCACCTCGGCGTCGGACAGCGTCCGCACGGCGGAGCCCAGTCCGCGCATCGAGCGCTCGAGCTCGCGCAGCCGGGGGTCGGCGACCAGGGCGCGCTCCACCGTCTCGCGCTCGGCGGCGGTGAGCTCGCCGTCCACGTAAGCGGAAAGGAGCTGGAGAATTGCGGGGTTCAGCGACATGACGACCGGCCCTTCCGCCGTCGGACGCACGCACCCTGACTCATATTCTGACGATTCTCCATCAGTCTTCCTCGCCTTCGGCAGGCAGGGGGATGCCCAGCGACTCCGACAGCAACTTCTGCACCTTGGCCCGGGCATGGAACAGCCGGGACATGACAGTTCCCTTAGGAATTTCGAGGACTTGGGCCAGTTCCTCGTAGCTCAAACCATCGAGCTCCCGGAGCAGCAGGATGGCGCGATGCTTCTCGGGGATCTGCTCCAGGGCCTCCTGGATCTTCTCCCCCAGCTCTCGCCGCAGCACCGACTTCTCGGGGTTGCTCCCCAGCTGGGAGGACACCGCGCCCAGGTTGGCCTCGGCGAGGTCATGGCCGACTCGCTCGTCGAACTCCACGGCCTCGGCACGCATCGCGCCTCGCCGGCGGATGACATCGATGCAGACGTTGACCGTGATGCGGTAGAGCCAGGTGTAGAAGGTCGCGTCGGCCTTGAAGGTATCCAGCGACCGGTGGACCTTGACGAAGGCCTCCTGGACCACGTCCATGGCCTCTTCGCGATCCTTCACCATGCCGAGCGCGACCGCGTAGACCTTCTTCTGGTAGCGCTCGACCAGAGTCCGGAATGCACGCTCGTCGCCGGAACGGGCGCGCTGGACCAGACTGTGGTCGTCGGTGGGCACCGGAGAAGGAGAACCCTAACAGGCCTGCTGGTGCGTTTCTGCTGTCACACCCATGCGCGTGGGTCGCGGAGCACGGCCACCAGCTTCGCCTCCTCGCTCCCCGGCTCGGGCTGCACGTCATAGCCCCAGGCGACCTCGGGGGGCAGAGAGACCAGGATGCTCTCGGTCCGTCCCCGGGTCTGCAGGCCGAAGACGGTGCCCCGGTCGTAGACGAGGTTGAACTCCACGTAGCGCCCGCGCCGGACCAGCTGCCAGCGGCGGTGCTCGGCCGAGTAGGGCATGTCGCGGCGGCGCTGCACGATGGGCAGGTAGGCGTTGAGGAATGCCTGGCCGCAGTCCTGGACGAAGGCGAACTCCTGCTCCAGCGGCCGGCCGGTGTTCTCGAAGAAGATCCCGCCGACTCCCCGTGCCTCGTCGCGATGAGCGATCCAGAAGTAGCGATCGCAATCGACCTTGTACCGGGCGTAGCTGCCTGGCTCGTGCCTCTCGCAGACCTCGCGAAGCACCCGGTGAAAGTGCACCGCGTCCTCCTCGTAGAGGTAGTGCGGGGTCAGGTCGGCGCCGCCGCCGAACCAGGCCTTTCCTCCCTGCTCGATGAAGCGCCAGTTGGCGTGCACCGTGGGCACTCGGGGGTTGCGCGGGTGGAGGATGAGGCTCAACCCGGCGGCGAAGAAGCGGCTCCCCTCGCCTTGGAGCTTCTTCGCGAACTGCTCCTCGAGCTCACCCCAGACCGTCGACGCGTTGATCGCGGCCTTCTCGAACACCGCGCCGTCCTCGAGCACCCGGGTCCTACCGCCGCCGCCGCCAGGCCGCTCCCAGACGTCCTCGCGGAACGTGGCCCCGCCGTCCTCGGACTCGACCGCCGAGCAGATGGCACGCTGCAGCTCCTCGACGAACTCGGTCATCCGTCGGCCGAGGTCCCCCACCGTCTCCGGGGCGCCAGGGCGCATCAGTGCACCGGGAGGCTCGGATCGCCGGCCTCGACGACGCCGTACTTCGCCTCGTACTTCTGGAGGTTGTCCACCATCGCCGCGACGAGACGCTTCATGTGCCGTGGGCTGGTGATGATCCGCGCCTTCACCCGGGCCTTCGGCTGCTGGGGCTGCACATAAATGCAGTCCAGGGTGAACTCGGTATCGGTGTGGTTCACCAGGGCCATGTTCACGTAGACCCCATCGGCGACCGCGTCGTCGATGTGGATCTGGAGCGCGGTCTCGGGCAGCTTTGGGTCAGCCATGGAGCGCCTGCATACCGCTGCTACCGCGCGGGTGGCCAGAGGCGGAGCGGTACCAACCGACGTCGGGCTCGACGAAGAAAAGACCGCTCCGTTCGAGCTGCCGGGGGACCGGGGCGCGTGCCTGCTCATTCACGGCTTCACCGGGACCCCCTGGGACGTCCGGCCGCTGGGGGAGGCGCTGTCCCGCGCCGGGATTGCCGTGCATGCACCCCGGCTGCCGGGGCACGGGACGACGCCCGCGGCGATGCTCGACGCCCGCGCACCGGACTGGCTCCTCGCCTGTGACGATGCGCTGGCGCGGCTGCCAGGGCGGCGGGTGGCGGTCGCGGGCCTGTCGATGGGGGCGCTCCTGGCGATGGTGCTCGCCGCGCGGCACCCGGGCCG
>JBKPMY010000157.1:0-9153 GCA_046732375.1 Myxococcota bacterium
TCTCCCGGCCGTGCTTGCGGTTGATGAAGACGTCCACCATCCCCGAGTCCAGCGGCCCGGGCCGGTAGAGCGCGCCGGCGGCGATCACGTCCTCGAAGCAGGAGGGCTTGAGCTTCACCACCATCTCGGTGAAGCCGGAGGACTCCATCTGGAACACGCCGGCGGTGTCCCCGCGGGACATCACCTCGAACGTCTCCTTGTCGTCGAGCGGGATCTGGTGCGGCTCGATCCGCTCCTCCGGCTTGCGCCCCTTGTTGATCAGGTCCAGCGCGTGCCGGATGACGGTGAGCGTGGTGAGGCCGAGGAAGTCGAACTTCACCAGGCCCGCGGCCTCCACCTCGTCCTTGGCGAACTGGGTGATGAGCGCGCTCTCGCCGGGACGCTGGTAGACGGGCACGAACTCCCAGAGCGGCTTGTCGGCGATGACCACGCCCGCGGCGTGCATCCCGGCCTGCCGGTGCAGGCCCTCCAGGGCCATGGAGATGGTGAGCACCTCCTTCGAGGTGACCTCCCGGCCGCCCTCGAGCGTGCCGAGCACGGTGGGCGCGTCGATCATCTCCCTGAGGCGCGGCTCCATCTCGATCGCGTCCTTCAGGGTGATGTTGAGGACCTCGGGGACCAGCTTCGCCAGCCGGTCCCCCTCCGAGAAGGGAAGGCCGAACACCCGGGCCACGTCACGGAGCACGCTCTTCGCCTTCAGCGAGCCGAAGGTGATGATCTGCCCGACGTTGTCCTGGCCGTACTTGCCGGAGACGTAGGTGATGACCTCGTCGCGCCGGTCCTGGCAGAAGTCGATGTCGAAGTCCGGCATCGACACCCGCTCCGGGTTGAGGAAGCGCTCGAAGAGGAGGTTGTAGGGGATGGGGTCCAGGTCGGTGATGCGGAGCGCGTAGGCCACGATACTCCCCGCGCCCGAGCCGCGCCCCGGCCCCACCGGGATGCCGTGCCGCTTCGCCCAGTTGATGAAGTCCTGGACGATGAGGAAGTACCCGCTGAACCCCATCTTGGAGATGACCGCCAGCTCGGTCCCGAGGCGGTGGAGGTACAGCTCCCGGTCGACCTGGTACGGCAGCTCCTTGAAGCGCTCCTCGAGCCCGCGGGTGGCCAGCTCGGCCATGTACGAGTCGGGCGTGTGCCCTTCCGGCACCTGGAAGGTCGGCAGCATCGCCTTGCCGAGCTTCAGCTCCAGCGTGCACTGCTCGGCGATGCGCATCGTGTTGTGCACCGCCTCGGGAACGTCCTGGAAGTAGGCCAGCATCTCCTCGGGGCTGGTCACGTAGAGCTGGTCGGTGCTGTGCCGCATCCGCTTGCTGTCGGCCAGGGTCTTGCCGCTGGCGATGGCCATGAGGAGCTCGTGTGCCGCGGCGTCCTCCCGCTGGATGTAGTGCGCGTCGGCGGTGGCCACGAGCGGCAGCGCCACGTCACGGGCGAGCTGCTTGAGGTTGGCGTTGGCCTTCTCCTGCTCGGGGAGCCCGTTGGACTGGATCTCGAGGAAGAAGTGGTCCGGAGCGAAGATGTCCTTGTACTCGCGCGCCGCGGAGCGGGCGGCATCCATGTCGCCGCGGTAGCAGGCCGAGGTCACCTCGCCGCCGAGGCAGGCGGTGAGCCCGAAGAGCCCGCCGCTGTGCTCCTTCAGCAGCTGCTTGTCGATGCGCGGGTGGTAGTAGAAGCCGTCGAGATAGGCCTTCGAGGCGAGGAGGCGGAGGTTGGCATAGCCCTCCTCGTTCTTGGCCAGGAGGATGAGGTGGTTCGCCACCTTCTCGGTCCGGTCCGTCCGCCCCTTGGTCCCGGCGACGTAGGCCTCCATCCCGAGGATGGGCTTGATGCCCGCGTCCTTGGCCTTCTTGTAGAAGTCGATGGCGCCGAACATGTTGCCGTGGTCGGTGACGGCCACGGCGGACATGCCCTTCGCCTTGACGGTCTTGATCAGGTCCTTCATCCGGATCGCGCCGTCGAGGAGCGAGTAGAGGGTGTGCAGGTGCAGATGGGTGAAGGACATGGGCGGGAGCCACCCTTCTACGGCGGGCGGCTGACGGTGTTCTAGCGTCCCGGACGGGCCTTCACCGCCCTGATTTCACTCGGGTTCGGGCCGTTCCAGCGGCGCTCGTGCCGCCTCCCGTGGCGGAGCTTCCCAGCCCGCCATGCGTCCAGGCGTCAGAAGGAGCCGGCAGCCCGCCGGAGGAGCTCTCCGACGTCGCGAGCCTGCTCCCGGGTGAGCCGGAACGGCGCCATGCCCGCCCCCAGCGGCGACTTGCTGGTCAGGGAGATCCGACGAAGGGCTCTCCTCCGTTCCGGGGTTCCAGAACCTGAACGCGCAGGACGGTCGAGCCGGCCCTCGAGGTGTGGAGGACGGACTCCCCGACTGAACAGCTCGAACGCGTCAGGCACGGTCCGTTCCCCCTCTCCGGAGCAGTGAGCCCCCGGCGACTGCCGCATCCTATGGCATGTCGCACCGCGCAGCCGTCACTCGCCCCTGTCCGTCGCCCCGGGCAGCCGTCGCGCGACGAGCTTGATCTGCCCGTTGTGATTCGACTCGTGCTCGCAGACGTGGAACCACTTGCAGAGGTTGTTGGTGGGCCCCCAGGGCCACGAGGCATCCACCTTCATCAGCCAGGCATCGTCCCGCTGCCGGAGACCGGCGAGGGCCCGGGCCCGCGAGGTCTCGAGCGCGTCGAGGTAGAAGGACACCGGCTTCCCCTTGATCTGCTCCCTGGCCTGCGGGCCGAGCATCATGGGGACCTCCCAGGTTCGCCTCATCGCCTCGGGCCAGGCGCCCCAGGCCATCCCCTCGAAGGTGTGCAGCGCGTAGTACGTCTCCGTCGCGGCCAGGTGCAGGAGAAGCGCGCCGATGGAGTTCGCGCGATCATCGAGGAGGAAATCGAGGTCTGCCGTCGACATGCCCTTCACCGTCCTGAGGACGACGCCCCGCATCCAGGTCAGCATCGAGACCAGGGTGCCGACGAGCGGGGCATAGCCGTTCCGCGGACCGAGCACGTTGGGGCGCGATCCGTCCTCCTTCTTGACCGCCTCGGCTGCCGCAAAGCCCGGCATGGACCACAGCGCGCCTGAGACCGCCACGACGCAGGCTGCGGACCCGAACAGGTCCCGGCGGGTGGGCTGACCCATGCGACCCACGGTAGCACCCGGTCCTTCCCGGCAACGGGGGAGTGGTCGAGTCGTCCCCGCCCGCAGGTCGATCAGAGCACGTCTCAGGGCGATCGCGGTCCCTCGGCGACGCTCGACGGCGTGATCCGCTGAAGCTCGGCGGCGACCTTCTCCATCTGCCGCATCGCGCGCAGGTGGTTTCGCCCGGCGAGCTTCAGGAGGTCCTCCTCGCTCCAGCCGCGGCGGAGGAGCTCCGCGAAGAGCACGGGGTAGGTGCTCGGGTCCTGAAGCCCGGGGACCATGGAGGTCTTCCCGTCGTCGAAGAAGTCCGCGCCGATCCCGACGTGGTCCACCCCGGCCACCTTCCGGATGTGCTCGATGATGTTCGCCACATCCGCCACCGACCCGCCGGGCGCCGGGTTCGCCTTCTCCCAGGCCAGCAGCTCCTTCTTCACCTCGGCCTCGGTCGCGACCCGCTGGCGGATGCTCCTCTGGGCCTCGTCCTTCCGCTTCTCCCTGGCCTGACCGTCGACGACGAACTCGCGGATGAAGGCCACGTGCACCACGCCTCCGTTCTTGCCGAGGAGCTGGAGCACGTCGTCGGGAATGTTGCGCGGGTGGGGGACCACCGCGAACGCGTCCGAGTGGGAGGAGATGATCGGCGCCCTGGAGACGCGGAGCACGTCGCGCATCACGTCCGGGCTCACGTGGGCGATGTCGACGAAGATTCCGGTTCTGTTCAGCTCCCGGACGAGCGCCTCACCGTCCTTGGTCAGTCCGTGCTGGCGGGGAGTGTCGGTAGCCGCGTCGGCCCACTCCACGTTCCTCCAGTGGGTCAGCGTCAGGTAGCGCGCACCCAGGCGGTGGAAGATGCGAACCACGGCCGGCGAGCTCTCGATCATGTGTCCGCCCTCGACTCCCAGCAGCGAAGCGATCCGGCCCGATCGGCTGATCCGCTCGATGTCGTCCGCGGTCCGGGCGAGCTCCAGCTCGGGGCGGCTCTCGATCATCCGGAGGCTGAGGTCGAAGATCCTGAGCGCCTCGTGGAGCGCGCTCCGCGTCAGCTGGGTCTCCGAATCGACGTAGACGCTCCAGTACTGCGCGCCCACCCGTCCCTCGCGCAGCCTTGGAAGGTCCGCGGGAAGGTCCGGCTGCCGCTTTCCGAGATCGACCTTGGTCAGGTCGCCCGCGTCCTTGAGGAACAGCGCGTAGGGGAGGTCGTTGTGGGTGTCGATCAGCGGCGCGCGCTGGAGGATGGAGCGCGCACGCTCGAGCAGTTTCGGGTCTGCTCCGGCGGCTCCGGCTTCGGCCGGCGTTGCGGGAGCGGCCAGGACCCCCATGGTGCAGAGCAGCGCGAGGGCGAGCGGGGTCCGGCTGGTCGAGGGTGGCATCCCGCGGACCATGCCACGAGAGGCCATTGCGGACGCACTCTCTTCAGGGGGCTCGCGGCCCGGCCCCCACTCCCTTACTGCAACGCTGCACCTTCTTTCAGGAGGGGCCACGGCCGGGAGGCTGGCCGTGCCCCTCCTGAAGCCACCTCAGGGCGCCTGGAGCCCGTAGACCGCCAGCTCGACCATGTCCATGAACTGGCAGCCGCCGAAGGCGTTGGGCTTCCCCGCCCCGCATTGTGCGGCGACGTTGCTGTCGTCGTCGGGGACGGTGCCGCAGTCGGCGGGTCCGGTGCAGGCTGCCCCACCCGCGACCGGCACCTGCGGGTTCAGCATCCAGAAGCGCACGTACTGGATCCCGGGGATCGAGCCGGTGAAGACCGTGTTCAGGTGTCCGCGGTTCCCGAGATAGAACACGCCGCTGGAGACAGTGGTGAACGAGATTCCGTCCACCGACGCGTCGATCCGCCAGCCGCGGGTGGAGGAGCTTCCCGGATCGCCACAGGTGTTCGACGGGTTCACCGCGAGCTGGGTGACGTTCACCTTGTTCGGGAGCTTGACCACGATGAACTTGTCGCTCGCCACGCCGGTGATCAGCGCATCGTGGTCGGTGTCGCTTCCCCAGCCGCTTCCCGCGGATAGATCGATGGCATTGATCGGTCCGCACCCGAACGGCGTGTAGTCCGGACCGTTGAATGCGGCGATCGTTCCACCTCCAGAGGCAGCCGCCCAGTCACGGCGGAGGGCGAAGTCGCGAGAGTTGTTGCCGCCGTGGATCCTCAGGCTGGAAATGACGACCGGCTCGTAGCCGGGAGCCCGCGCGCTCACCTTGGGGTAGGTGCCGGCGACGATGCTGGCGATCGAGTAGTTGCCGGTGGCGTTGCTGACCGCGACGTAGTTCCCCGCTCCGTGGTCGTGGCCGCCGAAGGCGACGACCGCGCCCTCGATTCGCGCCGCGTTGTCGAGGTTCGTGACGATCCCGCTGAGCGTGCCCGTCGGGGTGCTCGGTCCGGGCGGGGGGGAGAAGCTCTCCACCGGCTGGGTGTCGTCGCCGTCGACGGTACCGGCGAACCAGCCCATGCCCCGGGCCGCGAAGACGGCCCAGATGGTGCTCTGCCCCGTACCGCCGTTGAGGACCAGGTCCGCCTGCAGGATCGCGTTCCTCTCGTCGAGAAAGGAGGGATTGGACGGTGAGAGCTCCATCGCCCGGGTGATGAGCGCCTCCGCCGCGTTGCTCCCGATGGCGTCGCGCAGGTCCCACAGGGTCTGCACCCAGATCTCGCCGTCTGCGTGGACCTCCGGGCCGCCGATCACGCGGCCGTAATCGCCGTAGGTGTAGCCGCCCGGGCCGGTGGCTGAGCCGCCCGGGCACCCCTGGGCAGCGCTCATGCCGACCTTGCAGTCGATCGGCTCGGTGCGGATCAGGTTCCGGCCGCCCCCGACGTAGTGGCCGATGCGCACGTCGCCCGTGCCTGGCACGTCGGGTTGCAGCCCTTGCTTGTTCAGGAAGTCCATGGCGTACCAGTCGCTCCACGCCTCGCCCATCGCCCCGGCCTGGACGTTGCCCAAGGTCGAGAACCCGTCGGCGTCGATCACCAGCCGGTTGGAGAGGCCGTGGGTGTACTCGTGGTAGACGATGCCTGCCTCGTTCGCTCCATCCGCGGCGATGAAGGGATCGTTCGGAACTCCGGGCTGGTGCCAGAGGAACATCTGCATCCGGGGCCGGGTCCCGTCGGGCGGGGTGGCGAAGTTGGCGTTGTCGATGTGGGCGCCGTCCGGCATGTTCTGGAACACCTTGGCGCCGTCGAGCGCCTCACCGCGCACCGGATCGTTCCCCTCGAAGTTGCCCGCGCCCGGAGTGAAGGCGATGGGGGCTGCCCTGAGGTGGTCATGGAAGGTGTTGATCAGGATGAAGAGCTGCGTGCCGCTCTGATTCCTGTTCGCGGCCCAGGATCCCGCCTGGTTCGGATCCCAGGTGCAGACGAAGCTGGCGCAGCCGGGGATCCCCGCCGGCTGGAAGGTCTGCAGGGGCCACAGCCAGTCGTTGGTCGAGGGATTCGACGGGTTGATCTGCTCCGACTGGTCAGCGACGTTGTTCGCATTCACGTCGGTGTAGACCTGGGCGTTGGGACCGCTGAGGATCGTCGCGGAAGGGGCGAGCCAGCCCTTCCCGGACATGTCGAACGACTCCTGCGTCCCGCCCTGGGCAGCGCCAGGGTAATTCCGGAAGGCGAGCCCGCTCGCATCGTTGACCAGCGACTGCCGGAAGAGCACCTCGCCGGTCTGGGCGTCGACGACCTGCCGGTACATCTCGGTGCTGCTCGGCTCGACCAGGAGGTCCCAGCCGAGGCGGTTCCCGCGGGGAGTGGCGAAGATCGCCAGCTGCGCCCGCTCACCGGTGTCGAAGACGGTGGTCTGTCGCCCGTCCCTCGACCGCTGCGCGCCGACCGCCACCACCGGCGCGCCGACGTTCCGCCGGGCCTGCGCCAGAGCCTCGTCCGCGCCGATCGACGGCGCCGGGGCCGCCCCGCCCAGGTTCGACAGCGGCGCGCCGCTGACGTTGATCAGCTCCCCGTTGGCGGTGACGTTGGCCTTGAGGCCGTTTCCGAAGACCGGGATTCCATTCACCACCTGCCGCCACCACAGGTGTTGGGTGCCGTCCTCGGAGACGTACTCCCGGGCAAGCTCCAGCGTGGAGACGTCCACCTGGAAGACCGCCGCGTTGGCCCGGACGTAGTCCAGCGCCACCTTCGCTCCCGGATCACGGCTGGGACCCGTGAGGAATCCGTCCAGTCGGCCCACGAACCGGGGCGTCCCGGTGAGCCCGTCGATGGCCACGACGCCGTGACCGCCGAGGGACGACTCGAACGCGCGCAGGGCTGGCGTCGGATCGGCGGTCAGCGTCGCCGCCCGGTCGCGGACCGCCGGACCTCCGCGGGCGTCGTAGTTCTGATGGGCCCGACCGCGCGCCTTCTCGGGCGGGGCCGCCCAGGCGGCCGTGCCGAAGGCGAGCAGTGAGCAGAACAGGATCCAGCGTTGGCTTTTCATCTCCCCTCCTCATGTCAATGGAAGTTGACGGGGGCGGCAGGGGACCACGGCGCTCCGGCCGGGAGAAGCGAAGATGGCGCTGCGTTGAAGAGAAGACGAAACGCTCGTCTCGTGGCAGGTTGAGCACTCCACACCCGTTCCTTCGGGCGGCCCCTCCCTTGGGACGTCCCTCGAGCGGCGATTCGCTAGCGGGCCGCCGTCCAGACCCACTCCCGCGCGGCGGGCTTCCCTTGCCGCGTACCCTCGATGCGAGCCCGTAGGCTCGCCCCGTCGCGCCAGTAGAGGATCCGCCGCGGGAAGGCGTGCTCGGGGTTCTCGAACACGATGCAGGCCGGACCCTGGGCAACGCGCTTGAAATCAGTCGCTGGCCGACCCTCGGGCATCGCGCGGTACACCAACGCCTCCGCGACCTGCTCGATGCGCAGGAACTCGAAGCCGGTTGCCTTTCCTCCGGCGGTGTCCCGGTGCATCGCCAGCATCATCCCGCCCGAGGGCGCCATCCACACCTCCTCGTTGAGCGTCCCCCGGTCGTCACCGGACCAGGCGCCCGCGAGCCAGCCGAGCTGCGGCAGACCGGGCGAGCCGGGGCCCACCGCGGGACAGTCGGGCGCGGCCGCGAGGAGCAGGAGAGAGAGCAGGATCATCGGTCGGTTCCGGGAAAGGAGGGTGGGGTCATCCTGTCCCGAGGCCCGGGGCTCCGTCTTGGACGATTCCGACACCGAGCATCTCGCGCAAACGCCGCGGATCGGCGAACGCTCGTGCGAGTGGACCGAGGGCCTCGACCAGCGCGGCTGGAGGAAGCCCCGCGATTCGCCGGAACTCCCGGGTGAGGTGGGGCTGGTCGACGTAGGCGAGCTCGGCGGCGAGCTGCGCCCAGCTCGACTCCTCGTCGCGGAGGAGCAACGCAGCCTGGACACGGAGCACCGCGGCCAGCCGGCGCGGGGAGAGTCCCACCTCCCGGAGGAACGCGCGCTCCAGGGTGCGCTCCGAGGCACCGGTGGCCTCGCGGAGTGCCCGGACCGTGATCCGCCCCCGCGCTCGCCGGACTGCCTCCACGGCTCCATCCGCAGGGAGAGCGGGCCGTGCGCGCTCGAGCCGGCGGCGGAGGAACCTGGCGAGCACGGCGCAGCGCTCGCTGTCTGTCGCCGCGTCCTCGACCCGCGCGAGGAGGGTGCGCCCCTCCTGGCCGAAGAGATCGTCGAGCGAGCACCACCTATCGGTGAGCCGGTGCGCGTCGTCGTGGAGCACGCGCCCGAGGGCGGACGGTCGGAGCCGGACCGCGACGGTCCGGAACGCCGAGGCCGGGGCGACGAGCAGGGCGCGGGTGCGCTGGCCGACGACGAGCGCGCGGGGCTGCTCCCGGAGCTCCTCGCCCTCCTCGCCAGCGCGAATCTGGCCGCCGAGCTGAACCACCAGCTCCGGACATCCATCGGGGACGATCCGCTCCACGCGTCCCTCTGGCCCTTCCGCGAACCAGAGACACTCGACGGCCCACCGCAGATCTGCGGGCGGTTGCAGCTCGCGGTAGCGGAGCGCGGTCACGGACGACGGGGAAGCTACACCGGGGCACGGGCCACGCCCACAGGATGCAGCGCGAACCAGTCCGCGAGGT
>JBKPMY010000158.1:0-4161 GCA_046732375.1 Myxococcota bacterium
GAATCGAGTCCTCCACGCCGATGGAGAGGCTCCCGTCCCGGAAGGTGAGCACCGCGTAGTCGGTTCCGGTGTGCTCGGCCCGGTGAACCTCTCCGGACTTCAGCCCCACCGCGAGCGAGGCCCCACGTCCGGAGGGATTCACCGTTCCCTCGTGGGCCAGCACCAGGAGCGGGGCGCGCGGATCGCGATCATCGTGGACCAGGACGTGGGTCCACACGCCGCGCTCGCGGTCCACCTCCTGGGCGTAGAGGGTGAGGTCGGTGAGGTCCTCGTAGAAGACGCCGGGGCGGACGTCCCCGAGCACGTTCTTCTTGATCACCTCGCTCACCTGGACCTTCACCTGCTTGAGCCCCCAGGGTTCGGCGGTGGAGGCGAGCAGGAGCACCAGCACGCCAAGGACGCCGCCCACCACGAGCGGGACCCGGGCCAGCTGCCACGGCGTCGCCCCGAGCGAGAGCAGCGCCAGGAGCTCGCGGTCCTCTCCCAGCCGGCCGAGCCCGAGGAGGATCGCCAGCAGGAACCCCACCGGCAGCGACATCACCAGCAGATGCGGGCTCAGGTGCAGGACCAGCCGGAGGAAGTCCCAGGGGGTCACCGCCGAGCCGAGGAGCACCTCGGTCCCGCGGAGAAACTGCATCACGAAGAGCAGCAAGAAGAGGAACAGCACCCAGAGCAGCAGCGGCACCAGCAGCTCGCGCAGCAGGTACCGGACGAGCAGGGGGAGTGCCGGCCACCTCACGTGCGGGCGGTCCCAAGCCCCTTGGCTCCGATGTCCCGGCGATACTGCATCTCCGGAAAGGAGATGCGGCTCACCGCACCGTAGGCGTTGGCCCGTGCCTCGGCCAGGGTGGGCCCGCGGGCGCAGACCGTCAGCACCCGGCCGCCGGCGGTCACCAGCGTGCCGTCCCGGACCGCCGTGCCGGCATGGAAGACCTGGCAGCTGCCGCCGATGCGGTCCGCTCCGGAGATGGGCGCTCCGGTCACCGGTGCCGCCGGGTACCCCGGGCTCGCCAGCACGACGCCCACCGAGGCCCCCGGAAGGAGCGAGAGTGGCGCGGTGGTGAGCCTGCCCCGCGCGCAGGCCTCGAGCCAGGGAAGGAGATCCTCGCCGAGGGAGAGCAGCTGGACCTGGGCCTCGGGGTCACCGAAGCGGACGTTGAACTCCAGCACCGCCGGGCCCTCGCGGGTGACCATCAGGCCCGCGTACAGCGCGCCGCGGAACGGCGTTCCGCGAGCGGCCATGGTCCGCAGCACCGGGGCGATGACCTCCTCGCCCACCCTGGCGAGGGCGGCGGCGTCGAGCACCCGAGCGGGACAGTAGGCGCCCATCCCGCCGGTGTTCGGTCCCCGGTCGCCGTCGAGGAGCCGCTTGTGATCCTGCGCCGGCGGGAGCAGCACGTACCGCTCGCCGTCACACAGGGCGATGACGCTCACCTCCTCGCCGTCCAGCACCTCCTCGAGGACCAGCGTCCGCCCGGCCTCGCCGAGCGCGGAGAGCGCGCGCACCGCCTCCACCGCCTCGTCCGCCTCGCGAGCAACGATGACGCCCTTCCCCGCCGCGAGCCCGTCCGCCTTCACCACCACCGAACCGCGGGCCCGGGCCCAGGCTTCGGCCTCCGGCACCGAGGTGAACGCCCGCCCGGCGGCGGTCCGGACGCCCGACGCCAGCATCACCTCCTTGGCGAAGGCCTTGCTCCCCTCCAGCCGTGCCGCCGCGGCGTCCGGTCCGAAGACCGCGATTCCCGCGGCTCGCACCGCATCGGCGACGCCCGCCACCAGGGGGGCCTCGGGGCCGACCACCACGAGGTCCACCCGGGCTTCCCGGGCCAGGCTCGCCACCGCGTCCGGACGGTCGGCGATCACCGGCCGGTTCTCGGCGAGCGCGGCGGTCCCCGGGTTCCCCGGGGCGCAGATCAGCGCGCTGAGCTTCGGGCTCTGCGCCAGCTTCCAGGCGAGCGCGTGCTCCCGCCCACCGCTTCCCAGGACCAGAACGCGCATCGGGTGTCGATCAACCCTCCGGCGGCAGAAGGTACAAGGCCCGCCAGGCCGAGGCGTACTCCGGATCGAGCACGATGACACGCTGGAGGCGTTCCCGGGCGGACACGATGGCCCCCGAGCGAGCCTCCAGCTCGGCGAGCCGCACCCGGGCACCGAGCAGGGCCGGGCTGAGGGTCTGCGCCTCGCGCAGTGCCCGCTGCGCACCCTCCGCGTCCCCGCTGGCCAGCAGCGCGGAGCCGAGCGCGTACTGGGCGAAGCCGCTGGTCCGCCCTCCCGAGGCGACTGCCTCCTGGGCGCGTGCGAGGGCCCCGGCCGCGTCACCTCGCGCGCCGAGAAGGATGGACTTCCATCCCAGGACCAGGGCCTGGCTGCCCCCGGTCTTCAGGATCCGATCGACGAGAGCCTCCGCGCCCGTTGCGTCGCCCTGGTGGACCCGGAGCACGGCCTCCGCCAGGAGGGGCTGCCCGTCACGATCGTCCTTGCTCAGCAGCAGCAGACGTTCCGCGGCTCCCTTCAGGCCGTCGCCGGGCCAGAGCGGAGGAATTCCCGGACCGTCCCGGTAGGGGTCGGCCTGGAGCGCGGGAGTGACGCTCTGCAGTGCCCGTTCGCGGTCACCAGTCATCGCCCAGGCCGCGCCCGCCCAGAGCCGGGCGTCGGCCCGGCGCGGGTCGGCCCCGGCAGCGCGGTCGAAGGCCTCTCCTGCCGCCTGCCAGCGCTGCTGCGCTGCCCGCACCTTGCCCTCCACGAGCGCTGCGAGCCCGGGGTCGCCGAGATGGTCCAGGACTGGCGGGAGATGGGCAGCCGCCTGCTCCGCGGCACCTCGGTCCAGCTCCACCAGCAGCGCCTGCAGATGCGCCTGCACGTCGTCCGGCGCAAGCTGCAGGGCTGCGGCCGCCGATTGCGCCGCGGTGGTCAGGTCTCCGGCGGCCCGAGCGACCCGGGCCAGGCAGACCTGCGCCCGCAGGCGATCGGTCCCGGTCAGGCGCCCTCGCTGGAGGGCGCCCGCGAGAAGTTTCACCGCCTCGGCGGGGGCCCGCTCGGCCCCGGCCCGAAGTGACGCCATCTCGATCACCGCCGGCCCGTCCTGGGTGGCGGGGTTGCCCTGCAGCCGCTCGTAGAGCTTCCGCGCCTGGGCAGTTTCCCCCACCTGGCCGAGGAGCCTCGCCAGCGCCCGGGTGGTACGCGGCTCGTCGGGGTCCTCCGCCAGCCGCGACTGGAGATCGGCCCTCGCCGCGCGGGGCGAGCCTCCGGCCTCGTGCGCGACCGCCCGTACGTTGAAGACCCGTCGCTGCGACGGGTCCCGATCCTGGACCTCCTGGAGGAGCGACAGCGCGAGGGCTGCAGAGGAGTCGGCGTACGCCTCGGCCAGCACCAGCCGCGCCCGCGTTCCCCAGACCGGAGATTGACCGGCCGCGGGAGGGGGCGGTGGTGATGCCCCCGACGGGGGCGGAGGTGGCGGACGGCTCGTGTCGACGGCGCCCTGCCCGAGATTCCGCGCGCGCTCGATGTCCCTCGGCGCGCCCCGGACGAGGAGCAGGCTCGCCAGGCCGATCTGCAGAGGCGGCCGGCGACCCATCCGGTCGAGGGAGCTGTCTCCGAGCTGGATCAGCGCGTCGAGCTCCGTCGCCGGGAGCTGGCTTCCGCGCCCCCGGGCGATGGCTTCCATCCACAGGCCGAGCGCCTCGACGTTCCGGGGGTCCTGCACCAGCGCCGTCTCCAGCGCCCGCTCGGCGGCGAGGTCCGAGGCCTCGGTGTCGCGGGCCAGGCCCGCCTGCGCCGAGGCGACGAGCTCGGCGACGGGGCGAGGCTCGGCGGGCAACTTCCAGGTCGCGAGCCGTGCCTCGAGCCCGTCCGGAAGCCGGGTCTCGGCCGGGGGACCCCTCTTGCCCGGTCGGGGAATCACGTCCGCGACGCGCTGGAGATCGGCCGGATCGGGCCGCACGCGCAGGTACCAGAGAAGCGCGGAGACGGCGATCGCGAGCGCGAGAACCCCGAGGAGCACCCAGAGCGTACGCCGGTGGTCGGGCGCCGGCATGGTGCGGAAGGCGTATCGCGGCCTCGCCGGCGGCGTCGGGAGTCGCGCGGTGACGTCCACCGTGTCCGGCTCGATTCCACGCGGGGCGGGCGGCGCGCCGGCCGGCACCGCGGCGGAGGGTCCCCGTC
>JBKPMY010000159.1:0-6545 GCA_046732375.1 Myxococcota bacterium
GCGTAATCCCGCGCCAGCGCGACGCCTCTCCGCATCGAGCACACCGCGCACAGCGCGTTCCAGGTCCGGGTGATCTGGAGCATCGGGGCGATGGCCCGGACCCCGTCCGAGAGCCCCGTGACCGGGATGGCGGCGGCGCCGTCCAGCTCCACCTCCGCGGTGGGCAGCATCCGCGTCCCGAGCTTGTCCTTGAGCCGCAGGACCCGGACCCCGTTGGGCGTCCCGTCCTCTCGCCGGAGCTCGAGATAGAAGAGCGCCAGCCCCTTCCCGCCCGCCCCGTTTCCCTCCGGCCGCGCCAGAGTGAGCGTCATCTCGCTGGTGGTGGCGGAGGTGAACCACTTCGTGCCGTGGAGCCGCCAACGATCGCCGTCGCGGATCGCCCGGGTCAGGCTCTGCCCGACGTCCGACCCTCCGGTCCGCTCCGTCATCCACTGTCCGCTGGTCCATCCCCGGGCCGGGTCCCGGCTGGTGAGGCGGGTCACCGCACGCTCGACGAGAGCCGCGTTTCCGTGAGCGAGCAGCGTGGTCGCTGCTCCGTCGCTCATCGCCAGCGGGCAGGTATAGATGGAGGTCGACGGCCCGAAGAGGTGGACCAGGGCCCCTTGATGGATGCGGGAGAAGGCGCCGTGTGCCCGCTCGTGGGGAATCGCCACCAGCCCCCACTCCGCCGCCACCCGGGCGAAGGCGCGCCACGCCTCCGGCACGCGGATCTCGTCGACGCGCCGGCCCCACGGGTCATAGGGGACCAGCTGCGGCTCGTCGAGGCGCCCGCGGCTCGACAGCTCGAACAGGGTGGTCGCGGCGAGCTCCCCCATCTCGCGGAGCTCGGGCTCGATGGCCCGGCGAACGGGCTCGGGCAGCGTTCGCTCCAGCCACCTCCGGAGCAGGAGGTCGCCGTCGTACTGGTTTCCGAGGCGTGGCGGATCCTGGAAGAAGTCCATCGCACGCAGATCATCCTCCCGTCCGGGCGCCGGGACAACGAGACAGCGGAGACCGGCCGGGTGGATCGTGAGGATCGCGCCGTAATCGCGGCCGAGGCCTAGGAGCGAGGAGGGAGCGGGGCCGGATGTCCCGTAACCGACGAGCGGCGACGGGATCGGCCGCGAGGGCCAGCGAGGACCATCAACCCGGCCGGTTTCCGCTGTTTAGACCTCGATCAGGGCGAAGCGCTGCTCGGGGGTGGTCTTCGCCAGGAGCGGCATCGCCACGTTGAAGACGGGGATCCCGCCTGGGGTCTTCCCCTGTCGTGAGCCGAAGTGGGAGTGGCCGTGGAACACCACCGCCGCGCCGTAGTGATCGATGGGGTAAGCCAGCCGACTGGTCCCGAGGAAGGGCATCAGCTCCGGCTGCTCCCCCACGCAGGTGTCGGGGATCGGGCTGTAGTGGAGCATCACCACCTTCTTCGGGGTCTCGAGCTGCCCGAGCGCGGCCTCCAGCTTCAAGGACTCGCTCACTCCCTCCTGGACGAAGGCCTTGATCGGCGATTCGCCGAACGCCTGCAGCGTGGCCCGGCCGAAACCGCCGCCGAAGCCCTTGATCCCCGCGACCCCCAGGGTCTTCTCGAACACGAAATGGTCGCCGTCGAGCATGTGCACGTTCGCCTTCGCCAGCTCGGCGCAGACCTGCTTGCCCGCCCCGGCCTCCAGGTCGTGGTTGCCGAACACCGCCACGCAAGGGATGCGCAGCGCCGAGAGGTCCTCGGCGAGCGTTCGCGCCTCCTCGGGGGTCCCGCGATCGGTCAGGTCCCCGCAGAGGAGGAGCACGTCTGCCACCTCGTTGACGTGCTTGATGAAGTTGCGGAAGCGGCCGTGCTGATCTTCCCGGCAGTGGAGGTCACCGGACGCTGCCACCCGGATCTTGGAATTCGGATCACGTGCCACCGGCGGCTCCTCGTTCTTGTTCGTCCCGTTCGCGTCCGCTCGCGTATCCCCAGCTGTCGATGTCCAGCCGGTAGTTGATCCGGGACATGAGGTCTCCCCGGCAGACGCGTTCCTCGTCCGCCCCGGACTTCAGCGTCTCCACCGCCCGCGAGAGCAGCCCGGTCATCACCCGGTCCGGCACCACATCCCGGTCGCTTGGGTAGGCGAAGCGAAAGAGCATGAGCTGGGCGAGCAGGACCTCCCAGTAGCGGTCGAATCGCCGGAGCATGCGGTCCCAGTCCAGCCTCGGCCCCATGGACCGCAGCAGGTGCGCCACGTCGGCCCCATCGAAGCGCTCGCGCTCCATGACGAAGGCCTTGCTCCAGATCATCTCCTCGGGGGGCACGAGCGGGACGTCCTGCCTGAAGACCCGTCCCGGCACCGCGTGCTCGAACCAGACGTCGTCGACGACGGCGACCCCGTTTCCCGAGCTGAAGATGAGGTCGACGAAGTACTCGCCCTTGAATCCCTTCGCCAGCCAGCCATCCGGGTGGTGCTCGGTGCGCCAGCCGTCGGACGCCAGGACCTCCAGCGCACGCTCCACGTCGACCGGGTGGATGAAGAGGTCGAGGTCCTTGGTGTCGCGGTAGATGCCCGTGTAGTGGGCGTAGGCGTAGGCCCCGCCCACCAGGAAGGGCACCCGGGCCCGTTTCATGAGCTGGATCGCCCGGGCCCGGGCCCCGAGCTCGTCCCCATCGCGCATCCGCTCCGCTGCCGAGGCCTCGGTGGAGAGCTCGCCGGGATGGTTCGGGTGCCGCGCCTCGCCCATGCCCGGGCGAAGGTAGGCAGGCGGCCTCGCCTTGACACCCCCCCTCACCTGCCGTTACGTCCACTCTTTCCCCCTCCCGGGGCCCCCCGAGCCCGAGGTTTCAAGAGCATGGCCCGCGTCACCGTCGAAGACTGCCTCCCCCTCGTCGACAACCGTTTCGCCCTGGTGCTGCTGGCGGCGAAGCGGGCCCGTCAGCTGATGGCGGGGGCCCGGCCACTGATCGAGACCTCGAAGAACAAGCCCCCCGTGCTGTCGCTCCGCGAGGTCGCCACCGGCCGGGTGAAGTTCGATCGGGACGTCCGCGAGACCCTGTCTGGCAAGTACGACGCAGGGGCCAAGGCCGCCCTGTAGAGCTGGACACGGCCACGCCGGAGCCCGGCCGGGTTCCGTGGTCTAGGACGGCGGGGCGCTGAGCGACACCACGCCCCGGCGGATGAGGTCCCGCAGCACCTCCTCCAGCTCGAGCGGCGACTCGTCGAGCCGCGCCAGCACCTCGCGCGGCGGCAGGCCCTGCTCGCAGAGGAGCCGCGCCGCGGGAAGCCACTGCTGAGGCCCGTTCCGCACGTAGACCTCGTACAGCTCGGGGTTCACGTGAATCTCCAGCGGGTTGACCATCAATCCGTCCCGGAGCCGCCGGGCGTTGTCGTTGAGGAGCTGGCTAGCCCGCACCAGGAGCTCGGGGATCGGAAGCATCAGGGTCTGCCGGGGCCCGGGCGCGGCGGGGTTCCAGCTGGCCTCGGTGGAGCGACTGGCGACGAAGGCGTTGAGGGCACGCTCGCCCACCGCCTGGTGGGAGCCGGTCTGGGCCGAGGCGTGGATGGCTCGCCCGTCGCGGAACGCCACCTCGTAGGTCGCCCAGCTGTCCCGGGCCCGAAGCGTGCCAGTGTGGCCCGCGGCGGAGAGCTCCCGCAGCGTCCACTGGACGCCCACCTGACCCACGGGGATGGAGCGCGCAGTACCGCCGCGGATCTCCACCCGCGCCTGCTGTCTCGGCTGGAGCAGAGACTGGACCTGGCTCACCAGCGCCTCGAGCCGGAGCGTCTTGGGGAAGTAGGCCTGGGCGCCCGCGTCGAGTGCCTTGAGCGACTCGCGGTAGACGTCCTGGCAGCTCAGCATCGCGAACGGTAGCTCGCGGGTGCGGTAGTCGTCGCGGATCAGCCGGAGCAGCCCCCAGCCGTCCATCTTGGGCATGTTCAGGTCGGCGATGAGCAGCTCGAAGTTGCCCGACACTGCCGCCTCGTAGCCGGCCAGCCCGTCCTGCGCAGTGGTGACGTCGAAACCCTTCCGCCGGAAGAGCGAGCCGAACATGCGGCACAGCTCCTCGTCGTCGTCCACGAGGAGGATGGGGACATGCGGTGGGGCGGGCGTGGGCGTCGCCGACTCCATGACCAGCAACTGCTCGCCCTCGGCGTCGGCCTCGATGGCGATGGGACCGGAGCCCTCCGCGAGGAGCACCTCCGCTCCGCCTTCGGGGAGGATGTCGTACCCGCTCTGCTCCATGGAGGGCGGAGGCACGGCCGGCTTCTTGTCGAGGTGGATCGCGACCTCGGTGCCCTCACCCTCCTGGCCGCTCAGCTGGACGAAGGCCCAGGGCGCACGCGGGAGCGCCAGCATCGCGGCGAGGGCGACCTCTCCCTTCGCCTCGCGGTGCCTCGCTCCGCGCAGAACTCCTTGCGTGAAGAGCGCCTGGCTCTCGGCGGGCGTGCCGGGGTTCAGCTTCAGCGCCCCGGAGCGGAAGGTCCGCTGGATGTGATCCACCATCCGGAGGGCCTGGAAGCCCACCGCCCGTCCGGTGCGCTCGGGAAGCTCGGCCACCACCTGGCGGACCCGGTCGGGGTGCTCGAAGGGCTGGAAGGGCCGGAGCAGCATCTCCACCACGCCGGTTCTCATCTGCGAAACGAAGGAGGCTTCCAGCGCCTGCTCCGCGAGGATCACCACCGGAAGGCGGGAGAGCGTCGCGTCGTGGGCGAGGGTCCCCAGCAGCTGGGACACCAGCGGTGTATCCAGGTTCCCCACCGCCAGCACCACGTCCACCGGTGTGGAGCGGAGCTCCCGCAGCGCCCGGCGGAGGTCCGGCACCGCCCGGAACCCGAAGTCGGCACGGGTGAAGGCCTCGGAAAGTGCGCGGGCCGACTGGAGGTCGGGGTCCACCGCGAGGAGAGAGAGCTTCGTCACGGTCAACCGGGGGACTGTACCAGGACCCTCAGCCAGCGCGCGCCAGGTGTTGCAGCTTGGCCTCTGCGCCGAGCCTGTAGGCGTACCTGAGCGCCTCGAGCAGCCGGTCCAGCCGCCGGGCCATGACGTGGGCCAGGAGGCGAGCGGTGAAGAGCGCCGCGATCCGGTTCGCCTCCACGTACCGGGCCCGCTCCTCCGGGGAGAGCCCGGAGCGGTAGGACACGTCCCGGAAGAGGCGGGCGTGGAGCTCCTGCGTCCCTGCGGCCTCGAGCCAGGGCCAGCGGTGGAGCACCAGGCTGGCGAACTTGTCCACCTCGGCCTGGACCTCGAGCTCGAGCATCGTCAGCCGGCGGCCCAGCGCCGCGGCTCGCGCCAGGTACAGGAAGTGGCTCACCCCTTCGGCCAGCCGGCAGTAGGCATCGAGCCCGGGGACGAGCCAGGCGGAGTCCCGGAGCGAGCGCGCCTCGAGCCGGGTCCGCAGCGCGGGCGAGTAGTAGAGGCCGATCTCCAGGCCATCCCCGTCCTCGCGCAACCACAGCTCCTCGTCCGCGCCGGGCGACCGGAGCAGCTGCGCCTGCTCGGGGTGGAGGAGGAAGAGCGAGGCCCGCGGACACTCGATGTCGTAGATCGCCTCGAGCTGGTCCTGCACCTCGTCGACAATCTTCAGTTTGGCAGCCCTCCGGACCGGGGCAGGAGGCCGGCGTCCACGAGCACGCTCTCCAGGGTGTCGCTGCCGGTGCGGCGCCACGACTCGTAGACCCGGAGCGCGCCGCCCGGAGAGCTCCGCGCGGCCGAGCGGGCGGCGATGCCCTCCAGCACCTCGACCAGCGGCCGGAACTTCCGCCCCAGCTCGTCGTAGACCAGGGCGAACCCGCCGCGGGCCAGGGTGGCGACCTGCGCGTACGCGGCCCGGCCCATGTCGATGGTGTAGCCTTGGCCGACCACGCTCTCCCGCAGCGCGCCGGCGAAGAAGCCGGCCTTGTAGAGCGAGACGTCCCCCAGCCGGCGGAGGATGCGGATCCGCTCCTCGCGCTCGGCCGACTGTGCTCGGTGGTACAGGAGGGCGAGGGGCTCCCCGGCACCGCCCGGCTCGTCCGGGGCGAAGAGCCGGTCCGCGGCGGCGAACTCGGCCAGGAGATTCGCCAGGTAGAACTCGGTGACCTCCGCCACGTCGAGCCCGGTCTGTCCCAGCGCCTCGTCCAGGAGCGACTTGAAGAACTGCTTCAGCGAGGTGACAGCGACGAGATCCATCGGGGAGACCCCCCAAGGGTATCAACGAGGGCCCCGCCCGTGCACCCCCGACCTCAGTAGTTCCGCGGGGTTGGGCTAGCACTCCCCTTCCAGCTCTGCCAGAACCTCGGCTGGCACTCGGGGAGGGACAGTGCTCGATCACCCGGATCACTGGGGTGAAAAGCCAAGCGTTTTCGACCGCTTCGAGATCGCTCCGGGCGCCTTGACAGGTCGATCTCCGCGGTTATTGTGCGCCGCGCCCAGGGCTTGGCACTCGTGCAGTCAGAGTGCTAGTCCGCGCAACCCACACACCAACGATGCACGAGGGAACGAAGATGAAGATTCGCCCGCTGCAGGACCGGCTGATCGTCAAGCGCGTCGCCGAGGAGAACAAGACCAAGGGGGGGATCATCATCCCCGACACCGCCAAGGAGAAGCCGCTCGAGGGCAAG
>JBKPMY010000160.1:0-8190 GCA_046732375.1 Myxococcota bacterium
GTTCATCAGCTTCGAGCGCCCGTAGGCAACGAAGGGGCGATACCGACCGCGTGCGTAGTTCAGGTCATCGAGGTCGAGCCGCAAGCCCCGGTGCGCGTCCGAGCTCACGTTCACGATGCGCGCCGGCGCCGAGGATCTGAGCACGGGCAGCAGCTCCTCGGTCAGGACGAAGTAGGCGAGGTGATTGAGCGCGAGCGTGCGTTCCAGCCCCTCCGGGGTCAGCTCGCGCCCGGCGAACAGCGCCCCCGCGTTGTTGAGCAACAGGTCCAGCCGGGGATGGGTCGCCCGGAACTCCCGGGCGATGCGCCGCACCTCCGACATCCGGGAAAGGTCTCCCGCCAGCACTCCTACCCTGGCGCCGGGACTGCGCTTCCGGAGCTCAGCCACCAGCGTCTCGAGCCGGGTGAGGTCCCGTGCCACCAGGACCAGCTCCATCCCCATCGGTGCGAGGGCCTCGGCCGCCGCCCGGCCAATCCCGAGGGTGGCCCCGGTGAGCAGACAGACCCGTGGGCGAGACTCGGAGGTCATACAGGCACAGTAGCAGCCACCCCAGCTGGCAGGGATGCGAGACGGTCACTTCCCGTGTATGTGAGGCGTTCGGCACCACCCCATGTGCGGCATCTTCGGCATCTACGGACACCCCGAGGCCTCGAACATCACGTACCTCGGGCTGCATGCGCTTCAGCACCGCGGGCAGGAGTCTGCGGGCATCGTCAGCGCTGACGGCCGGAGTCTGCACGCGCGCCGGGAGATGGGCCTGGTCCAGGACGTGTTCGGTGCCCGCGAGCTCGAGGCGCTCGCCGGAAGCTCCGCCATCGGGCACGTCCGCTACTCCACCGCGGGAGTGAGCCAGGCCAAGAATGCCCAGCCGCTGACCATGCAGTACTCCGGGGGCAAGGTCGCCGTCGCCCACAACGGCAACCTGGTCAACGCACAGACCTTGCGGGCGCGGCTCGAGCGCGAGGGCGCCATCTTCGCCGGTGACTCGGATACCGAGGTCATCGTCCATCTCATGGCGCGGAGCCGGGCGAGGAAGCTCGAGGACCAGATCGTCGAGGCCCTTCGCCAGGTCGTGGGCGCCTACAGCCTCATCTTCGAGACTCCCACCGAGGTCATCGGCGTGCGGGATCCGTACGGGTTCCGCCCGCTGGTGCTCGGCCGCCTACGCGACGCCTATGTCCTGGCCAGCGAGACCACCGCGCTCGACCTGGTGGAGGCCGAGTACGTCCGGGAGATCGAGCCCGGGGAGATGGTGGTGATCGACGACAGCGGGCTCCGATCGAGCAAGCCCTTCGAGGCGACGCGGCCCGCCCGTTGCGTCTTCGAATACGTCTACTTCGCCAAGCCCGACTCGGTCCTCTTCGGGACCAGCGTGTACGAGACGCGCAAGGCGCTGGGGCGGCAGCTGGCGCGGGAGCAGCCGGCCCCCACCGCGGACCTGGTCATCGCCGTGCCGGACTCGGGTGTTCCGGCGGCCATCGGCTTCAGCCAGGTCTCGGGAATCCCGTACGACGTGGGGCTCATCCGCAGCCACTACGTGGGGCGCACCTTCATCGAGCCGCAGCAATCCATTCGCCACTTCGGGGTGAAGCTGAAGCTCTCCGCGGTGCGCGAGGTTCTCCGGGGCAAGAAGGTGGTCGTGGTGGACGACTCCATCGTCCGAGGCACCACCTCGCGGAAGATCGTGAAGATGATCAAGGCGGCCGGCGCGGCCGAGGTGCACCTGCGCATCTCCAGCCCTGCCACGCGGTGGCCCTGCTACTACGGCATCGACACGCCGGTGCGGCAGGATCTCATCGCCGCCACCCACTCTACCGAGGAGATCGCCACCTACGTCACCGCGGACAGCCTGGGATACCTCTCGGTGGAGGGGCTGGCTCAGGCGGTGGGGGACCCTGGCTGGAAGTCGTACTGCAACGCCTGCTTCACCGGGAACTACCTCACCCCGCTCGAATCGCCGCAGGCCGCTGCCGCCGCGGGCTAGTCGAGCGATGACCCAGCAGCGACAGCCGATGGCTGCGGAGTCCCGGCCCCCGGTGGTCGGGAGCGAGGCCGAAGAGCGCCTGGGCCGCTCGGTGCTGATCGGCCTTGCGGTGCTGGGAGTGCTCGCCCTGCTCGGGCCATTTCTCACCTATCTCAACGAGGTGCGCGAGACACAGCGGCTCCTCGGCGCCCGGGTCGCGAGCGAGGCGGCGGTGTACGCCGAGGCCCTGGCCATGCACTTCGGCATCCTGGAGCACGAGCTGGAGCGGCTGGCCTTGCGGCCCCAGGTCGACCTCCTGGACGAGAACCTTCAGCCCGAGCGCGAGCTGCTCGAGTTCACCCACCACAATTCCCCCTTCTTCTCCGCCGTCCTCTTCCTCGATGGCAACGGCTTCCCGCTCTGGGCCGAGCCGCGCGGCACTCTTTCTTCCCACTCGCGCAGGTCTGACCGCTGGTTCCAGAAGCTGCTCCGCACCGGAAAGCCGGTGGTGGACGCGCTCGCCCCGGGAAGCAGGAGCTTCGTCATCGCTGCGCCGGTGCTGCGCAACGGGCGAATGTCCGGAGCGGTGGTGGGGCTGGTCGATGCCAGCACCCGCGGGCTCCCGGGCGGACGGGCCGCGATCGAGGGAACGACCCTGGTCGTCGCCAACGAGCTCGGTGACGTTCTGCTGCCAGCCGTGCCTCCGGTGTGGACCTTCGCCTCCGGGTTCCCCGAGCGCCTGGAGGCGCTGCTCCGCCTGCGGCGTGCCGAGACGACGGACCTCTCGGGAAGACCCGAGTACGTCGCCGCGACCCAGGTGGGCGATACCGGCCTGCGCCTGCTCCTGGTGGCAGAGGAGTCACCGATGCTGGCTCCGGTCCGCTGGCGCTTCTTCTGGCAGATGCTCCTGGTGCTGGTGGGACAGACGGTCACCATCCTTCTCTTCAGCTGGTTCCTCCGCCGGACCTACCTGCGCTACCGGGAGATGGACGAGGCGCTCGCCCAGCAAGAGAAGCTGGCCGCCCTGGGCCAGGCTGCCTCGCTCATCGCCCACGAGGTGAAGAACTCGCTCAACGGGATGAAGGCGGCCGCGTCGATGCTCGCGAGGGACGGCGACCCGACGCTCCCGGTGAAGACGATGCGGGGGCAGATCGACCGGCTCAGCCATCTGGCCACCTCGCTGCTGAACTTCGGAAAGCCGGCCAACGCGCAGCTGTCCCTCATTCCGGTGGGCCAGCTGGTGTCCGAGGCCGTGGAATCGCTGCGGGTGCTCCCCGAGGCAGACGAGGTGGAGGTCACCTCCGAGCTCGACACCTCCCTGCAGGTCCCGTGTGATCCGCTGCTCCTGGTCACCGCCCTCGACAACCTGCTTCGCAACGCGATGGAGGCAGCGGTGGTGGCCAAGGACCTGGGAAAGCAGGCCCATCCCCGGGTCCGCATCACTGCTCGCCGGGTGGATGGTGTTGTCCGGGTCGAGGTGGAGGATAATGCTGGAGGTCCCCCGCCGGGGTTCGAGGCGGGCCTGTTCCAGCCCTTCGTCACCACGAAGCCGAGGGGTATCGGGCTCGGGCTCTCCATGGCTCGTCAGGCGGTGGAACGACAGGGCGGGTCGCTGGCGTTCGAGCGAACGGCGACGGGGAGCCGCTTCACGGTGCAGCTCGGGCTGGGAACGACTCCTTCATGAGCAGGTCCATCCTTCTGGTCGATGATGATCGAGGCTTTTCCTCGCTGGCGCAGGCGGCGCTCGCCCGCGAGGGTCATCCGGTGGTGCTCGCACGCTCGCTTCACGAGGCCCGCGAGGCGGTGGAGCGAGCCGCGCCCGAGCTGGTGGTACTGGACCGGCGCCTCCCTGACGGCGATGGGCTGGACTATTTGCCGGAGCTGAAGGCCCAGCTGCCCGGCACCCCGGTGGTGATGGTGACCGCCCACGGCGACATCCAGAGCGCCGTGGACGCCATCCGCGCCGGCGCCGCCGACTACGTGGCCAAGCCGGTGGACCTCACCGACCTCGTGATGCGTGCCCAGCGCGCGATGGGCGAGCAGAACCTACGGGAGCGCCTGAGCCGGGTGGAGGCAGAGCTGTCCGGGCGTCGGCGCCTGGTGCCTCCCAGGTCCACGGCGATGCGCCAGGTGCTGGAGATGCTGAACCGGATCGCCACCTCACCCCGCAGCCCGGTGTTCCTCCTCGGGCCCACCGGTGCGGGCAAGGAAGTGCTGGCCCGGCACGTCCACACGCTCGGGGCGGGCGACAACGCGCCCTTCGTCCAGGTGAACTGCGCCGCACTGCCGGAGACCACGGTGGAGTCGGAGCTCTTCGGCCACGAGAAGGGTGCCTTCACCGACGCGAAGCAGGCTCGCCGCGGGCTGGTGGAGGTGGCCAGCGGGGGAACCCTCTTTCTCGACGAGGTGGGCGAGCTGCCGCTGCCGTTGCAGGCGAAGCTCCTCACCTATCTCGACTCGGGGCGCTTTCGACGCGTGGGAAGCAGCAGCGAGGAGAGCAGCACCGCCCGGGTGGTGGCGGCGACCAACCGGAACCTCGAGCTGGAGATCCGAGAAGGTCGGTTCCGCGAGGATCTGTGGTTCCGGCTGAGCGTCTTCGCCATTCACGTGCCCTCGCTGCGGGACCGGCCCGAGGACATCCTGCCTCTGGCCGAGCAGCTGCTGAGCGAGCTGGGACAGGAGGTGGGTCGGAAGGGTTTCCGCCTCGGCGAGCAGGCCCGGGCGCGGCTGCAGAACTACCCGTTCCCGGGGAACGTCCGCGAGCTGCGCAACGTGCTCGAGCGGGCGCTGGTGCTCGAGTCGGGGCCGGAGCTGACGCTGGCTTTACTGGCAACGATGCGCGAGCCGGTGGAGGGCTCGGCGCCGCCGGGGAGCTTCGTGGTGACCGGCGACCCGCGGCCGCTGGAGGACATCGAGAAGAAGTACGTGCGGCACGTGCTCGGCCAGCTCGGCGGACGGCGGGTCGAGGCGGCGCGGGTCCTGGGCCTCAGCTACCCGACGTTCCTGAAGCGGCTGGAGGACTGACCGGCCGGAGGTGAGCGGCCGGCCCGAGCGTCAGGAGATGTTCGGGCCCGTCAGCGAGGTGTTCGATACCTCCAGGTCGAGCGCCACGAGGGGTTCGAGCCCGCAACGAGGTGTTTGACACCTCGATGTCAAGTCGACTTCACGCGGCTCCCCGCTCCACCGGCCCGGTCAGTCGGCGCGCCGGCGGCGGGCTGAGAGCGCGAGAGCCGCGAGCACCAGCGGAGCGAGAGCAGCGAGAGGACCAGCGGTGGTGCTACAGCCACCGGAGCCGGCCTTCGGCGTGCTCACCGTGGCCGCAGGGTTCCGCATCGCCACCGCGCGAGCGCTTGGATCGCCGAGGAGGTGGAACGTGGCCCGCACGTCCGGGTCGCTCACGGCCTGCTTGGCCTTGAGCGTCGCCTCTCCCAGCGTCAATCCGTCGTTCATGGTCGCGGACAGCAGCGTCTTGCTGAGGAGGGCGTGCTCGGTGGGGATCGTGAGGTCCGAGGAGGCCCACACCGCCCACGAGCCACCGTTCGGAGTCCGGAGCAGCGCCGGGCCGAGGCTCTCGCGACCGATGTCCACGAAGTAGCCGTTGAGGCAGGTGGCGGCGACGAGGAGCGAGCTGCTCCCGGTTCCGGCGAGCGCATCGGCATCGGAGGTGGCCAGGATGCGCCCGCCCCACATGTCCTCCGCGCCGTGGCCTTGGTAGTCGACCACGACCGGTCCCCTCCGAAGGGCGTCGAGCAGCGCCGAGTGCGTTGCGCCGTCGTCGGGCCCACGAGCCAGCTCCTGCGCCTTCCAGGAGGAGAGCGCGGCGCGGACCTCGGCGGAGGCGGCGGAGAACGGGAATGTTCTGTCCTGGTCGCGGACCAGGAGGAGCGTGTCGTCCTTCGAAGCCAATCTGCGGCCCAGGATCTTCGCCACCGCGGCATCCATCTCTGCCGGTGTCGACATCGGGAGGCGGCCGATGGCCATCACCGGGCCGTTCGAGTCGAAGCTGACCAGCGCATCATCGGAAGCCGTGGTCTGGGAGCGGGTCCGGACCAGCACCGTCGGAACCTGGTCCAGCTCGGGCTGGCCGAGCCAGCCGCGCGGGTCGTAGGTCGCCGCCCCCGCGAGGAGGACGAACTGCGGGGCCGGTGACCACCGCAGCGCCGCGCGGGCGAGGAAGCTCCTCAGCGCCAGCGCGTCCTTCTCGCCCGCGGAGAACTCGTCGTAGACGTCCTCCACGTCGACCATGGCCACCCTGAGGCCCTCACTCGTCCGCTGATCGGCGAGAGGGCGCAGGCTGGGGAGGAGCTCTCGCGAGCCGATGATGAGCAGGTCGGCGCCCGACGCGTCGTGCCAGCCGCTCGGGATGTTGGCGACCACTGCAGCAGGAACGAGGACGTCCCGGTCCCGGTAGGCGAAGAGGATGCGGGTTCCGGTGCCGCTCGCCGTCAGCCTCACGCCTCCGGAGGAGGCCGAGGTGGCCACCACGGCGGGTCGACGCGCGTTGGTGACGTCCAGGACGCGGACCGAAGAATCGGCGCCGGCGAGCAGCACCTCGGTCCCACCCGGTGCGGTGAAGCGCAGCGGCCCACTCAACGCGTACTGCCGCGGGTAGGTGAGCCGCTGGGACAGCTCCACCGCGATCTCGGCGCCGGTCCGGCCGACGAGAGTGACCGTGTTGTCGCCCGGGACCAGTGCCCCGGGAGGGAGGGTGAACTTCGCGCTGGCCACATCCTGGAACACGCTCCGGATGGTTCCGACCACCAGCCCGTTCACCATCACGTCGAGAGCGTGATCCCCGTTGGTGAGCCCCTGCACGCTCACCTCCAGCACCGCGGGGTCGGTCGAGACGATCGACAGGGCCGGGGTGGAGAAGATCCGCTGCATCGGACGGGTTCCGACGATCGGCGGGCCGAAGAGTCCGTCGGTGTCATCGTTCTGCAGCGCCGGGATGTGCAGGCTTCGTTCCCGGATCTCCAGAGTCTCGAGGAAGCTCCTGGAAGGTCCGCTCGCGGTCGTGGCCGGAGCGCCCTCGATCGACAGCGGCGCGCCCAGTCCGGCGGTCACCCAGTAGACCCGGGTCCCTGTGTATCGCGTGTCCGCCGCCTGGCCGAAGAACTCGATCGCGTCACCGGCCTGGAGACTCCTCCCATTCGACGAGACCATGCGGAACGCGACCGGGCGACCTCCGGCCCAGAGCTGGAGTGCCGGAAGCGGCGTCCCGGCAGGCAATCCGGCCCGGAAGAGCTGGTCCGCGGAGACGCGGTAGACCCCGTCCTGCCGCACCAGAAGCTTGACCGCCCCGGCGCTCGCCGCCACGTTCCACTGGTGCCGGAGATCGGGGTCGCGTGACGACCGATCGATCCCGGGTGGATCCATCTGACGAGCTGCCGGGCCTACCGGCGCGGTGAGGACTGCCTCCTGACCGACCTGGGCGACCAGCGCCGCGGACTGGACGCTCGTCTTCGATACCGGTCCTCGCCGGACATCGATGGGTCCGAACCACTGGCTCTTCCCGTGGAGGTCGACTGCCTCGACCCAGTAGCGCCCGCCCCAGCGACCGTTCCGGTCGACGAACCCGTAGTTGCGGCCGGCCAGGGGATCGACGCCGGCCCTGAGCGCCGATCCCGCGATGAGCCCGCTGACCCCCCGCCGGCGCCCGGCCTCCTCCACGTAGAGGCGATAGCCGAGGTTGCGGACCTCGGTGCCCGCCTCCCAGGTCACGTGGGTCGTCGTGCCGTCGCTGACCGCGTCGAGCTTCACCATCTCCACTGCCGTCGCCGCGGGGCCGATCTTCAGCACCACCGTGTTTCCGGTCACCTGGTAGTCGTACGAGAAGGTGCTGGGGACCGTTCCGAGCCGGAGGTTGTTGTTCGTGATCGCACCGGTGGCGGTGAAGAGCGTGAGTTGCTGCCCCGATGCGAGGCCGCTGTCGGTGATGTTGAGAATGCCGTCGAGAATCAGGGCGCCGGTGACCGAACCACTCGTTCCCGTGCCCCCCAGCGTGAAGCTGAGGACCGAGGTATCGTTGAGGGTCAGGTCGTTGGTGGTGAGGGTACCCGCTCCTCCACTCCCCGGGGTGTAGCGCCCGCCACTCGCCACGGTGATCGGCCCCGTGCCCGACTGCAGCGTGCCCGACCCGGCGAGACCGCCTCCGTTGCCGATGCTGATCGTCCCCTCTCCGGAGAGAGTTCCGTTCACCTCGAGCGTCCCGGCATTCACGGTGATGC
>JBKPMY010000161.1:0-16197 GCA_046732375.1 Myxococcota bacterium
TCACCATGAGGCGCGAGGAGGACGGCGCGGTGGTGATGGTGCCCGAGGCGAAGGTCCGCTCCATCGGTCTGCGCAAGGTGGCGGGCCGGGGCGACGTGGAGAAGGTGTTCGCCTTCCTCCGCTCGGACAGTGACAAGGCGAACCTCGACTGGAAGCAGCGGGCCCGCACCAACGTGGAGCGGATGAGCCAGGGCGGGCTGATGGGCCTGGCCGAGGTGGTGAAGGGTCTGCAAGTCCTCTCCGAGCTCCGCCCACTGCCCACCAAGGAGCGCGAGCTCTACGACAACGCCCGCCACCTGCTGGTGGCCGAGCTGGCGGCGAGCCTGCACGTCGCCGAGGTGGACGCCGAGGACGCGGTGGACGTGGTGCTCTTCCCGCCCGGTCGCGAGCGCCCGAAGCGGACCGCCGAGGAGTTCCGGAGCGGAACGGGCGACGAGGACGGGATTGAGCTCGGCGAGGACCTGCTCGAGCTCGGCGGCGAGATGGAGCTCGGGCAGGAGGGAGAGCCCGAGGCCGCGGAAGCGGAGGCCGAGGAGGCCGAGCCCGCGGCGAAGGCGAAGGCCGGCGCCAAGGGCAAGGCCGAGAAGAAGGCACCGACGGAGAAGAAGCCCGCTGCGGAGAAGAAGGCCGCTGCGGAGAAGAAGGCCGCGAAGGCCGCGCCGAAGGCCGAGAAGAAGCCGGCGGCCAAGCCCGAGAAGAGGGCGGCGGCGAAGCCGGAGAAGAAGCCGGCGGCCAAGCCCGCGGCGAAGAAGGCCGGCGCGAAGTCGGCGAAGAGGAAGTAGCTCAAGGAGAGACGACCGTGATTCGCCTGGTGACGCTGGACGCGTACGACCCGAAGGTCATCGACCGGCTCTGCAAGGTGCTCTACACCGCGTTCGGCGTCGGGTGCGAGCACGCCGGAGACATGTCCTTGCCTCCCGGCCAGAGCGAGCCCTTCGACGCGCAGGAGCTGCTGAAGGCGCTGCCCACCCCGCGCGCGTACGCGGATGACAAGATCCTCTATCTCACCTCGCGGAAGCTGAAGCCGCGGTCGGTCGTCTCCGGGGACGTGCCATGCTCCGGCTTCGCGAACCAGAACGGCCCCCGGGCGCTGGTGACGAGTGCGGGAGTGAAGGACCCCGAGGCCGGGCTGAAACAGATCGCCCGGCACGCGATGCACCAGCTGGGGCACACCTGGGAGCTGCACCACTGCCTCGACCCGCGGTGCGCGATGTACCCGCCCTGGACGCTCAACTACGATGGCGGCGACACCTTCTTCGACACCTTCTGCCGGGACAAGAGCGAGCAGAAGATCCGGCTCGCCAAGTCCTGAGCGTCATTCCTCCGGTCGGTACACGGTGAAGACGAGGTCGGCGCCGAGCTGGGCCAGCGCGGCGATCGACTCGCGCGACACGGTGAACACGAGCGGGTCCCGACCTGGCGGTCCGTCGACCCCGACGTTCATGGTGCGGCGAGCGCAGCTGTCCCAGACCGCGCGAGCCTGCTGCGACAGGCCACGAACGAGCCTGACAAAGCCGGCGATTGCCTCGTCGGTCGAATCTGGCCCCGGGAGTGCGTTCGCGAGCTCGAACGAGGCGAACGATTCGGTTCGATTGAGCGTCATCACCTGATCGCCGAGCTCGCGAACCAGAGGCTCGATGTCGATCCCGAAGGTCAGATCGAGATCGACGTTGAGAAAGTTCTTCTCGCCGTGGCGCGTCGTGGCCATTCAGGCGACACACCAGAACGGCCGGAGAGGCGCAAGCCCACGTGGCTCAGGCTGCGGACACCATCCCGGGCTCGGGCACGGGCTCCGTCTTCAGGCGCTCGGCAACCCGCTCCGCGACGTACCTCGCGTCCCGGCCCACGCCGTGGATCATCGAGGACGACATCGCGTAGAGGAAATGCAGCCCGACGAAGTAGAGGCCCGGCGCCTCGGCGACGCCGCGCTTCTGGCGTGGATGCCCGTGCTCATCGAACACCGGCACGTGTACCCAGGAGAAGCCCGGATGGAACCCGGTGCTCCAGATGACGTTCTGGACGTCGAGCACCTTTCCGTCCTCGAGCACCGGCTTCCCTTCCTGGACCCCGCTCACCCGCCCGACGCGCTCCACGCCTGCCGCGGCGAGATGCTTCGGCAGCGTGCGGATGAGCGGTGTCGCGTCCTTTCCCTGCGCCTTGACCTTGCGACCAGGGGGCGTCGATTCGGTGAGCAGTCGATGGAAGATTCCGCGGAACAGCAGCGGCGCGAACACCCTCTGTCCAAACGCGGTGTAGAACCACCCCGGAACGTTGCCCACGTCGGGCCCGGCCACCACCACCGGGTGCCCGGCCCGTCGGAGCTCCATCGCGATCTCGGCGCCCGAGTTGCCGGCGCCGACGAGCAGCACCGTCCCCGGGCGAAGCTGCGCAGGGCGCTTGTAGGCGCTCGAGTGGAGCTGGACGATCGACGGGTCCAGCTCGGCGGCGAAGGCCGGAGTCCTCGGCTTCTGGTAGTCCGCCATCGCGATCACCACCTCGCGCGCGACGAACCGCTGCGCGCCCGCGGAAGCCAGATACCGGCCTCCGGACTTGGACAGGCCGTCGACCCGGACTCCGTTCCGCACGGGGAGCTGAAAGTTGCGCGCGTAAGTCTCGAGGTAGTCGGCCATCTCGTCCTTGGTCGGGAAGTGTCGGGGAGGCGCCGGGAACGGCATCCCGTCGAGCCCGTCGAACCGAGCAGCGGAGAACAGCCGCAGCGAGTCCCAACGCTGTCGCCACGAGTCTCCGACCCGGGCGTTCCCATCGAGCAGGACGAAGTTCCGGATCCCCTGCGTCAGGAGGTGGTACCCCACGGAGAGACCCGCCTGGCCGGCGCCGATGACCAGCACGTCCACCTCCGTCTCCAGGCGGAAGCGGCTCCGCGGGCGCGGCTGCAGCGTCTCCAGTGCCTGTCCCTCGTCCACCACCACCGGCGAGCCTCCGCCGGCCGAATCCTCGCTCCGCATGACCATCCTCCGGGTTGAATCCACGGTGGGGATGTACGCGGTCGCGCGGGGCGTTCGCGTCGGGAGAACCCTGCATTTTCGTGGAGGGGCCGGATGGGGGATTTCCCCCATGGCACTTCTTCACACGAGCTTGTGGGTGAAGGCGTACGCGGTCGCAGCGGCCCGCGAGGAGACCCCGAGCTTGAGAAAGATGTTGCTCACGTGACGGTCGACCGTCTTCTCGCTCAGGAAGAGCTCCCGGGCGATCACCTTGTTGGTCTTGCCCGCGGCGACGAGGCCCAGGACCTCCAGCTCGCGCGCGGTCAGCCCGTCGGGACGCTGGCTCCGGTGCTCGACCGCCGGAGGTGGAAGGCGCGCGAGGTCCGGCCTGGCCCCGAGCTCCTCGAACACCTTGCGCGCGGCGGTGAGCTCCAGGGCCGCTCCGTCCTCGTCGCCCAGGGCGCGGCAGGCGAGGCCGACTGACACCCGGACCCGCGCCGCCAGGTACGGCGCGCAGACCCGCTGCCACACGGCGAGCGCGGCGCGGAAGGCATCGAGCGCCCTTTGCGGTTCTCCCCTGGCGAGGAGCACCGTCCCGCGGGCGTGGGCGGCGATCGCGGACAGCACCTCGGACTCGAACAGCTCCGAGAGCTGCTCGAGCTCCGCACTCGCCGCCGCGGCTCCTTCCAGGTCAGCCGCTGCGAGTGCGATCTCCACCATCGCCGGCAGGAGCCGCGCCCGCTGGAGCGGCTCGCCCGGGGCGGCGAGCGCACGTCGGATCGAGGCCAGGGCCACCTCTCCGCGCCCCTGCGCCAGCCGGAGCAGCGACATGCCCGGCTGCGGCTCGCGCCCCAGGCGATGCGCCTCGAGGTACTCCGCCTCTGCCTCGTCGAGCTCGCCCCGCAGCCGATGCATCTCCGCCTTCTGGTAGTGCGCGGCGGGACCGGCGAACGGATCCGGTGTCTGCGCCACCCGCTGGCAGGCCCGCTGCGCCTCCTGCTGCGCCGCATCCCACTGGCCGTTCAGCTCCATGACTTCGACCCGGTGCACCATGCAGACGCCGTTGAAGGCCACCATCTGGGGCTGTGACTCGCACCAGCTGGACAGCACCGCGGTCCACTCGCGGCAACGATCCAGCGCGTACACCTGACGGCATCCCTCGATGAGGATGCAGTAGACGATCGCCGGGACGATCGGCGCGGCGCCGTCGGCTCTGACCGTCACCATCGCCTCGTCGAGCAGGGCGAGCCCTTCGCGGATGCTGCCTTGCCGCAGGCGCGCGCGACCCTGGAGGCTTCTGGCGAGCGCCACCAGATCCGGCTCGTCGAACTCCTCGCCGATGCGCGCCGCCTCTGCCGCGCAGGCGAAAGCGGCGTCCCACTCGTTCTGGGCCAGCTGTTGCATCGTCTGCGGGATGCGGAGGTACCCGGAGACGGCGCACGGCTTCCCCAGACGCTCGAGCAGCCGCTCCACCCGGGCGAACCAGCCGTTCGCCTGTCCGAACTCTCCGAGCCCGGTCAGCCGGTACCCCAGCCAGAAGCCGACCCGCGCCGCCATGGGAGGGTCTTCCTCGAGGAGCAGGTGGTACAGGCGCTCGAGGATCGCGAGGAGCTCGCGGTCTCGCCCGCTGAGCCCTGCCGCCCAGGAGAACATCGCGAGATCCTCACGGGGTAGAGGGGACGCGCTGTCCAGCGCAGCAAAGAGCTGGTACGCGTCTTCCCACGCTCGCCGCCCGTAGGCGTCCCGCGCTCGCACGAGCTCGGGAGAGGTCTCTCTTGCGGCTCTGCTCATCGGCTCCTCGAGCTCAACTGTCAGAGCGACAGGTCCCAGGTCAAGCCCACGCGTACCTCCACCGCTGCGTTTCCCGACACGGTTGCCACACGCACCGCCGTATCGGCGGAGACCCGCGGTGAGACACGCCAGATGAGGCCACCCAGCCCCGAGATAGTGGCCGAGGGAGCGCCGCGCTCGACTTCCACGTAGGTCTCGGCCACCGGACGGACCACCCAGTCCTCCGGACCCTCCAGGATGACGCCGCCGAGCAGGGCGAACCGGTGCGCCCGCGACCAGGCGGGAACGACGTTCAGGTGAAGGGTCAGCGCTGGCCAGCGTTGCGAGACGATGAGCCCCGCGGCGACGCCGAAGCCAGAGGGGCCTGCGGTCGCGGGGAGGAGCAGCTCGGGCTCGATGGCCACGCTCGGGCCCTCGCCGTCCTGGAGGCTCCCTCGCCGGATCACGCTCTTGATCGCCACTCCGGCCTCGAGCTGGGCGACCTCGCCGGGGTCTCGCGGTCCGGCGATCCTGGCACTCGCGGCCGTGTCCACCACCAGCTCCCAGCCCGGAAGAACGCCGACATTGAAGATGAAGGTCGGAACGAGCTCGGTGCGTCCCTGCGTCCACTGCACCTGTGCGGGGCCGATCTCCAGCTCCACCACGGCCGGCTCGGCGACGGCGGCGTCGGTCTGGTCGAACGGGCGGTAGGCCAGCGTGCGGGGGGAGTACGCGAGCAGGACCAGGAGAACGCACCGCGGCCAGCAGCGACTCACCGAGCTGGACCCGCGGTGTCCTCGAACATCAGGAGTCGGCCTCCGCGCGGATCGCACACCACGACATGACCTCGGTCGTCGGCGGCCACGCAGTGCGCCTCCGGCGCTGCGGGTTCCCGCCAGAGCGAGCGCAGGCGTCCGTCCGGCTCCACCTCGAAGGCCTCGAGCGTCGCGGCCTTCCCGGCCGGGACATAGAGCCTGCGGGTCGACGGGGCGTAGGCCACGATGTCCACACCCGCCCCGGTCTTCGCCTGGCCGGCGAGCCGACCCTTTCCGGAGGTGTCGATCGCCGTCGCCAGCCCCTCGGCGCAGCCGACGAAGAGCAGCCCACGGCTCCGGTCGGCATCGAGCCCGCGCGCGTCCTTGCAGCCGTTCTTCCACTCGCCGACGAGGGCCCGCTCCCGGAGCCCGATGGCCAGGGTCCGGTCATGCCAGGTGTTGGTGAAGGCGCGACCATGCGCCGCATCGATGACCAGCGACTCCGGGCCGTCGGCCACCGGGATGCTCCCGCTGCGGACCAGCGCCGGCTTCTCCTTCGTCTCGAAGCGGAAGACCTCGATGGCCGCGGCGTCTGGCTCGGTGACCCACACCTCGCCGGTGGGCTCCACCCAGCGCACGTAGTCCGGACCGGAGGCGAGGGGCGCCTCGGCCGCCGTTCCTTTCCCGCCCAGCGGGATCGCGAACAGTCGCCGCGCCGTCCGGTCGGCCACGAAGAGCGTGTCGGCCCGCGCGTCTGCCGAGGTCGCGCCCTGCCCGTGTCCACCTTTCCAGCTCGGAAGCCTGGTCAGCGCGCCGATCGCCTCGAGCCGGCGCGTCGCCGGATCGATCAGGAACACCCGTCCCGTCCTTCCGCCCGGGACGATGAAGCGCTGGAGCGGCGCCGAGAACACCACGTCGTCGAAGCCGATCCCCCCTTCCCCGCCGGGGATGGGAATTGCCACCGGCGTGGCAAGCAGGACACTGGTCACAGCGAGGGACAGCATCCGGGCCTCCACCGGGGCGCTCGCGCACCCGGGCCGGGCAGCGTGCCGCAGTTCGGGTGCTCGCGGCGAGCGGTCGGGATGGTAAAGCGTCGGACGCTGGCGTGAACGAGACGGTCCACAGATTGCGCACCGCCGCGCCCGCGCTGGCCATGGTGCTCGTCGCGCTGCTCGGCCTCGGGTTCCAGCTGCAACTGCCTCGCGCGTTCCCCTCCGACTCGGACTACCGCGCCGTTGCCTCCGCCCTGGCAGGCGCGCGGGCGCCGGGAGACGTGGTGTTCCTGCATCCGTGGTGGACCGAGCGTGCCCGCCTCTTCTTTCCGCCGGACTTGAAGGTGGTGGGGTACCTCGGCCACACGGCCGACGACCTCCTCGAGCACCCGCGGATCTGGGTGCTGGCCAACGAGCGGCTCCCCCGCACGCCCGACGCCGACTTCCGGCGGCACTTCCTGCCCGACCGCACCCCCGTGGGCCCGCCGCAGCAGTTCGGCCCGCTCACCCTCACCCCGTACCGGAACGGCCGGGCGCGGCGGGTGGTCCTCTCGGTCGCCGATGCCCTCGACCGCCTGCAAGTCTCGGTGGAGGGTCCCGTCGGCGCGGCGGCCCAGCCCTGCCACCGCTCGGGCAGCCGCGTGCAGTGCCCGTTCGATGCCTCGGTGGAGGTCGCCTGGCACGAGGTGCTCTACCAGCCGGTCCGCTGCCTGTACGTGCTGCCTCCCTCCGGAGGACGCACGCTCGCGCTCACGCTGCCCGACGGGCCGGGGGCCGACGCGCTCCTGCTCGAGGCCGGCATCACCTGGGAGCACGCCTGGTTCCCGGACCGCGCTCCCGTGGACTTCCGGCTGGAGAGTCCGGCCGGTGTGCTCCACCTCGGCCTTCCTGCGGGGCGCGAGGGGTTCGTCCGCGGCGAGACTCCGGCCGTGGCAGCCGGACCGTGGACGCTGCGTCTGACCACCGCCAACCCCCACGACCGCCAGCTGTGCCTGCGGCTCCGGGCGCTGGGAGGCCCGCCATGAGCCGCGCACCCGCGCCCCTCGACCGGCGCATCGCCCTCGGGTTGGGTGTGGTCACCTTCGTGGTGCTCTGGGCCACGGAGCGCCCGGTGGGGTTCGTGCGAGACGAGAGCGTCTACTTCGCCGCGGCCGAGCAGTTCTCGCGCTGGTGGGCACTGCTCTTCCAGCGCCCGGCGGCGGCGCTGAGCGACGCGGTCATCACCCAGGCCTTCGACTTCAACCACGAGCACCCGATGCTCATGAAGTCGCTCTTCGGCTGGTCGCACACCGTCTTCCACCAGGTGCTGGGCTGGGTCCGTCCCGCGGCCGGGTTCCGCCTCCCGGCCTTCGCCGTGGCGGCGCTCATCCCCGCGCTGCTCCATCTGTGGGGCTCGGTGCTGTGGGGCCGGCGGGCGGGGCTGTTCGCCGCGCTCTCCTTCTTCGTCGTTCCCCGGCAGTTCTTCCACGCCCACCTCGCCTGCTTCGACATGCCGGTGGCCGCGATGTGGCTCCTGGTGGTGTACCTGTTCTGGCGCGCAGAGGAGGATCTCCGGCTCGCGCCCTGGACCGGCGTCGCCTTCGGGCTGGCGCTGGCCACCAAGCACAACGCGTTCTTCCTGCCCGTGGTCCTCACCCCCTTCGGCGTGCTCGCGGCCTGGCAGAGCGCGGGCACGGAGGGCCGTCGGCTGCTGATCCGCATGGGGCAGGTCGCCCTGGCCTTCGTCGCCTTCCTCGGACTGGTGCTCGTGGTGAAGGGCCGCCCGGGCCTCGTGCAGTCGTGGCAGCTGCTCTCACCGCAGACGTTCGGGGTCGTGGCGCTGGTGGCATCGCTCGGCGCTCTCTCGCTCCGGCTGCGCCGACGAGACCCCGCGGCCTTCGTCCCCGTCGCGCCGCTGGTGGCGATGGGGCTCATCGGACCGGTCGTCTTCTACGCACACTGGCCGTACCTCTGGTACCACCCGGTGGAGCGCCTCGCGTGGTACTTCGACTTCCACGCCACGCACGTCCACTACGCCTGGACCTACTTCGGACAGGTACTGCGGGCACCACCCTTCCCGCTGGCGTACGTCTTCGTCGTCACGGCGATGACGCTCCCCGTGTCGGTGCTGCTCCCGATGGGCGTCGGGCTCCTCCGCACCGGCCTTCGCAACCTGGGGGACCTGATCCCCGCGCTCGGCCGGCGCTTCGGCCGGGGCGGACCGACCGAGTGGCTCCTGGGGGTGAACGCGCTCTTCTCGATCCTCCTCATCAGCCACCCCGAGGTGCCGCACTTCGGAGGGGTGAAGCACTGGTTCCCCTCCATGCCGTTCCTCGCGCTGCTGGCCGGGCGGGAGTTCGACCGCGCGGCGGCCGGTTTGTCGGCGGCGCTGGGCCTCACGGCGCGGCGCGGCGCGGCAGCGAGCCTCGTGTTCGGCGCGATCGTCCTACTTCCGGCATTCACGCTCACCGTCCACGTCCACCCGTACGGCACGTCCGCCTACGGAGAGCTGGCCGGCGGCATTCCCGGCGCGGCGAGCCTCGGCTTCCAGCGTCAGTTCTGGAGCAACAACGTCACCGGCGTTCTGCCGTGGATCGATGCGAACAGCCGAACAGGTGCGCGGTTGTGGCTGCACGAAGTGAATGGACTTTCCTTCCGCGACTACCAGCGCAATGACATGCTGAGGAAGGACGTCATCCCGACGAACGGCCCCGAGGACGCGGACCTCGCCGCCGTTCAGTACCACCAGGAGTTCCGCGAGCAGGAGGTGGTGGTCTGGCAGGCCTTCGGGACGTGGGTTCCCGCGACGGGTCTGTACCTCGACGAGACACCGCAGGTGGTCGTCTACCGGCGCTGAGCCCGGTCGTGCGGCGGTACCTGCCGAAAGGGGAGAGGCCGTGAACATTCGTCATGTCCTGGCCGGAGTCGCGCTGGTGCTGCTCGCCGCGTGCAGCCGCTCCGGTGCACCGGTGCACCGGGCGGAGCTGAGGCGAATCTCCGGGGACACCGTGCAGGTCATCCCCAGCGAAGGTCAGCTGCCGTACTGCCTGGTCTTCACGCAGTCGGAGAAGGGAGTGATCCGACAGCTCACGATCAGCAAGACCAACAACTCGGTGAAGTGCGACGCCGGCGAGCCGGTCCTCGGACAGACCTACAAGATCCCCCCCGAGGAGGGGCCGGTGAAGGTTCGGGTGTTCTTCTCCGACCAGAGGCTCGAGGCTGCCAGCGTGGCCAACCAGCTCAACGAGATGTTGAGCCCGAGCTTCAGCCCGATCGACTTCCGGCTGCCGGGGAAGGTGGTGGTGGAGACCATCGACTTCATCCCCGCCGAGAGCAAGGAGCCCGCGCCGGGCCAGCTGGTCCCGAAGCCCACGTCGCCGGCGGCGAACAACCGGCCTGGCTGAGCCCGATCGCTCGCGCGGCAGCGCGTGAGCATGGACGCGCGGCGCTCAGAACGCGGCGCGGGCGATCTCCAGGAGGTCGGCCTCGGTGGTCGGCCGCGGATTTCCCTGGTGCGAGGCGTCCCGGAAGGCGAGCTCGGCGATCCGGGGCAGGTCCGACTCCTTCACTCCCGCGTGCGACAGCCGCGTGGGGAGCCCGGCGTCGGCCACCAGCCTGCGCACCCGATCGATGGCCAGCCCCGCGAGCACGTCCTCCACGGTCCCCGAGGGCTCCCCCATCGCCACCGCCACCCGCGCCAGGCGGGACCGGGACACGCCGCGGTTGAACGTCATCACCGAGGGAAGAACGACGGCGTTCGCCAGGCCGTGGTGGAGCCCGGCGACGGGGGTGAGCGCGTGCGCGAGCGCATGCGCATTCCCCAGCCCCTTCTGAAAGGCCATCGCCCCCTCCATGGCGGCGATCATCATGTCCAGGCGCGCCTGGGTGTGCGTCGGCTCGCGGAGCACCACCGGAAGCGAGCGTGACACGCGGCGGATGCCGTCGATGGCCACCGCGTCGGCGAGCGGGTGGAAGCCGCTGCTCAGGTATGCCTCGAGGCAGTGGGTGAAGGCATCGAGTCCCGTGGCCGCCGTCGCCCGCGGCGGCAGCCCGTAGGTCAGCTCGGGGTCGACGATGGCCGCCCGCGGCAGCAGCGCGGGGGCGAAGATGACCGTCTTCCGCCCGGTATCCTTGAGGAACGCCACCCCGCTCCGGCTCACCTCGCTGCCGGTGCCGGCGGTGGTGGGGATGGCGATGAGGGGCGGCAAGGGATGGGTGACGAAGCGGTCCCCGCCGGTCGCGTCGTCGTACTGGCTGAGCGGCGGTGAGTGGCTGGTGAGCAGCTGCACCAGCTTGGCCGCGTCCAGGGGACTGCCGCCCCCGAGGGCGATGATGCCGTCGCACCCGCCGGTCCGGTACGCCTCCAGCCCGGCGAACACGTCGGGCTCGGTGGGATCGGGCGTCACCCGGTCGAACAGCACGTGGACGATGCCGGCCTCTCCGAGCACCGCGAGCACCCGATCCACCAGCCCGGCCTTCACCACGCCGGTGTCGGTCACCAGCAGGGGGCGATGGAGCCCGAGGTTGCGCACCTCGTCGGGAAGTCGCTTCAGCGCTCCAGGGCCCAGCACGATCCGGGTGGGCCAGGAAAGCACGGCGATGCGGGGCGAGACCGGAAGATCGAAGAAGGACGTGTCCGTCATGTCAGGCGAGCTCGAAGTAGCGCTCCAGCTCCCAGGTGGTCACGGCGCGCTCGTACTGCCGGACCTCCCAGGTGCGAGTGCGGAGATAGTGGTCCACGAATTCCTCGCCGAGCAGCTCGCGGGCGACGGGGCTGCGGTCGAGGAGGGTGATGGCGTCGCGCAGGTTGCGCGGAAGCGGCGCGGCCTCGATCCGGTAGGCGTTGCCGGTGACCGGGTCGCCGGGCTCGACCCGGTGCTCGATCCCCCAGAGACCCGCGGCGAGCGAGGCGGCCATTCCCACGTAGGGGTTCATGTCCGCGCCCAGGAGCCGGAACTCCACCCGCATCGCCTTGGCATCCGGGCCGATGACCCGGAGGGCGCAGGTGCGGTTCTCGCGTCCCCAGGTGGCGCAGGTGGGCGCCCAGGTGTTCTCCACGCTTCGCTTGTAGCTGTTGATGGTGGGCCAGTAGAGCGCGGTGAGCTCCGGCATCAGCTTCAGCTGTCCGCCGAGGTAGTGCCGCAGCGTCGTGGACATCGCGTCGGGTGCCCGCGGATCGTGGAAGGTGTTCCTCTCTCCGTCGAGCGTCCAGAGCGACTGATGGACGTGCCCCGAGCACCCGGGGAGCCGCGCGCTGGGCTTCGACATGAAGCACGCAGTGAGCCCGTGACGGGAGCAGATCTCCTTCACCGCCGACTTGAAGAGCACCGACTTGTCACCCGCCGGCTCGAGCACGTCGTAGCGGATGGCCGTCTCGTACACCCCGGGCCCGGTCTCGGTGTGAAAGCCCTCCACCTCCAGCCCGAAGGCGTTGCAACCGTCCAGCAGCGCATGCACGAGGTCCGAGCTCTGCGAGGTGCGGAGCCAGGAGTAGCCGAACATGCCCGGGTCCAGCGGCTCGAGGTTCTGGAAGCCCTTGGCCCGGACCGACGTCGGCGTCTCCTTGAAGATGAAGAACTCGTACTCGCTCCCGAACTTGGGGAGGAACCCCATCGTGCGGGCGCGCTGGCCCACCCGGCGGAGGAGCGCGCGGGGGCTGGGGCCGTAGTCACTGCCGTCGGGCATGACGAAGTCGAGGAGGAAGGCCGCCGTCGCGGGCTCCCAGGGAATCATCCGCGCGGTGGAAAGGTCGACCCGGGCCTGGAGGTCGGGGTAGCCGGTGTGCCAGCCGGTGACCTGGGCGTTGTCGTACAGCTCGTCGGCCAGGTCCCAGCCGAAGACCACGTCGCAGAAGCCCAGGCCGCCACGGGCAACCGAGGCGAACTTGTCCAGGCTGACGTACTTGCCACGCAGCACCCCGTCGAGGTCGACCCCGGCGACCTTCACCTGGGTGGCGCGCTTCTCCTCGAGCCAGCGCAGCGCCTCCGCCACCGGGTCCACCTTCCCCCGGACCTGCTTCGCGGAACGGGCAGACCGCCGGGTGACACGGGCTCCGGTGCGGGGCATCGATCAGACCTCCGGAAGTTGCGTCCAGACCGTCTTCAGCTGCGTGTAGTTCTCCAGCGCGTGCGCGGACAGGTCCCGTCCCCAGCCGGACTCCTTGTACCCGCCGAAGGGCGCGGCGTCGTCGAACTCGTTGAAGCAGTTGATCCACACCACGCCGGCCTGGACCTTCCTCGCCAGCGCGTGGGCACGGGCCACGTCGCGGGTCCAGATGCTCGCCGCCAGGCCGTAGCTCGTGCCGTTGGCCATTCGCAGCGCCTCGGCCTCGTCATCGAAGCGCATCACCGAGAGCACCGGGCCGAAGATCTCCTCCTGGGCGATGCGCATGTGGGGCTGCACGTCGGTGAAGACCGTGGGCTTGAGGAAGTTGCCCTTCGCCTTGACGCCCTCACGGTCGCGCTCGCCGCCGCAGGCCAGGGTCGCGCCCTCGCTCTTTCCCGACTCGATGTAGCGGAGGATGGTCTCCAGCTGGTGCTGGCTGACCTGCGCTCCCATCTCGGTGCGGGCGTCGAGCGGGTCACCCACCACCATCTGCCGGGCTCGGCTGACCAGCCTCTCCACGAAGGCGTCGTGCGCCTTGCCCTGCACGAGGACCCGGCTGCCTGCATTACAGACCTCGCCCTTGTTCCCGAAGATGCCCCAGAAGCAGGCCTCGACGGCGCGCGCCAGGTCCGCGTCGGGGAAGATGACCTGCGGGCTCTTCCCTCCGAGCTCGAGGGTCAGCTTCTTGAGGTTGGTGTCCGCCGAGGCGTGCAGCAGCCGCCGGGCGGTACGCACCGAGCCGGTGAAGGCGATCTTGTCCACGCCCGGGTGCCGGGCCAGGGCCTCGCCGGTCGGTGCGCCGTAGCCGGGCAGGACGTTCAGCACGCCTGGAGGAAAGCCCACCTCTCGCGCCAGCTCTCCGAGCTTCATCGCGGTCAGCGGCGTCAGCTCGCTGGGCTTGAGGATGACGGTGCACCCGGTGGCCAGCGCGGGCCCCAGCTTCCAGCAGGCGAGGCAGGTGGCGTAGTTCCAGGGCACGATGGCCGCCACGACGCCGACCGGCTCGTGGAGCACGTAAGTGTGGAAGTTGCCGTCCACCGGGAGGACCTCCCCGGTGAGCTTGTTCGGCCACTCGGAGGCGTAGGCCAGGGTCGCGCTGCCCGGTGCGACGTCGCCGCGGATGGCCTCCTTGAAGGTCTTGCCGTTCTCCAGCGAGGCGACCAGGCCGAACTCCTCCCGGCGCTCCCAGAGCGCCTCGGCGAGCTTGCGGATCAGCTTCGCCCGGCCGCTGGGGTTCATCCGTGACCAGGGGCCGGACTCGAAGGCTCGCCGGGCGGCGTGGACCGCCTTGTCCACGTCGGCGGGACTGGCGGCGGGCGCCTGGAAGAAGATCTCGCCGGTCGCGGGGTTGGTGACCGGGACCGTGCCGCCGTCGGCCGGGGCGACCGACTCGCCGTCGATGAGGAGCTTCGCCTCGGGGAGCCGAGGGGCCATGCTGCGTGCGTCGGACATGGTGGAATGTGTCCCTCGCCGCGGGCAAGCTGCGCAAGCGCTGCACGCGTGACGTGCTGGAAACACGGCGAGGCTGGACGCCGGCCACGGCGCTGGTCAGGCTCGGCAGCCGTGCGCCCTCCCTTCGAGGCCCGGGTCTCCCTTCCGCTCGCCGCGCTCGTCGCCTGGGCCGCGCTCGGTGGGCTCGTCCTCCCGTCGACCTATGCCCGGGAGACGTCGAGCTGGGCAGCACAGGGGATGGGGCAGGACTGGGTGGACCTCCTGCTGGTCGCGCCCGCCCTGGCTGTCACCGGCGTCCAGACGATCCGCGGCTCTCGCCGCGCGCGCCTCGTCCTCGGCGGGGCGCTGGCCTACAGCGTCTACTCCTTCCTCCTCTACGCCTTCTCGGTCCACTTCAACTCGCTGTTCCTCGTCTACTGCGCGGCGCTCGGCCTCTCGGCCTTTGGCCTGCTGGCGCTCCTGCTCGGGCTGCTCGGGGAGGACGCTCGCCGGTGGTATCGGGGGCCGGTGCCGGCGCGGCCGACCGGCATCTTCCTCCTGGTCATCGCCGCGGGCTTCGGTCTTCTCTGGCTAGGCCAGATCCTCCCCGCCCTCCTGTCGGGACGTGATCCGGCGGGTCTCAGGGAGATCGGGCTGCCCACCAATCCGGTGCACGTGCTCGACCTCGCGCTGCTCCTGCCGGCGCTCGCCTTCACCGGCGGATCGCTCCTCCGCGGGCGGAGCGTCGGATATGCGCTCGCCCCGATCCTGCTGGCCTTCAACGTCTTCATGTCCCTGGCGATCGCGGGGATGGCGCTGGTGATGCAGTCCCGGGGGGTGGGCCCGGGGGCGGGGCTGGCGATCCTGGCTTCGGGGATCGCCGTGGCGAGCGCCGCCCTCCTCTACGCCTTCCTCGCGCAGGTGGCTGATGACGCCGGAGCGGAGCGCTGAGTCGCGGCTCGGTGACCGCGCTTGCCTGCCTGTCCCGGCGCACTTCGCGCTCGCGCGGGGCGAGCCGTCCGGGCTAGAGGGAGCGCATGCGCTGTCTCGTGCTGGCCGGGGTCGTGGGACTGGTGATCAGCTGCGCGTCCACCAAGGTGCTGACGACCTGGACCAATCCCGACCTCGCGTCGCGGAAGATCAAGAGCTTCGCGGTCTTCGCCAGGACCGACTATCCCTCGGGGAGGATCGAGTTCGAGCAGGCGCTGACCGACGGGCTGCGCAAGCGAGGTCTCGACGCGATCCCCGGCTACCAGTTCGTTGCCTACGACGAGTACCCGGGCAGGGAAGAGATCCTCCGCCGCGTCCAGGCGAAGGGCGTCCAGGGCGCGCTGATCAGCAAGACCATCCGCGCCGTCACGAAGGAGGAGGTCAACCCGGTCGTCGTCGGAGGCGCCGTCTCCTCCGGCTGGGACGCGATGGGATTCTACGACTACTGGTCGGCGCCGCTGACCTTCGCCGAGTACACGACCGAGGAGAACAAGTTCATCGGCGAGACGGTGCTCTGGGCGCTGCCGGACGACAAGGCGATGTGGGCGATGCGCACCAGCACCCGGCGGACCGACCCGGGGGCCTTCGCCGACGACATTGCGGCCACGGTGGCGGCCGATCTCCGGAAGGCCGGGATCGTCCCCGAGTGAGACGCGTGGGCGCGCCGTGAGCACTCGCTGGGAACGCCTCCTCGACCAGAAGCCCGTCCCGCTGCAGCAGCACCTGCTCGACGAGGCGGCTCGCGTGTTGCTGGGTGAGCTCGGCCGCTGGCCGCTGCCGGTCGAGGAGATCGATCCACAAACCGGAGGACGGATGGCGGACCTCCTCGGTCCCGACTCCCCGCGCCCCTCGCCCGCCGTCTTCCCCGCGGCGCTACGCCTCGTGCGCTGGGAGCTCGGCCGCGACCACCAGGCGTACGACGAGTACATGCGCAACCGTCGCTACCAGGAGACGGGCATTCCCGACGGCGAGCGTCCGGCGCTACTCCTCGTCTCGCGCTGGCTGCTCGAGCAGCTGCTCTCGCTGTCCGAGTCCACCGGGGGCCGGGTGGACCGCCGCGCCCTGGTCGGCGTCGTCGACCGGCTGGAACGCGGGCTCGGTGCAGGGATAGTCCAGGGATGAAGCACGCCGTCGTGACCGGCGGGGCGTCCGGGCTCGGCCTCGCGCTGGCGACCCGCCTCCACGACGAGGGGTGGGCGGTGGACCTCTGGGACCTGAACGCCGCTGGCG
>JBKPMY010000162.1:0-13927 GCA_046732375.1 Myxococcota bacterium
GGGCTCAGTAGATGAAGGGAACGATGCGCCACCGCACGCGCTCCCGGTAGGCGTTCCACAGCGGGCCGTACTTCTCGGCGCATCGCCGGTCGTCGCTTAGCTGCCGCGGCACCAGCAAGCCCACGTTGTAGAGAGGATAGAGCCACGGTCCGAGCACTTCCGGATGACCGAGGCTCAGCGTCAGCGCCGTCGCCATCAGCAGCTCGCCCAGATAGTTGATGTGCCGCGACAGACCCCAGAAGCCGCTCACCAGCACCCGTCCCTCCAGCGCCTCCTGAGCGATGACCCCGAACGCCTTCCGCGACGGATCGCGCTTGAACCAGTACTTCTGGAGGTTCGCACCCCGGGCCAGCGTCCACCCCGCGAAGAAGAGGACCGTGATCAGCCCGTAGGCCCAGGCGGGCCAGCGCGGGTCGGGAAGCTCGGCCGTCGTCCACAACCCGACCGCGTAGAAGAATGGATAGAAGCAGAAGCAGCCCCAGCCCAGCTTGAAGCCGACCCGCTCGGCGACGAAGTCGTAGGTGTAGAGGTGCACGCGTTCGAAGAGGAGGTACTCGACGAGGAAGAAGGTGAAGAGCGCCAGGTAGAGGAGCACTCCGGGCGAGGTTGCCGCCGGGTACAGCAGGAAGTGATGCGCGCCGAAGGAGAGGAGGTTCAGCTCGAGCATCACCGCCCCGAACAGGTAGAGGAACATCTTGACGTCCACCCGCCCGCCAAGCCATTGCGGCTGCTCGACGCGACCGAGGTAGAGCTCCCTGGCGAGGCTCCAGCCCAGCACCTTCGGGGCGGGCAGCACGACGGCGAGCGTGAAGAGGATGCCCAGCGCGCTCGCGCCCAGCGCCATCTCCCAGCGGTGAAGGTAGAACGCGTCCCAGGCGAGCCAGCCGGCCCGGCACGTTCCGACCCACACCGCCACGCTCAGAGCGAAGACCAGCGGGCCATTCAGCCGGTAGCGAAGCGGTTTGCCCCGCGCGTCGTGGACGTAGCCGTCGACCTGACGGGCAGGGAGGAGAGCGTGGAGCACGAAGACGCCGCCGGCGATGACCGCGGGCCAGGCGAAGGCGAGCGACACGCGCGCACGCTAGCAGCCCGGGCGATCACCCGCGAGCCAGGGCCGCGGCCTGCTCCAGGCTGATCTCGTGGAGCAGGAGATCGGCGTGGCGATGCACCAGGTGCCACCCGGGTGAGTCCCGCCGGTAGACCTGGGTGATTCGCAGCGGCCAATCCTGCTCCGGAAGCTCGCCCACGGTCCCCCGCAGTCGGGCGATCATGGCCAGGACCACCAGCGCTCCCGAGGCATAGCTCTCCACCACCTCGACGGTTCCGTCTCCTCCGCGGAAGAAGCGCGACAGCTTCTCCAGCCGTGCGCTGGAGCGGTCGAATCCGCGCCGCGGCTCGCCGCCGAAGGGCGCCATGAGCGTGTAGTCGTCCGAGTGGGCGATCATCGAGAGGTACCTGCGCATGTCGCCCCGGAGCCACACCACCTCGGCAACCTTCGTGCGCTCGATCAGCTCGGTGACCTCCGCCCTGTCGACGCCCACCGTCGTGGCGCCCGTGGCCAGCGTCCCCACCAGCATGCTCCTTCGTGTCATCACGGCCCGTCTTCCTCCTCCGGCATCGCGGCCCGCGTTCGCGGGCCTGCACCGGAGCTCAGGAATGCCGCGCGAAACGTACTGAATCTAGTGATATGATTTCACCCATATGCTGCACGAAATTGACCTCTCCCGCGCCGACCTGAATCTCCTGGTGCTGTTCGAGACGGTGCTGCGGGAGCGGCACGTGGGACGGGCGGCGGCGCGTCTTCACCTCTCTGCCTCCGCCGTGAGTCACGGGCTCGGTCGGCTCCGCCGGCTGCTGAAGGATCCGGTGTTCCTGCGGACGCCGAGGGGCGTGGTCCCGAGTGCCCGGGCGCTGGAGCTCGCCGCTCCGGTGGCGGAGGTCCTCGCCGGAGCCCGGAGCATCCTCGCGACCTCCGCGCCGTTCGACCCGGGCACCTCCACCCGGGAGTTCACCCTCGGCGCTCCGGATGGAGCCTCGACCGCCTTCTTGCTCCCGCTCCTCAACCGTCTGCGTCAGGAAGCGCCCGGGGTGAACCTCCGCCTCCGTCAGCTCGTACCGCCCGGAGATGGACGACCGGGCGTCGCGCCCTGGGAACCGGCGTGCGCCGAGCTGGACAGCCGCACGCTCGATCTCGCGATCGGCCCGTTCGACGCCGTTCCGGCGCGCTTCGCTTCGGAGAGCCTCCGCGAGGAGGACTTCGTCATCGTCTCGCGGAGCGGGCATCGCTTCACCCGGGCGCCGGGACTCGACTCCTACTGCGCGGCGAGCCACCTCGTCGTCTCGCAGACCGGCGACGCGCGCGGCTTCGTCGATCGCGCTCTGGCAGGTCTCGGCCGGAGCCGGCGGGTGGCGTTGACGGTCCCGAGCTTCTTCATGGCCCTGGCGATCGTCGCCGATACCGACCTGCTCGCGGCCGTTCCGCGGAGCTTCGCCAGGGTCCACGGACCTCGTGCCGGCCTGGTGGTGACCGAGCCGCCCCTGGCGCTCCCGCGGTTCCAGCTGCGGATGATCCTGCCTGCGGGCGGGCTCACCGATGCGGGGCTGGCGTGGCTCTGCTCGGCGATCCGCCAGGGCGCCGGCATCCGCGAGGCCGCGACCCCGCCGCCTTCCGGCCCGAGGCGCCGCCCGGTCAGCGCACGGACGGCAGCTCGACTGCGCTGAGCCTGGGTGGCGGGAACGCCGCGCCGAACGTCACTTCTGGCCCTTCTGGTAGGTCCCGACCAGCTCGGCCTGCCCGACGATGTGGCCCTCCATGGCCTTCAGCAGATCCGCCTTGGACGGTTTCCCGAGATCCGGGAGCATCGTATCGAGCGCGTAGAGCTTGAAGAAGTACCGGTGACGCCCGATCGGCGGGCACGGGCCGCCGTAGCCGGTCCGCTTCCAGTCGTTCAGGCCTTCCTTCGTGATCTGGGGGAGCGCCCGGGACGCCCCCTCGGCGAGCGCGGAGATCTGCGGAGGCATGTCGTAAAGCACCCAGTGCACCCAGGTCATCTTCGGTGCCTTCGGGTCCGGCGCATCCGGATCGTCGACGATGAGGGCGAGGCTCTTCGCGGAGGGTGGCAGGCCGCCCCAGGCCAGAGGCGGCGAGGTGTCCGGTCCCTCACAGGTGTACTTCGAGGGAATCGTTCCCTGGTGGCTGAAGCTCGGTGAGGAGATCTGCATGCGTGCCTCCGGCGGTCTGCTCACTGCATCAACCGTGAGCAGCAAGCCCGAAATCAACACCACCGCCGCTGAACGCATGGTCCCCTCGATCTACGCCTGTCCCGCGGCGGGCATCACTCGTTGGATCCGCAACGCTCGGAAGTCGACCGATGGCCGGCCCGTCGCAACGGTTCGCAGCCCCCGTGTCGCCCGGATCAGGTCGAGGCAACCCCTCGAGTCATCCGGGAGGCGGTAATGGCTATGAAGAGTGCCCTGATACCTGTGTTCCTTCTTCCGATCGCGCTGTGGGTGGCCTGCAGCGACGACAACAACAACGGGCCCCAGCCCACTGTCTTCAATGTCCCCATGACGACGGCGAACGAGACGCCCATGTGTCCGGACGCGGGCGTCAGCGCCACCGGAAACGCGACCGTGACCGTCCCCGCCGACAACTCCTCGGTGATGGTCAACATCACCTACTCGGGCCTGTCGGGCGCGGTCACGGCGGGGCACATCCACTTCGGAAACACCTCGGCACCGGGCCCGGTGGTGCTTCCCTTCGGCGCTCCGCTGGACTCGCCGATCTCGAAGACGCTGACCTCTGCCGACTACGTCGCGGGCGCCTCGACTCCCCCCGACTTCCCGAGCTTCGTCACCGCGCTCAGGACCGGTGACGGCGGGTACGTGAACCTCCACACCGGACCCTGCCCTCCCGGGGAGATTCGCGGCCAGATTCGCTGATCGAGGTCCCGGCCGGACCGCTCGCGCTCAGCCGGTCGAGATGAGCGCCACCGACGCTCCGGCGAGGGCAAGGCCGACGCCCTGCCACCGACCGATGCGCTCGCCCAGCAGCCAGCGGGCGAGCGCAATGGTCACCGCCGGATAGAGCGAGGTCAGGACCGCCACCACGGTGAGGAGGCCTCGCTGCGTGCCGAGGAAGAAGAGGACCGCGGCGAGTCCCACCAGGACCCCGACCAGAGGCGGACCGAACCGCAGCCATCCATCCTGGGGCTCCGCTGGAGGGCGAAGGGCCCGCGCGTGGAGCGCGAGCATCGGAAGCGCGGCGACCACCTGCGACGCGGCGGTCGGCCAGAGCCCTTCTCCACGCCCCGCACGCTGCAGACCGATGAAGAGCACCGCGAACCCCAGCCCGGCCAGGATTCCATCCATCGCGCTCCGCGACGCCGGCGGCCCGGGCCCGTCTCCGCCCTGCTGCTCGGTCCTGGCCGTCAGCCACACCGCGGGGAGCGCGAGCGCCAGGCCGACCAGCGCTCCCGGCCCGGGCCGCTCGCCGAGGGCCAGTCCGAAGACGGCGGGGAGGGCCGCTGCGAGCACCCCGGACAGCGGGGCGACGATGTTCATCTGGCCCCGCGCGAGCCCCCGGTAGAGCGCGAGCGTGCCGAGCCCTCCCCCGAGTCCGGACAGCGCTCCCCAGGCGAGGGATGGTCCCGAGGGTCGACCCCCGAGGACGAGCGATGTCAGAAGAGTGCCGGCGCCGGCCACCAGCTGGGCGAGGACCGAGACCCGAGCGTAATGGCTCCGGCGCGAGAGCCAGCCGGCGAGGAAGTCGGCGACCCCGTATCCGAGCGCGGCGCCGAGGGCGAGAAGGATGGCGCTCATGCCGCTCCGCGTCGCCGAAGCCGCTGGAACGGCCTGCGAGCCGTGACCGGGTTGCAGCAGACGAGGCGCAGACCCGGGCCCCGGCCTTCGGATCCGTCCCTGCCGCCGCATTCCCCGCGATGCGCTGCAGCGTCCGGACACCCGGCTGCAGCCGGATGGAGGCCTGCCGCTCGTTGCTCTAGCGCGATGCCCACCGGAGACCTCTCATGCACCTCAGCCCCACCTTCCACCGGTCGCTCCTCGTCCTGTTGCTGGGCACCGCGCCTGCGCTCGCGCAGGCTCCACGCCTGACCCTTCCCGACCCGAGCCCCCACGCATCCGTCAGCCAGCGGGTCGGCCTCACCGACATCACCATCGACTACCACCGGCCCGCGGTGAACAAGCGGAAGATCTGGGGCGCGCTCGTTCCCTACGATGAGCCGTGGCGCGCAGGGGCGAACGAGAACACGACCATCACTTTCTCCAGCCCTGTGACCGTGGGCGGGAAGCAGATCGCCGCGGGGACCTACGGCCTCCACATGATCCCCACGAAGAGCACCTGGACCGTCGCTCTGAGCACCGTCAACACCGCCTGGGGAAGCTTCAGCTACGACCCCAAGGAGGACGCGGTCCGGTTCACCGTGACCCCGACCCAGGCGGAGCACGAGGAGACCCTCGAGTACCGGCTCGAGAATCCCACCGAGACCTCGGTCAACGTGGTCATGGACTGGGAGCGGCTCCGGATCTCCTTCCCGGTGACCGCCGACACCCGGGCAGTCACCGTGGCCAGCCTGAAGGCACAGCTTCGCGGCCTCGCCCGCTTCTCCTGGCAGCCCTGGAACCAGGCCGCGAACTGGTGCGTCCGGGCGGAGTGCGGCACGGACCAGGCACTCGAGTGGGTGGACCAGTCGATCAACGTGCAGCCCTCGTACGCCAATCTGACCACCAAGGCCAAGCTGGTGGAGAGGAAGGATCCCGCGGCGGCGAAGGACCTTCGGGCGCAGGCGATGAAGGTCGCCAACGAGACGGACATCAATCTGGCCGGGTACCAGCTCCTGGGAGAGAAGAAGTACCCCGAGGCGCTCGAGCTCTTCCGGAAGAACGTGAAGGAGCATCCGGAGTCCTGGAACGTCCACGACAGCCTCGGCGAGGCGCTCGCCACCACCGGAGACAAGAAGGGAGCCATCACGAGCTACGAGAAGGCTCTCGCCCTGACCAAGGACCCGGTGCAGAAGAAGCGGATCACCACGACCCTGGCCGGGCTCCGCCAGTAGCCGGATCTGCCCTCACTGCTGCAGGCTGGCCTTCAGCGAGATGGGGATCTTGAGGGCCGCCGAGATGGGGCAGCCGGACTTGGCGCCCTCGGCGGCCTTCTCGAATCCGGCGGCGTCGAGGCCCGGGACCCAGCCCTTGACCTCGAGCGCCGACGATTTGACCTCGAAGCCACCCCCGGCCTTGGGCCCGAACTCGACGACGCAGCTCGTCTCCAGCTTCTTCGCCGGATGGCCGGCCTGCGCGAGCCCGTGGGAGAGTGCCATGGAGAAGCAGCTCGCGTGGGACGCGGCCAGGAGCTCCTCGGGCGTGGTCGTGCGCGCAACCCCCTCGGTCCGCGCTTTCCAGCTCAGCCCCGCCCCCTGGAAGATCCCGCTCGCCACGCTGGTCTTCCCCTGCCCGCTCATCAGATCGCCCTGCCACTCTGCGGTCGCTCGGCTCTGCATGTCGCTTCCTCCGTGGACTGCACGATCTGCCTCCAGCCGCGGTCGCGCGCAACGGTCCTGAGGGCTCGGGCCCGGCGGCGACGGGACTCCGGTCTCGTGGCCGACACCCGCGTGGACGCGTTCAGCGCGCCCGGTCGGAACGAGCGCCCGGCTCCCGGATTGCGGTTCGTGGACCGGTCAGCCGACCGGGCGCCCAGGCGACCACCGCGTCGATGAAGGCGCGGACCTGGGGAGGGAGGAATTCCTTCTCCGGATACAAGAGCGCGACGCGGGCTTCCTCACGGATCAGCTCGGGAAGCACCTGGACGAGCTCACCGCGTTCCAGGAGCGGGGTGACCATCAGCATCGGAAGCAGGGCAATTCCCAGTCCCCTCACCGCGGCCTCCTCCAGCATCAGCAGGTCGTTGCTCACGAACTGGCTCTCGATCGGCACCTTGCCCCCGGCCCGGCGTGGCCAGTGGGTGCGCGGGACCTCGCCACGGTCGAAGAGGGTCAGGCACCGGTGCTGACTGAGAGCGCGGGCGGATCGGGGCGTCCCGTGGGCCTGGAGGTAGGCCGGCGAGGCCACCGCGATGAGCGCGTCCCGAACCAGCGTCCGCGCCACCAGCCCAGGCTCGGAGATGTTCCCGGCACGGAGCGCGAGGTCGTACCCCTCCCGCCGCAGATCCAGGTGACGGGTCGAGGCGTTCACGAGCAGGCGAACGTCCGGGTGTAACCGGGCGAACTCCGAGACCATCGTGTGAAACGTCCGATCGATGATGGGCGGGACCGCGACCCGGAGCGTCCCCCGGATCCGGTCGTCCCCCCGCCGCACACTGGATTCGGCCTGGGCGACGGCGTCGATCGCGATGCGGGCGTGCCGGTAGAAGGCCTCGCCGGCGTCGGTGAGCGCCAGCGCCCGGGTCGTCCGCCGGAGCAGTCGCGCTCCCAGCTTCTCCTCGAGCCGCGCCAGCCGACGCCCGATGGTCGCCCGGGGTACCCCGAGCCTTCGCGCCGCGGCCGACAGCGAGGCCGTCTCCACCGCGCTGGCGAAGGCCAGGAGCTCTGCCGTTTCGGGGACTTCCGCCATATGGATCAAAAGATAGCAGGTGATGCCCACCTGTGACACGTGGCGATCATGCCCATCCGGGCGGCATGAAGCGGGCATGAAAAAGACCCTCTACTGGATCTCCACCGCGCTGCTGGCAGCTGCTCTCCTGCTCGGAGGCGTGATGGACGTCCTCCGCGCGCCTCCGGTGGTCCAGACCATCGTGGCGCTGGGCTACCCGGCCTACCTGGCTTCCATCCTCGGGGTGTGGAAGCTCCTCGGCGCCGCGGCCATCGCGGCTCCGGCGCTTCCTCGGCTCAAGGAGTGGGCCTACGCGGGCGTCCTGTTCGATCTCTCGGGCGCGGCGCTCTCGCACGGGCTCTCCGGCGACCCGGCGTCGAAGGTGGCCGTCCCGCTGGTGCTGCTCGCGATCGCGGCCGTCTCCTGGGCCCTGCGGCCCGCGACCCGGCGACTCGGTGACGTGGTTCCCGCCCGGATCGTCGCCGCTGGCCACCCCGTCCCCGCTCGCGCCGCCTGAGCCGGCCAGGGACGGCATTCCACCACCGCGAACCCGACCGGGTCACCGCAAAACCGCGGTGGCCCGCGCCGCTTCTCCCGCTCAGCCCCCGCACCAGGGGGACACCTACGGACCGGCGCAGTGGCGCCGGCCGATCGGGCTCAGAGGCGTTCGACCACCGGGAGCTCGACCGACACCAGCTCGCCGTACTTGAGGCCGGTGCCGGTGTTCATGAGGACCACCCGCTCGTCCTTGCCGATGGCACCGCTCGCCACGAGCGCCTTGATGCCCGCCCAGACCGCCCCACCCTCCGGGGCGGCGAATACGCCCTCCGTCGAGGCGATCTCCCGCATCCCCGCCAGGGCCTCCTCGTCGGTCACGGTGATCGCCGTCCCGCCCGAGCGGCGGATCAGCGCCAGCATGAGGAAGTCGGCGACCGCCGCTGGCACCCGCAGGCCGCTGATGCTGGTCCGCGCGCCATGAACCGCCGGAGCATGATCGAGGCCCTGCTGGAAGGCCCGCACGATGGGCGCGCATCCCTCGGTCTGCACCGCGATCATCCGCGGCCGGCGGGAGCCGATCCACCCCAGCCGCTCGAGCTCCTCCAGCGCCTTCCAGATTCCGACCAGCCCGGTGCCCCCGCCGGTCGGGTAGACGATCACCTCCGGCGCCTCCCACCCCAGCTGCTCCATCAGCTCCAGGCCCATCGTCTTCTTGCCCTCGGCGCGGTAGGGCTCCTTCAGGGTGGAGAGGTCGAACCATCCCTCCTCGCCGGCACGGCGCCGCACCCACGCGCCGCAGTCGTTGATCAGCCCGCGGACGAGGACCACCTCGGCGCCGTACACCGCCGATTCCTTGCGGTTCAGCTCCGGCGCATCGACCGGCATGTAGACGTGTGCCCCGAGCCCTGCCCGCGCGGCGTAGGCGGCCAGCGCCCCGCCGGCGTTCCCGGCGGTGGGGAGAGCCACGTCCCGGACGCCGAGCTCGAGCGCCCGAGACACCGCCGCGGAGATGCCCCGTGCCTTGAAGGAGCCCGTCGGGTTCGTGCCCTCGTCCTTCAGCAGCAGCCGCTTCAGCCCCGCCCGTGCGCCGAGCCGTGGCACCCGCATCAACGGCGTGTCCCCCTCGCCGAGCGAGACGACGTTCCTCGCCTCGCGAACCGGAAGCAGCTCCCGCCACCGCCACATCCCGCGGGGACGCGCGGCGATCGCCTCCCGGGTCAGCGTCCGTGCGGCGCGCTCGAGGTCGTAGCGGGCGAACAGCACCTTCCCGCACTCCGGGCAGAGGTTCTGCAGCCGTTCGGCGTCGTGCTGTCGCCCGCAGGCGGTGCACTGGAGGTGGGTGAGCGTGCTCGTGGCTTCGATGCTGGAGGTCGCCATCGCCGCCACCGTAGCCGAGCCACGCGCCAGGCGAGAGCCGTCCTCAGCCGGCGGCCGGAGCGAGCACGACCACGCTGTATCCCACGGCCGGCACCTGACCCGGATTCGAGTAGGCGTGGCGCTGATCTCCGCGGAAGACCACCACGTCCCCCGGCGCAAGCTCCCAGCGCTGGCCGCTCGCCGAGAGCCGGATCGTTCCCCGCTCGCAGGTGAGGTACTCCCGGGTTCCCGCGGTGTGTGGAACGCCGGTCATCGAGCCTCCGACCGGAAGTTCCATCCGCTCGATGATCATCCCCGGGATCGGATCGGGCAGCAGCGAGCGCAGCTCCACCGGACCCCGCTGCCGGGTGGGCAGCGCACCCCGCGGATAGTGGCGAGCTCCGGCCCGCGGCGAGGCGAGCAGCTCCTCGATCGAGACCTGGAACACCATCGCCACCCGCTGCAGGACCGCCAGCGTGGGATTCGCCGTCCCGGACTCGAGATTGGCCCACGTCGCCCGGGGCAGCCCCGCCAGCCGGGAGATCTGCTCCTGGGTCATCGACCGGAGAAGCCGCAGCTGGCGCACGTTCTCGCCCAGCCGGCCCGCGGCGTCCTGAGGGGCAGCGCTCATTCCATGACCTTCTGCCAAAGGGCTGGCACGCCGGTCAATTCCCTGGAGGGGGCCCGCTACTTCCCGGCGCCAGGAGACATCCGATGGAACTTCGAGGAGCTGCAGTCATCGTCACCGGAGCGAGCCGGGGTCTGGGCGCCGCCCTGGCCGAGGGCCTGGGCCGGGCTGGAGCACGTCTGGTCCTGATCTCGCGCGACCGCGAGGCGCTCGAGGCGGTGGTGGAGAAGGTCAGGGCACACGGCGGAGAGGCGCACCCGATCGTCGCCGACATCGGCGCGCGTGAATCGGCCTCGCGCGTCGCCGGCGCCACCGGCGCCCTGGTCGGTCCGGTCGAGGTCGTCATCCACAACGCGGGGACGCTCGGCCCGGTCCCCCTCGCTTCCCTCTCCGACACCTCCGACGAGGACTTCGAGCAGGCCCTGGCCACGAATCTCGTCGGTCCCTTCCGCCTCACCCGGGCACTGGTGGGGAGCATGGCCCTGCGCGGCCGGGGAACGGTGGTGCTGGTCAGCTCGGACGCGGCGACGACGCCCTACTCTGGCTGGGGCGCTTATGGGGTGTCCAAGGCGGCGCTGGAGCATCTGGGGCGGATCTGGAACACGGAGCTCTCGGCCAGTGGCGTCCGCTTCCTCATCGTCGACCCCGGGGAGATGGACACCCGGATGCACCGGGAGGCGGTGCCCGAGGCCGATCCCGCCACTCTCGTCCCGCCCGAGCAGGCCGCCGCACGCGTCGTGCAGCTGCTGCGGGAGGTGCCGTGAAGCACGCTTTCCAGGACATCCCGGCCAGGGTCTGGAAGCAGCCGGGGCGCCTTCTTCACGTCGACCCGCAGCGGGCGATGCTCACCGACACCGGGATCGACTCCCTGCCCGAGCTGCTCCGCCCGGGAGACCTCCTGGTGCTCAACGACGCGGCCACCCTCCCCGCCTCGCTCGTCGGAACCGCGCGCGGCGAGGCGGTCGAGGTGCGTCTCGCCGGAGAGGAGCCGGACGGAACCTGGCGCGCCGTCGTCTTCGGAGCCGGGGACTGGCGAACGCCGACCGAGTCACGGCCCCCGCCACCGGACCTCGCTCCGGGCGACTCGCTGCGCCTCGGGCCCGGGCTGCACGCGCACGTCACCGCCCGCTCCGACGTCTCGCCGCGCCTGCTGTGGATCCGCTTCGCCGGGTCCGCCGAGCGGTTCTGGCCCGCGCTCTACTTCCACGGTCGTCCAGTCCAGTACGCGTACGAGCCATCGCCGCTTCCTCTCGATCGCGTCCAGACCGCGTACGCCAGTCGACCGTGGGCCTCGGAGATGCCCTCCGCCGGCCGGCCCCTCACGCTGGAGCTGCTCGGCCGGCTCCGCGCGCGCGGGGTGGATCTCGCCCGGCTCACGCACGCCGCGGGACTCTCCTCCACCGGCGATGTCGCGCTGGACGCGGCGCTTCCCCTTCCCGAGCGGTACGAGATTCCCGCGGCGACCGTCCGCGCGGTGGCCGACACACGCCGGGGGGGCGGCCACGTCGTCGCGGTGGGGACCACCGTGGTCCGGGCTCTCGAAGGCGCGGCGCTCTCCAATGGAGGCGACCTCCGTCCGGGCCCCGGTCTCACCGACCTCCGCATCACCCGCGGCTTCGAGCCTCGAGTGGTGAAGGGGCTGCTCTCCGGCATCCACGCGCGGGACTCGAGCCACTTCGAGCTGCTGAGCGCGTTCCTTCCCGGGCCGCTGGAGCTGCTCTACACCCTCCAGGTCATTGCCGGGCGGTACCGGGGACACGAGTTCGGCGACTCCACGCTGGTGCTCGGCTGAGCAACGGCGGTCGGCTCACCCGGCCGGCTTGTTCATCGCTCCGGCGATCGCCCGGACGACCGAGCGGGGACCCAGGCGGACGGAGAAGGCCAGCGCCCGGTTCCTCCAGCCATGCACCACGAAGGGCGTTCCGCGGTGCATGGCCCGGTAGGCGCCCCTGGCCACCTCCGTCGAGGACATCACCCCGGCCTTGAACAGACGCGTGCCTCCACTCCCCGCCACCGAGGCGAACTCGGTCGCGGTCGCGCCGGGGAGGCTCACCGTCGCAGTCACTCCCGTTCCCTTCAACTCGTGGGAGAGCGCCTCGCTGAACGAGTTCACGAAGGCCTTGGTCGCGTAATAGACCGCGCCGAACGGGCCGGGCTGGAGGCCCGCCGTCGAGCCAAGGTTGAGCACCCGCCCTCGCCCGCGGGCGATCATCGCCGGGAGAAAGGCGTGGGTGAGCCGCACCAGCGCCCGGATGTTCACGTCCACCATCACCAGCTGGCGCTCCAGCGGGCTGGTCGCGAACGCACCGACGTTGCCCAGGCCCGCGTTGTTGACCAGGAACTCGATCTCCACGGAAAGGGCCTGCACCTCGCGGACGACGCGTTCGACCTCGTCCGGTACCGCGAGGTCCGCCGCGATGACGTGCACCGTGACCTCCCGTGCCCCCCGGAGCTCCCGGGCCAGCGCGTCCAACCGCTCCCGGCGGCGCGCCACGAGGACGAGGTCCGTTCCATCGGCTGCGAAGAGACGGGCGAACTCCTCACCCAGGCCCGACGAGGCTCCCGTGACCAGCGCGGTCTTGCTCATGAGCGAGAGGCCTAGCGCACCCCGGACGAAGAATCTCGGGCTATCCCCGCCTTGCGCCAACCCAGACCGAGCCTCCGTTCGGCCTGACCGCTCGCCGTCCTGGCCGTGTTCGTCGCCCTCGGCTTCCGGGCCCTGCGGCAGAGTCGCGCGGGCGGTCGCCGGGAGCCGGGCCGCCGCCTGGCCTGGCCATCCCCTGCCCGGTGGTCCGGGTCCCTGTCTTCCTCACATTCCGGGGGACCGCGGGCACCCGCCGGGAGTAAGACGGGAGCCATCGCTCGGCACGCCTCGAACACCCTCGATGCCCTGACTCACCCGGGCTCCGTCGTCGGAGCCTGGAGAGACGCCTGGACCGACCGGCGCTTTCGCGTCGAGGCGGTGGTCTCGCCCGTCGCGCTGGTCGCGGTCCTCGCGGTCATGGCCCACTTCCTGAGCTGGGTGGAGCGGCGGCCCGGGGTGCTGCTGGCCGATCCGGTGCTGGCGCTCCTTCCACCGCGGGACATGACCTGGCTCACTTTTGGGCTTGTTTACCTGGGCTTGATCACTGCCGTGGTGGTGCTGCTGCCGCACCCGCGCCGGCTGGTGGTCGGGGCTCAGGCCTACGCGCTGATGGTGCTCTTCCGGATGGCGGTGATGGCCGTGACCCCCCTGGAGGCGCCTCCGGGGATGCTGGCGCTGCGCGACCCTCTGGTGCAGGTGGTGGGGACCGGTGAGGTGCTCACCCGGGACCTCTTCTTCTCCGGCCACACCGCGACCCTGGCCCTGCTCACGCTGCTCGCCCCGGGGCGCATCAGTCGCCGCTTCTTCCTGGCCTGCACGGCGCTGGTCGCCGTCTGCGTGCTGTGGCAGCACGTGCACTACACGGTGGACGTGCTGGTGGCGCCGGTCTTCGCCTACGCCAGCCGCGAGCTGGTCCTGGCCCTGCATCCGCGAAGCTGGCGCCGGATCGAGTGAGTTCAGCCGGGTCCGCTCCCGGATCCGTGCTCAGGGCCACTCCAGCTCGCGGGTCATGAACACGCTGAAGGGATCCTCCCGGTACTCGCCGAACGGTCCGCAGCGCCGGAACCCCGCGCTCTCGTAGAGCCGGAGCGCGGGCAGGAACGCCGGTGCCGAGCCGGTCTCGATCCACAAGCTCCGGAGCCCACGGGCACGGGCCTCGGCGACGAGGTGCTCGAGAATGGCCCTCCCGATGCCGAGCCCGAGGAACGCATCCGCCACCCGCATGGACTTGAGCTCGCCGTGCTCGGCGTCCAGCATCTTCAGCGCGCCACAGCCGGCGATCTCCTCTCCCACCC
>JBKPMY010000163.1:0-10901 GCA_046732375.1 Myxococcota bacterium
CTCCACGGCTCCGCTGATCTACCACGGCAGGATCTGCCGGCGTCACGGCTGCGCGGATCGTCTGGTGGAGACGCACGAGTGTCTGGAATGCGTGGGCCCAGAGCGCCTGCGTCAGATGGAGGAGAGGTCCGAGCGCCAGGGCCTGGAGCGACGGGTGCACCGGGTGCTGCATGAGATGAGCGATGGCGGAAAGACCGCGGTCGAGCTGGTTCACAGTACCGGGCTTTCCATGACGCAACTCCGGCCGTTGCTCGAGCAGCTCGTCTCCTCGGGACGGGTCACGTTCGGCCAGGAGCGGCTCGGCCATCACAGTCGCTGGCTGTGGTCGTTGCTTCCCAGCGAGTCACCGCGCAGGTCGTCGTGTCGCTGAATACGCTGTCAATCGCCCTCGGGGGCACCTCGCGCCTCTGCCTCCATGAGCGCCAGCATCACCCCGGCGCACCGGAGCGGATGCTCCCCTGCGCGTGGCCTGACTGCGAGATGGGCGTGGGCCAGGAGCGGCTCTCGCTCTGCAGACGAGACCGCGCGTTTCCGCTGCTGCTCGAGCGGCGGTCGCTGTTTCTCGCAGGCGCGGAGAAGGTGTTCATCTGGCACCCCTGCGCGTGGCAGGGCCCGGGGTAGCCTTGGGCGAAGAGTACGACTGCCCGACGTGTGGTGCCTGCTGCTTCGGACAGCGCGACTACGTACAGGTCTTTGCCGATGACGCCGCAAGGCTGGGCGCGATACGAACGGCAGAGCTCGTGGCCCCGGCGCTTGGTGAGATCCCGGCGAGCATCGGCCGAGAGTCGGAGCCGAAGCGCTTCATGAGGATGATTCACGGTCGCTGCATCGCCTTGCGCACCGTCCAGAATCGATTCCTCTGTGCCGTTTACGAAGATCGGCCGGTGCTGTGCCGCGCCCTCGAGCCCGGCAGTGCCCCATGCCTCGAGGCCCGGGCCCGCATGAGGGTCCATTCGTCAGCGGGCAGCCGCGACGGGTAAGGCCGATCCGCGGCGAATGGGCTGGCCCTTTCCTTGGGCGTCCTCGTTCGAGGCGCCGACACGACGAGTACGCCAGGAGCTGAGCCGAGGCGCTCGACGCGAGGCTCGGTTCAGGGTGTGAGATTCGTCACGGCCTTGCCGTGCTCGAGGTCCGCAGGGACCGACACATGGTCGTGCACGACCAGCCAGACCCCGTCGATCCGGCGGAAACAGGCGGTCCAGCGGACCCACATCTCAATCGTGTGGCCGCTGGCCGGCGTGCCGCGCACGTGGTTGAGGCTGTGGACGAAGGCCAGGTCGCCCTCCGCCGTCACCTCGGGATTGGGCAGCTCGTACGAGAACCCGCCGGGGTACGCAGCGAAGGCCTTGAGCCAGGCCTGACGCTTCGTCTCCGCCCCCGCGTATCGCAGCGGCGGATTGATATCGAAGGAGACGATGTCAGGGGCGTAGAGCGACGTCGCTCCGCGGATGTCCTTTGCGCTCAGCGCCTTCGCCCAGTCCTGCAGCCGCTGTCGAATGAAGGCTTCAGCCACGGTGTCCTCCTCTTTCGGCGGTCCTGGCCGAGACGCAGCACACCCGGCACACAGAGCGAGCGTCGTGACTAGCCAGCGAGAGACTCTGAGATTCATTCGGTGGCTCCGCCATTGACCTCATGACGTGGGCCGACCCAGGCACTGTGACAAGCTGCCCCGTCGCTCGGCTGGCTTCCGCCCTGGCGAAGGACCTCAGGCGATCCCGAGGTGAGTCGCGGCGTTCTGCGCTGTCATGGGCGAGCCGGACGGCTTTTCGCCGAGGACGAGGGCTCGGACGACCGCCGGGGCGTCGAAGTGTGCCATGTGGGCAGCGCCTTGAACGACGCGAAGCGTGTCCTGCGGGCCCAGCAGCGGACGCACTCTCTCGATCATCTCGGCCGGAGAGAGAAGATCTGCGTCGCCGAACATCAGGTCGGCGGGGACAGGGGACCGAGGCCAGCGGGAGATGAGGTCGACCCTGGCGAGCTCGGGGGCCAGCGCGCGCGTCGATGCATCCATGTTCGCGAGCACGCGGGGAAGCCGATGGGGGCCGTACGGCCGGCAATGCCGAGCACCAGGCGTCGGACCTGTGAGCCGTAGCTGGTGCCGGCCTCCAGGGCTCCGAGATGCCCGAAGAGCGTCGCCCGGAGCCTGAACTGGGCCGGGTCGAGACACGGAGGGGGCTCGAGCCGAGCGGCCTTCGGGGCGAGCCATTTCCAGCGCGGCTCGCGGACAGCCGCCATGATCCGCTCGTGCGCGTGACGCTCGCCTGCGGCGGTATCGAGATCGGGCGAGATGGCGACCACCCGCTCCACGGCCTCCGGCACCCGCTGCCGCGCGAGGAGCGCGAGCGTGCCACCGATCGACACCCCCATCACCGTCACCTTCCGTCCCGAGGTGCGAGCGAGGAGCTCGAGGAGTGAGACCGTCTCGACGAGGTGGGCGTCCAGGCTGAGCCCACCGGGAGGCGGGGAGTGGAGCCCGGTGCCGGTGCGGTCCCAGTAGAAGACGCTGAAGTGCTCCTCCAGCGCCAGGAGCTTGCGGTACCGCCGGCGCTCGTTCAGCAGCGGGAGGCCTGGGCCAGCCTGAATGACGAGGAGAGGTGGGAGTCCCTCGGCGGACGACTCCATCACGAGGTGAGCATTCCAACGAATGCGTGGCATCCGGGCCTCCGAGGTGGCGGAGCTCAGTCGGCGGCCGCGCAACCATGAAGAAGGACACCAGCGCAGCGTCCCCGGTGCGCACTGGACCGGTCGGACCAGCGCGGTTCTGCCCATGTTGCAGGTCGGCTGCCGGTGCCGGGCGGTGTTCGACCAGCAGGGGACGCGAACTAGCCGATTCCGAGTCCGGTGATCTTCTCGCGGAGCGCCCACAGTCGCTCGGCAAGCGCCGGGTCCATCGCCCACGGCCTCACGCCGCGGGTCTCCTCCGAGTCCGCGGGCACGGGTTCGGCGACATTGCAGTTCTCGCAGTAGACGCCGCCGAGCGTGTCGAGCTGGCGGCTGATCGCGGCCCACACGGTCGTCGCGGCACCTTGCTCGACGGTCTTCATCATGCTCTGCGCCCGGGCGGCGAAGAACTCGATCTCCTCACGAGTCATGAACTTGCCGAGGCCGGTGAGGATACCGCCGGGATGCACCGAGAAGGCCTTCACGCCACGTGCGTTCGCCCCGATCGCGAACAGCGCGTTCGCCGACTTCGACTGCCCGTAGGCACCCCAGCGGTCGTACTCCTTTCGCTCGAAGTTCCAGTCGTCGAAGTCGACCGGCGCGCGGCGGTGGCCGACCGAGGACAGGGAGATGATCCGCGGGGCCTGCGCCTTCCGGAGTGCCGGCCACAACCTCACCGTCAGCTCGAAGTGGCCGACGTGGTTCGTCGCGAACTGCGCCTCGATGTTGCGTGCGACGCGGGTGAGCGGCAGCGCCATGATGCCGGCGTTGTTGATCAGGAGATCGAGCGGGGTCCCGCTCTTCAGGAAGTGATCTGCGAAGGCGGCGATCGAGGCGGGATCGGTGAGCTCCATGGGCTCGACCGTCGCCAGGGTCCCGACGGCGGCTCTTGCCTTCTGGACGTCGCGGGCAGGGACGATCACCTGGGCTCCAGCCGAGGCAAGGACTCGTGTCGTCTCGAGGCCGATCCCGGCGGATCCGCCGGTGACGATGGCCGTCTTGCCCCGGAGAGCATGGCCGCGGATGACGTCGGCGGCGGTGGAGGAAGCGTTGAAGTCGGAGCGAATGGGAGCTTGCGGCGTCGGCATGCGGGCTGGATAACGCTGCCGGCCTCCAGAGCACCAGGAAGTCGTTCTCGCTGACGCTCAGTCTCCCGGCGTCGGGCAACCGAGATACGCGTGCTCCTCGAGGATCCCCTCGCGAGCCTCCCAGTCGCCGAAGGGGCACCAGCCCTGGTGGTCTGCGGACGGAGGCCCGAGCGCGACGTGGTGCACCTCGTGCGGCAGGACGCTCAGCGAGCCCTGGTAGAGGTCGATGATCCGGCTGTCCCAGAAAGTCTCTCCGGCGAAGAAGTTGCCGGGTTGGGCTCCCTGGGTGGGACGGTCGGCGACGACGCGCACGGTCCAGGTCTGGAGCGCGGCGACGTCCTGCCAGCTCGCCTCGTAGGCCTGGAGGTACTCGGTGAGGATGCTCGCCACCCGGTCGCAGCTGGTCCCGCCCGCGACGACACCCGCCTCGACCCCCAGCCGGATGCCCTGGAAGCTGCACCAGGCGGCAATCTGCCGGGAAGGGGCGATGCTGTTGCTCGCGCTCCTGGGCCCACAGGCGAGCGCGAAAGCGACGATGAAGAGGGCGGCGAGGGTCCTCCGGGGCACGGGGGATGTCGGAGCAGGCTTCATGCCGACGGTGGGTGAGGTCGCCTCCCTCGGATGCCTCGAGCGGTCTCACACGGCAGACGGGTCGGAGTTACGGAGCCGTGTCGTGGACGACCCGCCGCCGGGCGTCGACCCAGGCCAAGCCAGGACGTGGCCGCAACGGAAGCATGGGACCGCACGCCGGAGTTCTGGGGTGCTGAGCGCCGTCAGTACGGACTGCTGTCTCTGGCGTCCGCCAGCGACACCCGCTCCAGCTCCTCCTGGAGCTGCGTTTCCTCGAATCGCGCGCGGCGACACTCGGAGGCGAGCCAGGCCACGCTGATCGCGTTGCTTGAGTCGCGCACGGCCGCACGGACGTTTCGCTCGAAGTCCTCGTTGCTTGGCCGGACCGGGATGAACGCGTGCGGGTGCGTGAGCATGGCCATGCCCTCCAGGTCAGGGCCTCTAGCATCGCCCTGAACGTCTGTCCAGTGAGAGCCAGCGGTCTGCAGCCGGCGGCGGTGAGAGCGTGGACCGGCTGCATCCGAATCCAATCAACGGGCAGGCCCGGTGCGACGACAGGAAAGGGCCGGTCGTTGCCGCGGACGACAGGACGCTCCGGGCGCGGGTCTTCGGAAATGCGCGGGCACCTGTATCGCCATCCCTGGCTTGTGGTCGAGTAGGCCGGCGGTGCACCTCTCGATTCCGGATCTGTCCTTCGTGGTGCTCATCGGCCCGGCCGGGAGCGGGAAGTCCACGTTCGCCAGCCGGCACTTCAGGCCGACCGAGGTCCTCTCGTCCGATGGGTACCGGGCGCTCGTTTCCGACGACGGGAACGATGAGACGGCGACCGAGGCCGCGTTCGAGGTGCTCTACCACGTCGCGCGCAAGCGGTTCGCCGCGGGTCGGCTGGCCGTGCTCGACGCGACGAACGTGAACCTCGGGTCCCGGAAGAAGGCGGTAGCGCTGGCGCGTGAGTATGAGCGCCTGCCTCTGGCCATCGTCTTCGACTTGCCCGAGGCCGTGTGCCACGCGCGAAATCGTCGGCGCGCGGAGAGGAACCTCGAGGAGCACCTCGTTCGCGAGCAGATCCGGCTGATGCACCGGGCAATTCCCGACCTGGAGAAGGAGGGATTCCGCCAGGTCTACCGGCTGACCTCGGTCGAGGAGGTGGAGGCGGTGACGGTGGTCCGTGGGCCACTCGAACGGTAGCGGCTCGCGGACCCGGTACCAGCTTGCGGCTTGAGAGTTGCCGTCGTCCCGCCGGGAAGACTCGGCGGCGGCGGCGAGGTGCCGTCAGCGGTGGTGTTCGGAGCTGCGGCGGAGGAAAGGCAGCCCGAACCAGAGCGCCACGAACAGCAAGCCCGCGATGAGCGTGACGACCAGGGCGATGCCATGGCCGGCAACGACGCGACTGATCACGTAGACCGCACTGGTCATCGCGCAGGCGAGCAACACCACTCCCACGATCGCGAGCCTGTTGGCCGTCCGGAGCATCTGCTCCTTGTCTGTCACGTCACGGCGCCAGTGGAGGCGGTGGTAGACCGACGGCGCGATAAGGAAGGCGCAGGAGGCCGTCGTGGTGAGGAAGCAGAAGAAGTATCCGTAGCGGATGACGGCGCTCATCTCGCGGAACGCGGGAGTGAACGGCGCGGTCAGCAGGAAGCCGAAGAGGAGCTGTACTCCCGGAAGGGCAACGCGGAGCTCGTTGAGGATTTCGGTCCACTCGCGCGCGAACTCGCTGCTCTCCTGTGCACTGTCCGCGGACGCCCGAGGTGGCGCGTTCATCAATTGCACTCTACAGCCGAGAAGCGCGCAGGAGACGCCGTCTGGACCTCGCTCGGTTCGAAACGGTTGTCTGCAGGGTGGTTTGCCGATGCGGGCCGGAGGTGCTACTGCGGACTGGTGACTTCCCGAACCCGGGTTCCCGGGCAACTTGAGGTCCGGGAGATCACATGTCTGCTTCCGAAGTCCCTGCCTCCCTCTGGCAACGCGACGTTGTGCGCTGCAGCCACGTGAGGCAAAGGCATCCCCTCCACCACGATGCCCTGCTCGTCTGCGCCTGGCCGGGATGTCCGGAGGGGACGCGGAACGGGATCATCCAGGTGCCGGTCGAAAGCGATTTCGGCCACGCACCGGTGCTCGTCCGGTTCGAGCGGGAGACCCTGCCGTTGCAGGGCGCGCGACTTTCGTTCCGGTGGAGGAGCGCGTAATGACCGAGCCGGCGGCACTTCCCCGGTGCACCTGCGGCTCACTCACCGCGGGAGACTTCGGTCTCAAGGTGCTTCTCTGCGAGAGCGCAGATGGCAGCGAGGGCGCGGTCTCGTTTCTTCCCATCGCCGGCTGGGTGACCTTGACCGAGTCAACCGATGGGCCTCCGGACGGCGCGAACTGGACCTGGGAGCCGGTGGTGGTGTTCGAGCATGAGCTGCGCCTCGGCCGCACCATCCCCCACTACCGCGGGACGGTGGCGAAGGACGTCATCGGCAAGGTGGCGCTGGGCCTGGTGAAGTCTCGATTCGTCACCGCACGCGATCTGCGACGCTCCCACAGTCCGATCTGGAGCAGCAACATCAGCGGATTCTGAGCCCTGGGGTTCCCGTCTCTGGTTTGCAACGAGCTGCCCGGGGCTGGTGACGAATGAGAAGAGGCCCGGGCCTTCTCGGGCCCGGGCCTCTCGAACAATCAGGACTGCCGTTACGCGCGGGCGTTGGGAGTCGTCGGCTCGCCGCGGCTCTCTCCGGTCGCGGAGATGTCACGTGCGCCGCTCTCCTCCAGGACCGCCTTCCCCCTCTTGGTCCAGTTGGAGTCCTCCGAGTGGATGGACATCAGGATTCCACCGTCCTTCACCATTCCCTCGTAGCGCTTGGCCTCGAACTCGGGAATCCCCATTCCCACGAGGGCACCGGTGATCCCACCCATCGTGCCACCGACGCCTGCGCCGGCGAGAGCCGCCATGATGGGGCCCGCCGCGATGAACGGGCCAACTCCTGGAATCGCCAGGGCGCCGATGCCGACGAGCCAGCCGAGCGTGCCACCGACCACCGCACCGGTTCCTGCACCAGTGGCGGCACCCTCGGGAGCCTTGGTGTTCTTCTCGTGCGCGAACTCCCGGGTCCCCTCCTTGTCGGGAAACAGCACTGAAATGTCCGAGCTCTTGAAGCCAGCGTTCTTCAGGCGCGACGTGGCCGCGTCGGCCCCCGCCCTGTCATTGAAAATTCCGAATACGGCCTTTGATGTTTGAGCCATTGTTATCTCTCCAAGTGTGATTTGACTGCGTGATGGTGTTGCAAACCCAGCCCTCAAGGCTGGACATCGATCTCGTTCTTCACGTTGGGCTGACCTGCGATCGAGGACGCCCGCTGCTCGATGGCCTTCTTCTCGGCCTCTGACTGGACCGGGCCCTTCAGCGTGACCTGCCCGTTCTGCGCGACGATCTTCACATTGTGCGCATTCACCGAGAGCGACTTGTCACTGACGATCGAGCGGCGAATCTTGGCGGTCAGGTCGAGATCCGACTGTTCGTTGCTCTGACGATCGGCGGTCTGCTCCCCCGGACGATCGTGTCGTTCATTGTTCGCCGAGTTGCTGGGCTCGATTACTTTTGTGCCAGCGTCGACCTTGGTCTTTGAGCTGCTCGGCTCCGGTGCGCCGGCAAGCGCCGACGTGGTCAAGAGTAGAATTCCGAGGGACAAGTACTTTGATTTCATGCAAATGCTCCAAGTCTGGTTACGCGACCCCGAGGGTCGCTGGGAGACTTCTCTCTGTGGGTGATTCGACGCCTGGAGATCCCAGCGGCACGTCATCAGGGCACAGCGGCGCTGCGCCCGTTTTGGACTCTGCAGACTCGCGGGGAAACTCGAGGGCGATGCGCCGCTGGGATCAGCAGCTCACCACCGCCCCCTCGGGAGAAACATAACACCCTCGGCGAGATTCGCTCGCCCCAGCCGAGGAGACCTCGAAGCACGGTCGGTCGACTGTCGGGCGATCCAGCGGAAGGAACCGGGGGTCAACGAGCTCCAGCCAGGTTGGAGAGCGTAGACCGCGCCGGTGGAAACGACGACATCAAGAGATGGCGCGGCGACGTCGAGCAAAGTGCCAGATGCCGAGAACGACGAGCGCTCCGATGACGCTTCCCAGGAGGCCCGTCGGATGGAAGTCAGAGGTGCCGGTGGTGCCGTCGTGGAGAAGAACGCTTGCCAGGAGACCTCCGACGAAGGATCCCACGACCCCGAGGAGGATAGTGGCGATCCATCCCATGGAGTCGTTGCCGGGCATGATCGCCCGGGCGAGCAGTCCAGCGACCAAACCTACGACGAGCATCGTCAAGATTCCCATGTCCAGCCTCCGTTCAGCACGGCCAAATGTAGTGACAACATCTGCAAACGGAAGGGCACAGCCGCCCGGCCCGGACAGCCGAGGCGGAACTCGGCCCGGGGCACTTGTCGGGAACGACCGAATGGTCGCACGCCCGGTCTCCACGAAAACCGTGCGTGACGTCCTTCTGACGATGGTTACGTTGCAGTTCATGGACGCCCTCAAATTGTTGACGCAGGACCACCGGAACGTCGAACGACTCTTCAAGGCCTACGAGCAAACGGGAGAGGGGGCTGGCAAGCAGAAGCAGCGGCTCGCCGGGCAGATCATCCGTGAGCTCTCGATTCACGCCTCGATCGAGGAGCAATTCCTCTATCCCACGGCCCGGGAATCATCCAAGAGTCTCGATGCGCCTGTCCTCGAGGCCCTCGAAGAGCATCATCTGGCGAAGGTGACACTCGCCGAGCTGGAGAAGCTGTCCACGCGCGATGAGCGTTTCGACGCGAAGATGGCCGTGCTGATCGAGACCATCCGCCACCACGTCGAGGAGGAAGAGGGAGATCTCTTCCCGAGGCTCAAGCGCCTCCTGGACCAGGCAGAGCTTGCCGTGCTCGGGGAGGCAATGGAAGAGGCCAAGGCGACGGAGTCTCCGTCCGGAAGCGTCGTCTCCGACGCGGTGGCGAAGATCGTCGACTCCAGCGCGGACCTCGTTCTGGGACCGGCACGTTCGGCAATGCGAACCGTGACTTCGTTGAACTTTGCTCGGTCCTCTCACTGAGCCGGACTTCGTTGAACCTCGCTTGGCCCTCTCGCCGAGCCGTAACTTCGTCTCTGAACCTGGTTCGGCCCTCTCGCTGAGCCGTGAGTTCGTCTCTGAACCTGGCTCGGCCCTCTCGCTGAGCCGTGACTTCGTCTCTGAGCCCCACTCGGGTCCTCTCGCTGAGGCGCCTTACCGCGTTGGACCTCCGGTCAGACGTGCCTGGTATCGGCTGTTCCAGCGAGCGAGAGCGAGGGTGACGCGTGACTCCGCCTCGATTGGGGTGACGCCTGAGGACCGGGGAACATAGGCCTGAGCAGGCAATCCAGTCAGAAAAGGAAAATCAGACCCGATGAACAAGTCGATGCTTGCATCCATTCAGGAAGCGACGAGGATTCTGCAAACCAGAGGGCCGGCGGAGGCGACGGCTGCGATCCAGCGGGCATTGCAGCAAACACCGTCGCCCGTCGGCGAGTGCGTCGAGGGGCACGCGTCCAGATCCCCAGAGGCCAACGAGGCGTTGGTCCTCCCGCAGCTGCCGTTCCGCCCGGCGATGTCCGCCGATGTCGGGATGCCTTCGGCTCCGGTGAGCCCTCAGAGAAGGACGGGCCGGGCGCGGCCCGGACACGGGCGAAAGACCGAAGTGCCGCCAGGCGAGTTTCTCACCGGCGCATTCTCCAATCGTGCGGGCGCCAGAGAGTACAAATTGTACGTGCCCAGCGGACACCATGCGCAGGCCCTGCCGCTCGTCGTGATGTTGCACGGCTGCACCCAGTCGCCGGATGACTTCGCCACGGGGACGCGAATGAACGCCGCGGCCGAGCTGCAGCCCTGCTTCGTGCTCTACCCAGCCCAGGCACAGCGGGCCAATGGGAGCCGCTGCTGGAACTGGTTCAAGAGCGCCCACCAGAAGCGCGACCGGGGAGAGCCGTCGATCATCGGAGGCATGACGCGGGAGATCATCGCGAAATACGGGATCGATCCTCGGCGCGTCTACGTGGCGGGACTTTCCGCAGGTGGTGCGATGGCCGCGATCATGAAGTCGACCCATCCGGACCTGTTCGCTGCGGCCGGCGTGCATTCCGGCCTGCCGTACGGCGTCGCGCACGATCTCCCCTCGGCGCTGGAGGCGATGAAGGGACGACCGCGATCGACGGCGGCGCGGCCGGACGATCTGACACCGCTCATCGTCTTTCACGGCGACGGCGACAAGACGGTGCACCCTCGGAACGCCGAGGAGATTCTCGCCCAGGGCGTACCCGGAAGCGGTGCATCGGCGACCGCATCGAGCACCGAGGTGCAGCAGGGGCGGGTGCCGGACGGCCATCCATTCACTCGAACGCTCTACCGCGACCACGCCGGGCGTATCATCGCGGAGCACTGGGTCGTCCACGGCGCTGCCCACGCGTGGTCGGGCGGCAGCGACGAGGGCTCGTACGTCGATCCCAGGGGTCCGGATGCGACGCGGGAGATGTTGCGTTTCTTCTCGCTCTGGGCGCAGCCGGAGTCCTAGCTGCGAAGGGGGGCGCGCT
>JBKPMY010000164.1:0-5512 GCA_046732375.1 Myxococcota bacterium
CTGCACGTCCCGGCGCGCGGCGACCAGCGCTGGGTAGGTCTCGGCGTAGTCGAGTCCCAGGCCCAGGGCGATCGACTCTCCGGTGAAGAGGAGGGTGGGAAGCGCGGGGTCGGGCTCGTCGTCCTGAGTCCGGACGCGGAACCCCTCTCGGTTGAAGGCCCAGTGGATGTCCCGGCGGATGGCCTTCTCGGTAATGCTCGAGGAGGGGTGCCAGGTCCAGCCATAGCGTGGATGGGGAACCCCCCGCTGCTGGTACACGGCCCGTTCCTTCCGAGCTCGCGCCTGCATCCAGCCCACGGCAGCTTCCGCGGCGACCGCGGCGACGGCGATCGCCAGAATGACGGGCGCCGTCGACCGCGCCAGCCCGGCGAGTGAGCTCTTCGAAACGACGAAGATCAGAGCCGGCCGCAGCCCGAGCACCACCAGAGCCGCCAGGAGAACGAGCAAGCCCCGTCCACGGCTGCTCCACACCCCGGCATCGTGCGGGGGCCAGAGGTTCAGCAGTGTGACATGTCGAGAAATCCACTGCGGATCAATCCGGTAGGCCACGACCAGGAGGACGGCGGCGAACGCCACCACCACCATCTCGGCAACGACGTGGCGGCGCCGTGTCGCGGGATTGAGAGGCGCAAACATCGAGTGACCCACTATCCACGAAACAAGGGGCCGGCGCGGGTCCGTCCCTCGCGATTCGATCGGTTGTTACGCCCCATTCACAGCTGGGTCTGGGACAGCCCTCGCCGTCGTGCGCGCAAGCTTCTCCGCTTCGCCGAGACCGAGGCCGATGGGGGTCGAGATCTGTGCCGCGCGGCCGAGCTCACCAGCGATGCGTTGCTGAGGCGGCTGTTCCTGCGCCATGCCTCGGATGAGCACCGGCACGCCGAGCTCTTCCGCAAGCGCGGGCGCGCTCTCATCCGGAGCCTTCCCCCAGCTGCCGAGACGAGCTTCGAGGCCAACTGGTTTGCTCCCGGAGAACGCGGTCTCGACGACCTTCACGTTGACGGCGAGGACGATGCCTCGTTGCTCGCCTTTCTCCATCTCTCGGAGAAGGCCGCCGCTGGTCGGTTCGCGCTCTACCAGGAGGTCCTGTCGGTGGATCCCGAGACCCAGGCGGTCTTCGACGCCATTCTCCGAGACGAGGTCTTCCACATGACATACACCCATCAGCAGCTCACCCGGGTCGCTCCTCGGAAGTGGAGCGCGCGCCTGTGGAAGGCGCGGCTGGGAAGGCTGTGGAAGGCGTATCTCCGGGTGGCAGCAGCCGTTGCGGGACTGCTCGGCACGCTGATGCTCCTCCTCCAGTACGCGCTGTTCCTCCCTCTCTTCGCCTGGCTGGCCAGGCGCAAGGCGCGAGGAGAGCCGCAAGGGTGGTTCCCGGCTCGCCCCGGGACGGCGCTCAGGAGTCAGTACTGATGAAGATTCTCGGAATCTCGGCCCACTATCACGATTCCGCCGCGGCCCTGCTGATCGACGGAGTTCCGGTCTGCGCCGTCCAGGAGGAGCGGCTCTCGCGGCACAAGAACGATGCCGGCTTTCCACTGGCGGCGATCGAGTGGTGCCTCGAACGGGGCGGGCTCGAACCCGATCAGCTCGATGCGGTCGTCTTCTACGAGAAGCCGATGCTGAAGTTCGAGCGGATTCTCTCCAGCATCCTGCGCGCCTTTCCCCGCTCCTGGCGCAGCTTTCCCCACGCGATGAAGAACTCGCTGGGGGAGAAGCTATGGGTGAAGGGAATCATCGCCTCCCATCTGGGACTGCCGGGCGCGAAGATCCTCTTCACCGAGCACCACCAGTCGCACGCGGCCGCGGCCTTCTTCACCGCCCCGACCCGCCGCGCGGCGATCCTGACCGCGGACGGAGTCGGCGAGTGGGCAACCCTCACCGTCGGCCTTGGCCAGCGGAGCCCAGGAGGTCAGTCCGAGCTGCGGCTCCTGCGGGAGATTCACTTCCCCCATTCGCTGGGAATGCTCTACTCGACCTTCACCGCCTATCTGGGCTTCCCCGTGAACGAGGGGGAGTACAAGGTCATGGGCCTCGCCGCGTACGGCGAGCCCTCCTTCGAAGCGCAGGTGCGCAAGCTGATCCGTCCCACGCCCGACGGAGCGTTCCGCCTCGACCTCGATTATTTCGAGTTCCACACCACCGCGGCCCGCTCGTTCTCCTCGCGCTTCCTCGACGAGTTCGGACCGGCGCGGGACCCTGCCGAGCCGATCGATCTGGGCCATCCGGAGGGGCGGCGTTTCGCCAACGTCGCAGCCAGCATCCAGAAGGTCCTGGAGGAGGAGATGGTGCGCCTGACCGTCTCGCTTCGACAGGAGACGGGCTGCACGGAGCTCTGTCTCGGAGGCGGAGTGGCGCTCAACGGCTGCGCCAACGCCCGGATCCTCGGGGAGGCCGGGTTCGAGCGGGTCTTCATCCCCTCTGCTCCCGGAGACGCGGGCTGCGCGCTCGGCGCGGCGCTGTGGGCTGATCGAATCGGCTTTCGCCAGCCGGACCGAGCGGTGCCCGACCACCCCTACTGGGGGCCGGCGGTGGACGAGGCGGAGCTGGCGCGGGTCGCGGTCGAGGACGGCCTGTCGATCCATCGATTCGATGGAACGGGCTCGCTGGTCGAGCGGGTGGCGGACGAGCTGGCCAGCGGCCACATCGTGGGATGGATGCAGGGAGCGTCCGAGTTCGGTCCGAGGGCCCTCGGGAACCGCAGCATCCTCGCCGCTCCAGGCCCGGTGGAGATGCGCGACCGGGTGAATCGGAGCATCAAGTTCCGCGAGGAGTTCCGCCCCTTCGCCCCTGCAGTGCCGCTGGAGGCGGCGGACCGATACTTCGAGTTGCCACCGGGCGGGGCCCGGCTCGCCCGGACGATGTCAGGAGTCTTCCTGGTGCGGCCGGCGTGGAGAGAGAGGCTGGCGGCGGTCACCCATGTCGACGGGACCGCGAGGCTGCAGGCCGTCCCTCGCGAGATGGCTCCACTGTTCCACGCCTTGCTCCAGGCCTACGGGGCGCGGACAGGCGTCCCGGTGCTGCTGAACACGTCGTTCAACCTGGCCGGTGAGCCGATCGTGAACCGGGCGACGGAAGGGTATTCGACCTTCCGCCGCTGCGGAATCGACGTGCTCGTGGCGGGACAGTGCCTGGTGTCGAAGGCGCAGCCCGCCTGGGCGCGCCCGGAGGTCGCATGATCAAGAAACGCGGAAGGATGCGGCGCGGGATGATCGTGTTCGCGAACGCCATCCCCTCGATCGGTGAGTTCGCAGCTGGGCTGTGGCGGAGCGACAGCGGCAAGAGGTGGCTGATTCCGCTGGTGGTCTTCCTCTGCGTCACTGGACTGTTGCTGATCCTGGCGGCCACCGTGCAGGCGCTGGCCCCATTCATCTACGCCGTGTTCTGAGATGCACCGCCCGAGCCTGGAGGCCCTGCTGGCCTGCCCTGCGTGCTCGGGCCGGCTGGAGCAGCTGGTCTGCAGCAGCTGCGCTGCACGGTACCGGAGCCCCGGCGGGATTCCCGACCTCCGGCTCCCCTCGGATCCGCGGACGGAGGTGGTGCGCGAGTTCTACTCGGCCGCTCCGTTCCCCGGATACCCACCCCGCGAGACGCTGGCCCACCTGCGCGAACGTGGTCGCCGCAGCGAGTTCGCCCGGCTCCTCGACGAGGCGATTCCGCCTGGAGCACGAGTGCTCGAGCTGGGGTGCGGAACCGGGCAGCTGAGTCTCTTCCTCGCGACCGCCGACCGGATGGTGATCGGCGCCGACCTCGCCAGGGCGTCCCTGGAGCTGGGAGCGGAGGCGGCGAGGCGCTTCGGAGTGGAAGGTGTCCTGTTCGTGGAAACGGACCTCCGGAGACCCGGGCTGCAGGCGGGGGCGTTCGACGTGGTGGTCTGCTCCGGGGTCCTCCACCACACCCCGGACCCGCGGACTGCCTTCGGCGCCGTGGCTCGCCTGGTGAAGCCGGATGGATACGTGATCCTGGGCTTGTACAACGCCTTTGCCCGGCTGCCTCACCGGCTGCGGCGTGGCATCGCCCGCCTGAGCGGATTCCGGGTGTTCCCGCTGGACCCCGTGCTCCGGGCTCGTCGCTCCGAGCCGGCGCGGAGGACTGCCTGGTTACGAGATCAGTACCAGCACCCCGAGGAGCACCGGCACACGCTGCGAGAAGTGAAGCGCTGGTTCCGGGAGAACGAGATCGAGTACCTCCGCGCCTATCCGAGCGCGCTGGTCGGGTCCGGAGAGGACGGGGAGCCGAGCCTCTTCCGGCCCGCCGCGGACGACTGGGCGCTCGAGTCGCTTCTCGCGCAGCTCTCCTGGATGGGAACCCTCGCCGCAGAGGGCGGCCTCTTCGTCACTGTCGGGCGCCGGCGATCGCGGCCGCCGTCGGTCGTTCAGACGGCACGCGGCTGACGCGGGCGTCCCGGGGGACACTCCACGGTGGCTCGGTCCCACCGACCGAGCGTGGCCGCAGCCTCGTAGGTGCTCTCCAGGAAGTCGCGCAGCGCCGCCTGCGGATCTCGGGCGCGGCGGACTGCCTCGTACGGAAGAAGGAACTCACCGAGCTTCGCGTGGAAGTGCGCCTCCGCCGGTCGGACCTTCGCCCGAGCGAAGCCCTCCGGCGCGGGATAGGCGTACGAGTAGAACGCAGCGTCGTCGACCCCGCCGCCTCCCGGCCAGAACCCGGCGGAGGAGACCTCGTGGCTGTAGGCCTCGCGGGTGACCGGATCGGGGAGCCCCGGGACACCGCCGGGGTGCAGGGGAGCCGCTCGCCCGGAGAATCGGGTCACCGCGAGGTCGAAGCTCCCCCAGAAGAGGTGCACCGGGCTCGCCTTGCCCAGGAACGACGTCCGGAATTCCTTGAACACGCGGTCCACCTGCACCAGCGCCTGAAAGAATCGGTTCACCGCGCCAGCGTCGTACGGGCGCAAGGCGTGGTCATCGGGGAACGGGATCGCGCCGGGAATCTCGTTCGGGTGCGTATCGAGCTCCGGCGTGCCGCCGAGGAAGCGAATGAGCTCGAGCGTGCGCCGGTGGAAGTCGGCCACCGTCCCCGGCCCGAGCGGGAAGCCAGCCGAGCGGCCATCCGAGGCGCGTCCCACCACCTCGTGATTGACCAGGTCCATCCCGAGCTCGACCGCTCCGGGGCCATCGGGCACCGGGCTGGTCGTCAGGCCGGACGCCGTGACGTAGAGCGTGGCGTGCCAGGAGTGGTTCTGCCACGGGGTATGCGCCAGGCGGTACTTGCCGACCACCTGCGAGTAGAGCTGGAGCGCCGCGCACGTCTCGCGCCATGAGGCGAAGGGGATCTCGGGCCAGGGGGTGGGCATGGCCGGAGCATCACTCCGGCCGCCCTAGCCCACCAGCCCATCGTCGCCCTGCCCTGCCTGCCCGGCGGATCAGCCGGCCCGCGTCCAGCGGAGGGTGCGCACCACCGGCGTGCCGTCCGCCGAGACGGTGGCGGTCTACCGGGTCACGTCGACGTTGTACGTGCCGGCCGGCGACGTGGCAGTCCCGAGGATGCGCGTCGT
>JBKPMY010000165.1:0-2852 GCA_046732375.1 Myxococcota bacterium
ACCTCGCTCCACGCAGGACCTCGCGGGCCCTCCCTCGCTCGACGAGGATCACCTGGTCCTCAGCACCATCCACTCCGCGAAGGGCCTCGAGTTCGATGCGGTCCACGTGATCCATGCCGCCGATGGGAACATCCCGTCCGACCTAACCACCGGGAGCCCGGAGGAGATCGACGAGGAGCTGCGCCTCTTCTACGTCGCGCTCTCCCGGGCGAAGCGTCACCTCTCGGTCACTTTTCCACTCCGCTGGTTCGACCGCCCGGCGGGCGTCGGCGGCCGATACGCCTTCGCCCAGCTCACCCGCTTCCTTCCGCCCGAGGTGGCCTCCGCCTTCGAGTTGCGAACCGCGTTCCCGGAGGCAGCCCGGCCGGCGCTCCCCGCCGAGGACGCCTTCCTGCTCCCCGAGGTCCGCGGCGCGCTCCGCGCCTTGTGGAACTGAGGTCGGGACACCATCTTCCGCCCCGGTGAGACGCTGGAGTCCAGGACGGGTTCTGCGAACGCTGCTCCTCGTCCTCCTGGGCGTGGTCGCGGTGGTGTTGCTCGTGGCGGCGATCGCCCTTCCGCCACTGGCGCGGAGCAAGACGCGCGAGGCCCTCGCGGGGATGAAGGGCGCGCGAGGCGAGTTCGGGGATGTGGAGGTCTCGCTGTTCCCGCTCCGCTACACCATCACCCGGCTGAAGATCATCCGGAAGGACGCGCTGCTGAAGGAGCCGACCCTCTACGCCGAGCGGCTCACCGCCACCCTGCGCTGGGCGCCCCTCCTGCGCGGCGTGCTCGCCGCCAGCGTCGATGGCGAGCGGGTGAAGGCCGTGCTCGAGGAGCCCGAGCCGGGGCCCGACACCCCGCTGCCCTCCCTCTCCGAGCTGGTCCCCGTCCGGGCGGTGCTCGAGCGCTTGCAGCTTCGCGATTCGGAGGTCCTCTATGCCTGGGTCCGCAAGGAGGGATGGCCGATGCTCTGGGGCCACGGGATCGAGGCGACCCTGGAGAACCTCGGCTCACGGCCTGACCTGGTGGACCGTCCGATGGTGCTCGCGGCTCGGGGCAGGATCGACCGCAAGGGGACGGTGTGGTTCGCGGTCACCGCCGATCCCTGGGCGGAGCGGCTCACCTTCGCCGGGAACGCCGGGGCCCGAGACTTCGACCCCTCGCAGCTCAACGCCTATCTCTCTCCGAAGAAGGACGTCACCCTCACTCCCGGCAGCTACTCGCTGAAGATGAGCTTCCGGTGTCGCTCGGGGAAGCTGACGGGCACGGTCGACCCCGAGCTCGCGGGGACCGAGGTGCAGTCGGACGGGGACGTGGGCAGCGCGCTGAAGGTCTTCTTCGGGAAGATCGCCCTCGCCAGCATGGGGCCCACCGAGGGGACTCGCCCGAGCGGCGCGATCGCCGTCCGGGATGATCTGACCGACCCCAAGCTCCAGCTCGCCCCGCGGCTGGAGAAGGTCATCGAGAACGGGTTCTCGCTCGGCCTCCAGGAGGCGCTCCGTCGAAACTACGCCGGGAAGATCGAGGCGAGCAGCAAGCAGGAGCCGACCCCGCTGAAGGCCAAGAAGTGACCCCCAAGCTCAGAACGCGTACAGCACCGCCGTTTCGACCCGCAGCGCGTTCGCGGTGGGATTGTCCACCCACTGGGTGGCCCACCAGCTCAGCTCGAGTCCCACCCGGAGCCCACCGATGATGCGGAACAGCGCGTTCCCGAAGACCTCGGTGTTGGTCCGCCGCTCGGCGGTGGCCACGTCCTGGTCGAAAGGATCGTCGGTGCCGAAGCCGGCGTGGAGTGTCCACCGCGTCCCGAGCTGCTGGGTCACCTGCACCCAGCCGCCACGGGCCCGGATGGGAACCCTCTTCACCGGGTCCACCGTCTGGAAGATGGCACCCGAGTAGTCGCCGAGCAGCTGGCCGATGAAGTACTCGCCTTCGATCTGAGTCGTCTCGCCCAGGCGAAGCGACCCGTCGGCGACGAAGGACCACGTGCTGTACTGCCGCACCTCCTCGGGCAGGGAGGCGCTGCTGTTCTGGAGAACCACCTGCCGCCGGCCGACGTGTCCGGCGACACCGCACTCGAAGACCCGCGGTCCCCCTCCGGTTCGTACCGGCCCGAAAGCGAGGCCGATGTGCCCCTGGAAGTCCGGGATCCCGGTCTGGGTCGCCTGGACGGTGTCGCTCACCTGAAAGGTCTGAACCGCCTGGGCGATCGCGCCCTGAAAAGCGACCTCGAACACGTCCGAGAACGCCTGCCGCCACTCCGCGCGGATCTGCGGTCGGTAGTCGCCGATGTCGCCGGGGAGGAACGACAGCGGATAGAAGTTCAGCGTGGCGGAGGCCCGCGGTGAGAGCACGTCCGATGCCTGGCCGATCAGAAGGCGCAGCCGGGTCCAGGTGGCTTCGAGGTACAGGTCGCGGACCAGCGGGAGGAAGGCGTTCTCGTTGAGGTACGGCGCGTTGCTCCGGAAATCCATGTCGAACTTCGCCTGGAGCTGGACCGGGCCGAACCTCGGCGGCGTGGCAGTGACCCCGAGGAAGGTGTTCCCCGGCGAGACGTTGAACTGGGAGGTGGTGGCCGGGGAGCGGATCTGCACGAAGCCGGGAATGCTTCCCACCACCATGGTGTGGCTGTTGTAGTTGGCGTTGAGCACCAGCTCGCCGGAGAAGGTCCAGCGGATACCGAGCGTTTCGACGGATGGCGAGGCGGGCGGAGGCGCCTCCTGGGCGAGCGCGGCCGCCGCTCCGAGCAGGAGCAGCAGCCGCGCAACGCGAACGCAGAGCCTCCGGTCCAGGAACCCTCCTCCACGAACGCTCCGAGTTCAGCAACAGCCCTGCGACGGAGCAACGATCAAGAGGCCTCTGCCTCCTCT
>JBKPMY010000166.1:0-9439 GCA_046732375.1 Myxococcota bacterium
GACGGCCATCACGCCGGTGCCGGCGAGCAGCAGGACCGCTCCGAGGAATCGCCGCGCTTGCCTCATCTGCCCCTCCCCTGTGGTGCGTCCATCGATGCTACCTCGGCCCCCCGTCCGCACCGCCGAGGAATGCGCAGCGCCCGTGCTGGCGGGTGCGCCGGGACCTGGCACACGAACGTCGTTCTTCCGCGCCGCCTCCACCGTGGCATGCTCGCCGCTGTCGATGCGCTTCTCCACCCTCCGTGCGCTCCTCGCTGCGGAGCCGATCCGTACGCCGTCGTGAGGACCCCGTGCGCGGCAAGCTGCTGATCGTCGTCCTCTTCCTGGTCGCGGTGGGCGGGGTGGTCTGGCTGGCCCAGAAGCGCGGCGCACTCTCTCTTCCCGGAGTCTCGGGCCACACTGGAGGGCCGGGGACGTCTTCGGGCGACCGGGTCACCGTGACCTTCGTCCACGGGACCGAGAAGCGCGACTGGGTCGAGGCGGCCGCCGAGTCCTTCCGCAGCAGGAACCGCGACATCGAGCTCAAGCTGATCGGTCAGGGCTCGCTGGAGGCGGCAAGGGGCATCCTCGAGGGCAAGTCGCAGCCCACCGCATGGGCGCCGGCGGACTCGCTGGCCATGTCGCTGCTCGAATCCGACTGGCGGACGAAGTACGGGACCGCGCTGTTCGCGACCGGGGAGGACGCGCCCGCCCCCCTGGTCATCTCCCCGCTGGTGTTCGTCGCCTGGGAGGACCGGGCCGAGGTGCTGGCAAAGCTGGGGGGCGGTCACATCACCTGGAAGGCGCTCCACCAGGCGCTGTCGGCTAACCAGGGGTGGCCGGCGGTCGGTGGCAAGTCCGAGTGGGGCTTCGTGAAGTTCGGCCACACCGAGCCCACCCGCAGCAACTCCGGGCTGCAGGCTCTGGTGTCGATGACCTACGAGTATTACGGGCGCACCCAGCACGGTCGCTGACCTGCTCGACCCGAAGTACCAGGCATGGATCCGAGACCATCGAGCGCGGGGTCACCCGAGTCGAGGCCACCGGCACGTTCATGACCGACATGGTGCCGCGCGGGGCGCGCCGCTACGACCTGGCCCTGGTCTACGAGAGCCTGACCGTGTCGCAGCTGGAGAACGCGCACGGACGCTGGGGGAATCTCAAGCTCTCCTACCTGCCGACGACGCTCCGGAGCGACCATCCGGCCGCGGTTCTCCAGGCGCCCTGGGTCACACCGGAGCAACGGAAGGCGGCGCGGACCTGGCTCCAGCACCTCCACTCGCGACCTGTGCAGGAACAAGCGCTGCGGCTGGGCTTCCGGCCCGCCGACCCCGCGGTCCCCCTGAAAAACCAGGATCCGTCGAATCCCTTCAACCGCATCGGGCCGTACGGGCTGCAGCTGGACCTCCCGCCGGCAGCGCCCTCCCCCGACGGGGCCATCGTGCGCAACCTCCTCTCGATGTGGACCCGCATCGTTCCCCGCTCGCCCTAAGGAGCCTCGACGTGGTTTCTCGACGGATGTTCCTCTCTTCCGCCGCGCTCGCCCCCTTCGTCGCGGGGGCCACCGCGCAGACGTCCAGCGGAGGCGGTGGCGGTCAGCGCCCGGTGGTGGTGGGTTCGTCCAACGGTCTCAAGGCCGCCGAGCTCGCGCTGGAGCGGATGAAGGCCGGTGCGGACCCGCTGGACGCCGTCATCGCCGGGGCAAACCTGGTCGAGGACGACCCGAAGGACATGAGTGTCGGCTACGGCGGCATCCCCAACGAGGAGGGGGTGGTCCAGCTCGACGCCTGCGTGATGCACGGCCCCACCGGACGGGCAGGCGCGGTCGCCGCGCTCGAGGGCATCAAGAATCCCACCCGGGTCGCGAAGGTGGTGATGGAGACCACCGACCACATCCTCCTGGTCGGCCCCGGGGCACGACACTTCGCGGAGATGAACGGCTTCCCGGTGGAGAACCTGCTCACCGAGAAGGCACGGAAGGTCTGGCTCTACTGGAAGCAGAACCTCTCGGCGAAGGACAAGTGGGTCGAGCCCGATCCGTCGAAGCTCGACCCCGAGGTGCAGGAGTTCATCCGCGACTACGGCCGGGACCCGTTCCGCGATCCGCGAAGCCACGGCACCATCCACCTCTCGGCTTCCGACGGGCGGGGCGACCTCGCAGGCTGCACCAGTACCAGCGGACTCTTCTTCAAGATGCCGGGTCGGGTGGGCGACTCGGCCCTCATCGGCTCCGGCTGCTTCGTCGACAATGGCGTGGGCGCGGCAGGGAGCACCGGACGCGGCGAGTCCAACATCCTCATCTCGGGGGGGCATCTCATCGTCGAGCGGATGCGCGCCGGCCGCTCGCCGAAGGACGCCTGCCTCGATGCGCTCCGCCGCATCACGGAGACGACGAAGGAGAAGCGGCTGCTCGACGAGAAGGGCCGGCCCGCGTTCGGGATCAGCTTCTACGCGGTCAACAAGGCGGGCGCCTACGCCGGGGCGACCATGTGGAGCCACCGCCCGTCGGGGAAGCCGTCGCAGTTCGCGGTGGCGGACGCCAAGGGGGCCCGGCTGGAGAACACCGCATACCTCTACGAGGGGAAGCCGACGATCTAGGCGTGTATCAGCTCGGCCTCGACGAGCCGCGTCTGGGGCGAGCCCGAGCGCTCCGAGCCCTGAATTGTGGAGAATTCGTCCTCCGGCCCGCTGAGCGGCCGGGGAGCCGGCGAGGTGGGGCGTGGACAGGCACGTTCCGGGTGTACAGCGTCAGTGGTCGGAAAGGAGCGCCCACCATGGCCAGGAAGGTTGCAATCCTGCTGGGGCAGGATTTCGAGGACAGCGAGTTCAAGGTGCCCTACGACCGGCTCAAGGCCGAGGGCTTCGAGGTCGACATCATCGGACGCGAGGCCGGTGAGGAGCTGAGGGGCAAGAAGGGCAAGGTCACCGTGAAGGCCACCCGGTCGATCGCCGATACTCGGCCGAGGGAGTACGACGCGCTGGTCATCCCCGGCGGCTACTCCCCCGACAAGCTCCGGGCCGACGAGCGCTTCGTCCGCGTCGTGAGGGAGTTCGACGCCCTCAAGAAGCCCCTGGCCGCCGTCTGCCACGGACCGCAGCTGCTGATCACCGCGGGGCTGGTGAAGGGCCGCACCCTGACCGCCTGGACCACCATCCAGGAGGACCTCAGGCAGATCGGAGCGAACGTCAAGGACGAGCCGGTGGTCGAGGATGGACTCTGGATCACCAGCCGGAAGCCGGAGGATCTGCAGCAGTTCGCCGATGCGCTGATCGCCGCGCTGCGTTCGTAGAGAATTGCGGCGAGGGTTGCCCGGGCGGGCGACTTCTGGTGTGAGGGGACGGCCCGTGAAGCGCTGGCCGCTCCTCCCCATCTTCCTGATCGTCCTCGCCGACATCCTCGGCCTGACGATCATCCTTCCGCTCCTGCCGTTCTACGCGGAGAAGATGGGCGCCAGCCCCACCGCGGTGGGCCTCCTGGTCTCGGCGTACGCCTTCTGCCAGCTGCTGAGCGGTCCGTTCCTCGGGCGCTGGAGCGACCGGACCGGGCGGAAGCCGCTGCTCATCGTCTCCCAGCTCGGGACCTTTGCCTCCCGGCTCCTGCTGGCCGGGGCCGGCTCGCTGTGGGTGGTGTACCTCGCGCGGATCATCGACGGGCTCACCGCCGGGAACCTGGTCCTGGCGCAGGCGTACATCTCGGACGTCACCGAGCCCGAGAATCGCACCCGCTCCTTCGCCATCATCGGCATCAGCTTCGGCATCGGGTTCCTGCTCGGACCGGCCATCTCCGGAGCGCTGTCCGGCTTCGGGCTCGCCGTGCCGCTCCTGCTCTCGGCTGTCCTCTCCGCCGTGAGCACCCTGGCCACCATCTTCCTCCTGCCCGGGACGAAGCCGCTGCCGGACGAGGGCGCCGCCGGATCCGCGGGGCGACGACTCTCGCTCTTCGCCTGGCGCGAGTACCTCCAGTACTTTCAGCGACCCGGCCTGTCCCGTCTCCTGGTGGAGTTCTTCTGCTTCGTGATGGCCTTCGCCGCGTTCACCGCCGGCCTGGCTCTCTTCCTGGAACGCCGGCTCACCTGGGACGGCCAGCCCTTCCACGCCCGTGAGGTGGGCTTCGTCTTCGCCTACGCGGGGCTGCTCGGCATCCTGGTGCAGACCTTCCTCGGGCGCCTCGTCCGCCGATTCGGTGAGCAGTCCCTGGTGGCGGCGGGCTTCGCCTCGATGGCAGTGGGCTACGGGCTGCTCGCCGGCGTTCACATGCTGCCGCTCCTGCTCGTGGCCGGAGTCTTCAGCTCGTTCGGCACCGGCGTGCTCCGCCCATCGCTCACCAGCCTGGTGACGCAGGCAGTGGCCAGGAACGAGCAGGGAGTGGTGCTGGGGCTGAACACCTCGCTCCAGTCGGTGGCCCAGATCATCGGGCCGGCCATCGCCGGGCTGCTCATCGACCACGGTCTTCTCGGCGTCTGGGCGTTCTTCTGTGCCGGGTGCGCGGTGGTGGGTCTGGTGGTTCAGAGGTCGGCCGCTGCCACCGGGCGCGAAATGGCGGTGCCCTGAGTCACCACCCGCGAATTGGTGGGGCCCTGCCCGCGTCGGCTACGCTCGAGACGAAGGAGGGGGGCCGATGAGACACGTGATGAAGGTGGTGGTGGCGACCCTGGTGCTGGCGGGATGTGCCGCCACGCCTCGGATCGTCCACGACAAGACCGGCGCGACGAGCACGCTCGCGGAACTCAAGGGGCGCGCGGTGGTCGTGACCTTCTGGGTCGACTACTGCCAGCCGTGCATGGCGCAGATGCCGGTGGTCATGGAGTCGGTGGCGGCGCACGGCGACCGCGTCGTCTTCCTGCCGGTCTACTCGCGGGAAAAGCCCGGGCATCGTCTCGACGGATGGCTGGCCACCCAGCCGGAGTGGTTCCGCGATCAGATCTGCTGGGCGAACAACGACTTCCTCCAGAACTACGATCGCACCCTCATTCCCCGCACCTACGTCTACGGGCGGAACGGCGTGCTGGTGGAGAGGTTCGACGGGGTGATCGACGCCCAGAAGGCACCCATCTTCCAGGCCAGCCTCCTTCGCGCGCTCGCCGCGGTGAAATGACCGCGGATCAGCCGAGCCTGGCCAGGGTGTCCTGATAGAGCTGCCGGTCGGCCTCGGAGAACACCGCGGCCACGACGCGCTCGAGCTTCCCTTCCCGCATCACCTCCAGAGCGATGCGAGCGGCGTCCTCGCGGGGAAACCCGTAGGCGCCGGTGGAGATGGCCGGAAAGGCGATGGAGCGCACCGAAGGTTCGCCCCGGGCGACGTCGAAGGCCGCGTGGTAGGTGCGCCGGAGCAGCTCGGCCTCACCCTGCCCTCCGCCGTGCCAGATCGGCCCCACGGCGTGAATGACGAACCGTGCCCGGAGCCGGAAGCCCGGGGTGAGAACGGCCTGACCGGTGGGGCAGCCGCCGATGCGCCGGCAGGCGGCGAGCAGCTCGGGTCCCGCCGCGCGGTGGATGGCTCCGTCCACCCCGCCTCCGCCGCGGAGACCGTTGTTCGCCGCGTTGACGATCGCGTCCACGTCGAGCGTGGTGATGTCGGCCTGGATCACCTCGACCATCGCTCACCTCCGGTCAGGTGGACCGGGTGAAGAGCTGCCCCTGGCTCATCCGATAGGCGTGCTCTCGAATCGTCTCCCGTAGCACGCGCGGGTCCGGGATTCCCCGCAGTGCCACCCTGGGGGTGGTCCGGTCGGAGGCGACGACCCAGACCGTGCCGATGCCCTGGATGCGCTCCAGCGGTGACTGGGAGAAGCCCGAGTCGTCGACGGTGCGGAGGTCGACCTCGTCGAGCGTGCGGCTCAGGATTCCCTCCTCGACGGTCAGCCGCTGGTTGGTGAGGCGGTACTTCGTGGTCCGGAGCCGCATCACCGAAACGGACAGGATGATTGCCCGGATGATCAGATAGGAGCCCACCAGCACCATCAGGATGAGCGTTGCTGGTGAGACGTCGCGCGGGCCGCGGCCGCCCTTTGCCGAGAGGTCCTCGAAGATCTTCACCGCGATGGGGTGCACCACGATGGCAGCGACGACTGCCGCGGCGGCGACGATCAGCGTCCGGAGCACCTGCACGAAGAGCAGCTTGAGCGACGGGCCGCCCTCCCAGACGACGGTCTCGGTCCGGCGGCTGTCCTCCGGCGCCGCCTCGCCCATCGCCGCAAACCGGACGGGCGCTCCCCGCGGCGCGTAGCCGCATTGTGGGCAGGAGGGAGCCTCGGTGGACACCTGCTTGCCGCACTCGGGACAGGGGACGAGCGCCATTTGCATGGCCCAGTCTGCCGGATCCGGGCGCGGCTTCCACTCTGCGCTACGCTCCGGGTCAAGCATGCGACGACCCGCGATCGGTGTGCTGAACGCGCGGCGAGCGGCAGCCGGACCTCTGGAACCGGTCGACGAGCTCTGGTTCCGGGTCCTGTCCGTTCCTCTGGTGCTCGTGGTCGCGGCGCTCTTCTCCCGCAGCCAGATCGGGCACGCGCTCCAGCGGATGCTCTTCGGGATGCCGCTCCACGAGCTCGGTCATGCGTTGACCGCGGTGGCCCTCGGGATCCCTGCCTTTCCGCTGCCCTGGTTCACCCCCATGGCCGAAAGCAGGTCGCCGATCCTCACCGGTCTCCTGCTCGGGGCCGCCACCAGCCTCGTCGTCCTGGGAAGACGCGCCGGCAGGCGATCGTGGATCATGGGAGGCGCCACCCTCGGGTCGGTGGTCGCGCTCGGCCTGGTGCTCGGAGCCGGGGCGGCGCGGGCGCTCATCGCATTCGCTGGAGATGCGGGAGCGATGGTGCTCGGCACGCTCGCGATGTGCACTGTCTTCGGTGGAGAGTCGTCCCGATTCCGCCACGGAGCGCTTCGCTGGGGCCTCCTGGTCATCGGGGCGGCGGCGTTCTCCGACGTCGCCTCGACCTGGTGGGCGGCGCGGCGTGACCCAGGAGAGATTCCCCTGGGCCAGGTCGAGTACGGAGGATTCTCCGACGCGAGCGTCCTGGTGGAGACCTACGGCTGGACCGAGCCGGCCCTCGTGAATCGCTACCTCACTGTGGCGGGGGTCTGCCTCGCGGGGCTCGCGGTCGTGTGGACGCTGCGAGCCGTCCGGCCGCTGCTCCAGGCGCGCAGCTGACGCGGTAGCTTCCGGAATCGAGAGGGGAACCGACGCTGGCACGCCGAGCACCCGATGCCGGCACATCCCACTTCCTCTGGACGGCGATCGTGGCACCGGGGCCACGCGCGCGCGTGCGGCTGCCGGCCGGTCCGCGAGAGCCTCCTGGGAGGTCCACGCAGCAGCTCCACGCTCAGGCCGCGGACCGGAGATCGCCCTCGCGGGGCCTTCCCAGCGTCTCGCCACGTGCGACGGCGGCGACGATCCGCGCCAGCTGGTCCACGCCCTCGGTGAGCGCGGCCGGCCCCGGCTGGAGGATGACCGAGCTCTTGATCTCGTAGAGCTGGTCGTCGATGACCGCGCGCACCCCCTCCCAGCCGGAGCGGCTCCGGATCTTCTCTGGCTTGGCCTTGCGCCCGCACCAGCTCGCCACCACACCCTCGGGGTTCCGGCGAGCGACCTCTTCAGGCGGGAAGATGCGCCCTTGCGCTCCGTGGCTCGCACGGCTCTCGGCGCACACGTCCACCGCGCCCACCAGCTCCATCAGCTCGCTGCACCACCGGATGCCGCTGATCAGCGGCTCGTGCCACTCCTCGAAGAACATTCGCGGCCGCCTGGGCAGAGCCGCCGCGGCCTCGGCATGTCTCGCCAGCCCCGCGCCCAGCCGCGTCGCGAGCGCGTCCGCTTCCTCGGCCAGCCCCACCAGCGCACCGGTGAGACGGACCGCCTGGAGGATCTCCGCCACGCTCCGCTGGTTGAAGAGGTGGACCGGGACGCCGCGCTTGCATAGCTCGCGTCCGATGTCCGCCTGGAGGTCGGAGAAGCCGAGGACCAGATCCGGCCGCAGCTCGAGGATGCGCTCGAAGTTCGCGTCGAGGAACGAGCTCACCCGCGGCTTGCGCCGGGCCTCCGGCGGTCGCACCACGAATCCCGAGACCCCCACCACCCGGTCCCCGGCCCCGAGGAGGTACAGGGTCTCGACCGTCTCCTCGGTGAGACACACCACCCGCTGGGGCCAGGGCGGTGCCGCGGTGAGGAGCGAATCGAATGTCACCCGAGGGAGGCTGCACTCGAATCGGCCTCAGGTCGAGCACCGCCGAGTCCCCGATGTTCGCACGCGCGCCGGATGTCCCCGCGCCGGACGTCAGGGCGCTCGATCGCCTCGAACACCGCAGCTCTCGAATCCCGACCGGCTGGCACTGGTGCCGCCGCCACGCCGACCTCTGCGCCATCACGTGGCGCCCGGCGCCACCAGCGTCCGCGCGACCTGGTCGAGTGACCCGCCACGAGTCCCTGAGGGTCGTCAGGCGCACCCCGGGTTCGGAATAGGCGTGCATCCCGAGCCTGGCTGGAGGAGGGTCCGGACGCCAGCGATCTAGGCACTTGGGACGATTGCCGGCCCTCCTGGGACGGTGCGAGGCACCCAGCGGTAGCGGCTGAGGGAGAGGTCCTTACAGCGAGGGGAATCGTCATGAACGAGCGGAAGACGTCTGTCTTGTCGCGCGGTGCGTGGTGGACGCTGCTCCTGGCGATCGCGGTGGGGGGGCCGGCGAGGGCGCAGGACTTCACCGTTCCACCCACGCTGCTCGTGCCGAACTACGACCGGGTCTATCCCGGGCTGCTCGAGGCTCTCGAGGGCGGAGCGTTCGTTGCCCGGGCACGGCAAGCTCCCGCGCTCTTCTACAATCCCGCCGGCATCGCGCTTGTCGAGCGGACCGTCCTGAACGCCAGCGCGCAGGGCTATCAGCTCACCACCATCAGCGGCAGCGGCTTCGAGCAGTCCTCGGGTGGAGTCTTCGAGGGCTTGCCCGGCTTCCTGGGCGTGGTTCTGGGGAAGGAGGTCATCGACTGGGAATCGGTCCGGATTGGCTTCGCCGTCGTCACCCCGGCTCACTCGGACCTCACCACGATCGCGAGCACCACCCCCGCCGCCGGGCAGCGTGCCTCGTACACGGTCCACTCGAGCTTCGACACCCTGGTTCCCACCTTCTCGGTGGGGTGGGCGGTGGCGCCCAGCTTCCGCCTCGGCGGTTCGATCGAGTTTCCCTACGTCAGCCTCTCCAATACCGGGCAGCTGTCTGGGGAGATCACGTCCGCGACGGACAGCCGGGCGACCCTGCGGACACTCGCCGTGAGCGGCTCGACGTTGAAGCTCCGTGGGACAGTCGGGGTGCAGTGGGATCCGTTGAGCTGGCTCAAGCTGGGGGGGGTGGTGAGGACTCCCGGGCTGAACATCAAGTCCGGCGGCTCGTTCCAGTACGAGGCGCTGACCACGTTCGCCACCGGTTCGCGGCAGGTCTTCTTCCAGGACCCCGGCGTCGAGTTCCAGTA
>JBKPMY010000167.1:0-2615 GCA_046732375.1 Myxococcota bacterium
GCCTCGGCCAGCGCCCGGACCAGCGACTCGGGAACCCGCACCGCGTGGTCGCGCTCGCGCCGGAACACCTTGAGCATCGCGCGGGTGTCGGCGTCGAGCTCCCCACGCTCGGCCCGCTCGAGCCAGTCGCCCACCTCGGGCGCCACCAGTCGCTGGTGGTAGAGGCCCTGCAGCGTCGCCAGCTGGGCCGCGCGGGCGGCGCCCGCCTTCGAGGGAAGGTACGTCTCCTGGTCCCAGGTCATCAGCCCGAGGATTCCCCCCAGGTCCTTCAGCTCGTGGATGCGCGCGCGCAGCGCGTCGAGGGCCGGCTCCGACACGGTAACTCCAGTGTCTCCGCGTCACGGGCCCGGCGGCAATGCCCCGGCCGGGATCAGTCGCTGGAGCGCGCTTGCGCCGGACCCACCGTCCCGGGCACGGTGGCTGCCACTCCGCATGGCGAACGTGATCAAGCCGCTGCTGGACACCGAGGACGAGCTCGCCTTCCTGCGGTTCCTCGCCCAGACGGCGTACGAGGTCTACCCGCGCCGGGTCCCGCCCGGCTGGACCCCCTTCGTGGCCACGCCGGAGGCGCACGACCAGCTTCCGCCCGAGCTCTACCTGGCCGCGGCGGACCTCGGCCCGGTCCTGGTGGACAAGGTGAAGCGCGGACCGGACCGGGGCCACTGGCGCGTCGACGAGGTTCGCTCACCGGTGGTGTTCTGGGAGCGCTCGCAGCTCGACGAGGAGGGCGCGCTGGTGGCCGGCCAGCTCTGGGCCGAGCTCGACGTCACCCCGCAGACCGGACGACGGGATGCGGCGCCGGACCGGTTCCGGCGGCGATTCGTCGAGCTGGAGAGCTGGTTGAAGAAGACTTGCCGGAGGAGCGAGCCGGTGGGCTGGCTCATCGGCCCTTCGGCGGCACGGCGCGCACGGGAAGGGCTGGTGCTCCGCGCCGCCGGTCACCGCGGCGAGGTGCTGCGACCGTTCCGCTGACCGGGCCGGTCAGCGACGACGGCTGTTGCGGCGCCGCACCCACACCGGCGCCGGCCGACCCACCAGCCTCAGCAGCAGCAGCGCCGCGGCGGCGGCGAGCGGAGCGAGGAGGTCCGAGGGGGAAAGGGTCGACGTGGCGGCGAGAAGCACCGGGATAACTTCCTTTCGGCCTGCGAGGCAGCGTCGATTCCAGATCACTTCCGGGGCCGCCGTCCAGCCACCCCCCTCACAAAGGTGTTTCCGGGGCTCCTCGGATCCGATCCACAGCGCCGGCACAATGTTCTTCCGACCTCGGAGAAGGGCGCGCTCTCCCGGGGGTCAGCCGGCGGTGACCGGTGGCCTCCGCGGCGCCCATCAGGAGATCGGACCGACGTCATGGCCACGATCGGACTCGTGCTGCTCGCCGCGGCGGTGGTGGGGCTGTCGGCGCTCGCCATCATGCTCGGGTTGACCGTGTGGCACGTGCGGCGCCCGGGGCTGGTTCCCTCGGAGTGGCCCGGCATCTCGGTGCTCAAGCCACTGTGTGGGGCCGACGACGACCTGGCGGCGAACCTCGCCTCGTTCGCCGGGCTCCCCTACGGCGGCGAGTACGAGGTGATCCTCGGAGTCCGCTCGCCCGAGGACCCGGCGTGGCCGCTGGCCGAGGACGCCGTCCGTCGCTGGCCGCACCGGATGCGGCTGGTCCGGCAGGAGGGCGAGGTCGGGCTCAACCCCAAGGTGAACCAGCTGGTCGGCATGGCGCGCGCCGCCGGGCACGACCTGCTGGTCATCAGCGACTCGAACATCCGGGTCCCGGACGGGTACCTGGCGGACATCGCGGCGCATCTCTCGCGGCCGGGCGTGGGGTGCGTGACCCATCCGATCGGCGGCGCGGGCCAGCGCTCGCTCGGGGCTTTCCTGGACAACGTGCACCTCGCCTCGACGGTGGCCACGGGGATGGTCGCCGCGGAGCGGGTCGCGCGGAAGCCTCTCGTGGTGGGCAAGTCGATGGCGCTGTGGCGGCAGGACCTTGTCATGCTCGGGGGCTTCGAGTCGGTCGCCAACGTGCTCGCCGAGGATCACGCCCTGGGAAACCGGATCCGCCGCGAGCTCCGCGCGGGGGTGGCAGTCTCCAGCCTGCCGGTGTGGAACATCGCGGTGGAGAAGAGCGTGGGGCACTTCTTCCGCCGCTACCTGCGCTGGAGCGTCATCCACCGCACCGCGATCAGCTTTCCCACCTACCTGGGCGAGTCGCTCCTCAATCCCATCCCCCTGGCGGTCATCGGCTATGCGCTCCGGCCCACGGCGGGTGCGGCGGCGACGCTGGCGGTCTGCGCGGTGCTCAAGCCCACGCTGGACGCGGTGGCCTTCAGCCGGCTCCGCCGCGAGCTCTTCAGCTGGCGGGCATTCGGGGTGGTCTGGCTGAAGGACCTCCTGCTCTTCATCACCTGGGTCCACGGGCTGTTCGCCCGGACCGTCGTCTGGCGGGGGAACAGGCTGCGGGTGCACTCGGGCAGCCGGCTGATCCCGCTCCCGGAGCCGACGCGGTCCGGAAAGTCCGACGTCACCGGTTTCTCAGAGAAGTTTCCCGCACTCCACGGTACTGCCGCCGCACTCATGTCAGATCTCAGGGCATGACCTTGCACACGCTGGCGCATCTGTCG
>JBKPMY010000168.1:0-11267 GCA_046732375.1 Myxococcota bacterium
ATTCAGGAGGACGTTCAGGTACCCGGGGCGGACCTTGACCTTGAGCGAGAGCAGGAGGAGCGCGAGGAGCGCACCGCTCCAGATCAGCGGCGCCCAGTCGACCGGTGCACCGCCCTTCCCCAGCGCATCGAGCGCCCCGAGCGCGTCGAGCCGCCCGTGTCCGGCGCGCGGAGCCCAGGCTCCCTCGGACTGGGCTCCCTGGAACAGGGCCTTCTCCACCTCGTCCGGAGTCCGGGCGCCGGCGGCGAAGAGGAGCGCCGCGACGCCCGCGACGTGGGGAGTGGCCATCGAGGTGCCCTGGTACTCGGCAAGCACCGGCTTGCGGAAGTCTGCACGGTCGATCGTGGCCTGGAGGATGCCGTTGCCCGGGCCCAGGCGGGTGTTGCCGCCCGGGGCGATGAGATCCAGGGCCTCGCCCCAGGAGGAGTACGGCGCGAGCTTCCCGTCCGGCCCGACCGCTCCCACTGCCACCGCGCCGGCGTACGCCGCGGGGTACGAGACCTGCCCGATCCCGGCGTTCCCGGCGGCGCACACGACCACCGCGCCCTTCTGCCGCGCGTAGGCCACCGCACGCTCCATCACCGCCGAGTAGCCCGGACCGCCGAGGGACAGGTTCAGCACCTTCGCCCCGTGATCCGCCGCCCAGCGGATGGCGTCGGCGATGTCCGCCGAGTTCCCGATGCCCGAGCGATCCAGCACCTTCAGCGGCATCAGGCGCGCCTCGAACGCCACCCCGGCCACCCCCACACCGTTGTTGGTCCGCTGGGCGATGGTCCCGGCGACGTGGGTGCCGTGGCCGTTGTCGTCGTTGGGGTGCTCGGTGTCGTTGACGAAGTCGTAGCCGTCGGCGAAGCGGGCCCCGGCGAGGTCCGGCACCCGCACGAATTCGCCCCGGTCCTCGTAGGCGATGCCCGTGTCGATGACCGCGACGACCACGCCCTTGCCTCGTGACCGCTCCCAGGCCTCGGGCATGTGGATCATCCGGAGGTTCCACTGCTTCGGGAACTCCGGGTCGTTGGGAGTGAAGGCGAGGGCCTCCATCTGGACCAGGGGCTCGGCCTCCTCGACGTCCGCATCTCCCCGGATGCGGGAGAGCGCGGCGTCCACGTCGTCGACCCCGTCGGCGATGGCGATGCCCGAGCGGACGCCCTCCACCGAGTTCAGCCTCAGCGACAGCCCCCACCGCCGGGCGCGCTCGGCGACCTCGCTGGCGGGCGTTCCGTCGCGGAAGTCCACCACCAGGGCATGCGGCACGGCCGAGGCGCGGGCGTCCCCCCGCACGGTCACCTTGGTGCGCGCAGGCTGGGGCGCACACGCCAGGAGGGAGACAACCCCCAGGAGACACCACAGAAACCGCATCCAGGCTCCTTCATGCCCCGGGACAGGGCTCGACGTGTGAGTCATACGTCCCGGCTCGCGGTCCATTGGCCCCCCACGCGTTTCTTCACGATTCCGAGTGCTTGCCGGCCCCCTCCAGCCAGCGGAGCGCCAGGCGTCCGACCTCGGGAAGGTTCCGCTGGAACCGCGCGTCCGCCCCGGCGACCAGCTCGACCCGGCCCCCGGCTTCGGTTGCCGAGGCGACGAGCCCGGCCTGGCCCGGTTCGTCCTCGCCGAGGATGCAGAGCAGCGGACGGCCCACCGGCTCGACGACAACACCCGCCGGCGGGCTGACCAGGACCAGGGCGACGATGCCCGGGTGCCGTCCGACCAGGGCCAGCGCCGCCTCGGCCGACTCGCCCACCGCCGCGAGGGCCACGTCCACCGCCCCGGTGTTCTCCCGGAGGAGCCGGAGGGCGCCGGCCCCGTCCTCCACGCGCGAGGCGGCGTCACCCCGGCTCCCCTGGCTCGCGCCCACGCCGCGGTAGTTGAAGCGGAGCACCGGACGCCGGGCCCTGGCAGCGGCCCAGGCGAGCTCGGCGCAGACGACGTGGTCCATCGACCCCGCCTCGGGAGGAGGCGGCAGCACCAGGACTGGCGGCGCCTTGGTTCCCCGGTGCCAGAGGCCCTCCAGCACCAGCGGGCCGACCGGGATGAGCGCCGGGCGCTCGAGGTACTGCCCCCGGCTCACCACGGCGTCACCCGCATCACCAGGAACTTGAGGTAGCGCCCCTCGGGGAACTGGAGGCGGATGGGATGGTCCGGCGGCTGGTACCGCTCCTCCACCAGGGTCAGGTCCACGCCGGCCTTGAAGCCCGCCTCCTTCACCGCGCGCTCGAAGGCCTCCGGCGTCACCCGGGCCGAGCAGGACGCGGTGACCAGCAGGCCACCCGGCTCGACCACCTCCAGCGCCTGGCGGTTGAGCGAGGCATACCCGTCGATGGCCGCCTCCACCGCGCGCTGGCTCTTGGCGAAGGCCGGTGGATCGAGAATGACGACGTCGAACCGCCGTCCTTCCTCGCGGAAGGAGGAGAGGAGCGTGAAGACGTCCGCGGCCAGGAAGTCGTGCCCGTTGGGGTCGAGGCCGTTCCGCACGAAGTTCTCCCGGGCCAGGGCGATGGCGTCGGCGTCCTGGTCCACGCTGAACACCCTGGAGGCTCCGCCGAGCGCCGCATTGACGCTGAATCCCCCGGAGTAGCTGAAGCAGTTGAGGACGCTCGCGCCGCGCGACAGCCGTCGGACCAGCGCCCGGTTCTCGCGCTGATCGAGGAAGAACCCCGTCTTCTGCCCCCGGCGCACGTCGACGCCGAAGCGGACCCCCCGCTCGAGGATCACCACCGGGTCCGCAGGCTCCTCGCCCCACAGCAGTCGCGCTCCGCCCTTTCGGTCCTCGTCGCCCTCCTCGCCGGCGAGCTGGTCCCGGCCCAGCACCGCGCGGACGCCCGGGAGCCCGCGCAGCGCGTCCACCAGCATGCCGCGCACCGGGGTGAGGCCGGCCGAGTAGAGCTTCAGCACCACCGTGCCCGCGTAGAGATCGGCCACCACGCCCGGGAGCCCGTCCGACTCGCCGTGGATCAGCCGGAAGCTATCGGTGTCCGTCCGGTCGAGCAGCCTCTCCCGCAGCTCCCAGGCAGAGCGGACCCGGCGGCGGAAGAAGTCCCCGTCGATGGCCTCGCGCGAGTCTCGGGTCAGTACCCGGACGGCGATGGGGCTCAGCGGATCGAAGTACCCGCGGGCGACGAACTTCCCGCCCTCGGTGAGGTCGACCACGCTCCCCGGAGGAATCCGGGGCAGCTTCTCCACCGCCTTCCGGAAGACCCAGGGGTGGCCGGCGCGGAGATGGCGTCCGAGGCCGCGCTGCAGCTCGAGGCGAACCAGGCTCACCGTGCGCCCTCCCTCGCCCGCAGCACGGCCCGCGCCACCTCCTCGAAACCCGCTCCCTCCGGGGATCGGGTCACGAAGCGGGGCCGGTGCGGCAGCAGCGGCAGCACGGAGCGCACGTTCGCCACCCCCACGCTGAGGGCGAAGGCGGCGAAGAGCGGCGCGTCGTTCACGCTGTCACCCACGTAGACCCAGCGCCCATCGTCCGGGGCGAGCCGCTCGCGGAAGACCGTCCGGAGGAAGCGGCGCACCATCGACGCCTTGTCGAACGGCCCGATCCAGGCGTTGACGTGGACGCTGGAGCGCACCGCGTTCACCCCGCGCGCGGCCAGGAAGGCCTCCAGCCTCCGCGCGGCCTCCGGCGGGAGCCGGACCTCCTCGTTGACGTCGATGGCCAGATCCACCTCGGTGTAACGGCTGTCGGTGGACATGCGCGCCCCCGGCACGGCGCGCAACGCGGAGTGGATCACCCGGGAGAGCCGGCGGCGCTCCCGAGCGCGGACCGACGCCGGACGGGCGTAGGCCTTGCGGAGCGCGCCTCGAGCATCGAGCCGCACCGATAGCCCGCCGTTCTCGGCGATGACCCCCGAGACCGGAAGCGTCCGGGCCCACGCCTCGGCAAAGCCGGCCGGGCGCCCCGTCACCAGCACAACCGGGACCCCCGCCCGGTCGAGCCGCTCCAGCGTGGCGAGGGTGGAGGCGCGGAGCCGGCCGGCGGTGGTGAGGGTGCCGTCCACGTCGGTGAAGACGGCCTCCACCCGGGAGAGGTCGGCCTCGCGCAGCGGTCGGAGCTCGGACATCGGGGCGGGCGCACCCTACCCCAGGGCACGAACCACGTGCCTCACTCGGAGAACGGAAGGCCGGCGAGCAGCGCGCGGAACTCCTCGACCACCGGTCCCACCTCTTCCGCCGGGACCAGGGCGAGGCTCCGCTTCCGGGCCCGGCGGAGGAACTCGTCGAGCCCGTCGCTTCGTCCGTAGAGGCCGGCGGCGAGCTCGGCCGCCTCGGCCAGGGCCACCGCCGCGGCGCGCCGGTCGATGGCCAGGAGCGCCTCGGCCTGCTCCAGCTTCACCCCGCTCCGGGCCCACACCTCGTGATCGTGCCGGACGAGGAGCGCCCGCTGGTTCACCACTGCCAGTCCCTTCACCAGCTCGAGGACCCGCTGGCAGACCTCCGTCACGTCCGCCTTCGCCGGAAGCGGCTCCGCGGCCATCTCCCGCACCTCGTGGCGGTACTCGATGAGCCGGCGCTTGTCCTGCGCCCGGAGCGAGCGGTAGGGGGCGGTTCGCCCGAAGGCGTCCATCTCCTGCTCGAGGTGCTGGGCGTGCCACTGCACGTCCTCGGCGCTGGCCTCGCGGAGCTTGGCGGCGCGTGCCTCGAGGATGCGGCGCAGGTCGGCCACCGCCGCGCGAACGTTCACCGCGCCGGCCACCTCGTCCGCGTGGCCGGGCACCACCTCGGAGCGCTCGACGTCGGCGAACGGCACCACGAGGTCGAACACCAGCGTGCCGATGTGCTCCCGGAAGCGGGTCCGCGAGGCTTGCACCTCGGCGAGGAGGTTCCAGCGGTCGGCGACGACGCCCGGCTCACGGACCTTCGCTCCGAGTGTCTGCACCTGCTCGAAGAGCTGTGAGGCGGCCGACTCGAGCACCCGCTCCAGCTGGGCGCGAGCGGCGTCGTCCAGCACCGCATCCTCCACCAGCGAGGCAAGCCCGTTGCCCTTCGGCGAGGGTTGCCGTGCGGCGAGCTGCGTGCGGACGAGATCGATGAAGGCGTTCACGTCTCGCAAGGTGGCGGCCACCACCGGAGCCATCTCCTCCCAGGTGGAGAGGTCGAGGCTGGAGGCGGTCACCGGCGATTCGTACTGGAGCAGATCGAGGTCGGTGAGCCTGGCGAGCGCCGATGCCGCGCCGTGGCAGACCTGCCGGAGACGGGCGGACTGTGACTCCGGGACCGAGGAGAGTGCCGACTCGAGGGCGGGGGGTAGCAAGGGACCGTCCGAAAGCTTGCACGGAGTGCGCGCGCCGATCCATGTCAGTGGCCATGCCTACATGGACCGCGCCTGGAGGACTGCGTCTCCATTTTCGCGACGTCGGCAGCGGGCTGCCGGTCGTGCTGCTCCACGCGTTCCCCCTCCTGGGCGAGATGTTCGAGCCGCAGTGGAGCGCGCTGGCGAGCCGTGCGCGATTCATCGTTCCTGACCTGCGCGGGTTCGGCGGGAGTAGCGCGCGCGACGGCCCGAGCGAGATGGGGGCGATGGCCGACGACGTGCTCGCGCTGCTCGATCACCTCGGCCTCGATGCGGCGGTGGTGGGCGGGGTTTCCATGGGCGGGTACGTCTCCCTGGCGCTGCTGCGCAACGACCCCTCGCGGGTGCGTGCGCTGGTGCTCGCGGACACCCAGACCTCGGGCGACGATGCGCCCGCGCACGAGCGCCGCGAGACGACGGCGCAGGAGCTACTGTCGACGGGGCCGACGGCGCTCCTCCCCACCGTGGAGAAGCTGCTCGGGCCCGCCGCCTCACCCGAGCTCCGGGCGCGCGTATCGGCCTGGATCACCGCCGGTTCTGCAGAGGGCCTGGCGGCGGCGCAGCGCGGGATGGCGCTCCGCCCGGACGGCCGCGACATCCTCGCCCGGTTCGGCGGTCCGGTCCTGGTGGTCGTGGGGAGCGAGGACGTCCTCACCCCGCCGGCGAAGGCGCAGGCGATGGCGGACCTGGTGCCGGGCGCCGAGCTGGTGGAGATCCCCGATGCCGGGCACCTGGCCAGCCTCGAGAAGCCCGCTCACTTCAATGCTGCGCTGGCTCGCTTCCTCGACCGGGTATCGCCGCCGGGGGACGGTTAGGGAGGACCGCATGCCCAGCTTCCGGATACCCCGCAGCCCCGAGGAAGCGGTCGACCCCCAGGAGATGGCGCTGCTCGTCTACGACATGCAGGCAGGCATCGTCCGGCAGCTCCCCGACGGCGCGCGGGTCGTGGAGCGGGTTCAGCGGGTCCTCTCGGCCGCCCGCGACGCCGGAATGCGCGTGTTCTTCACCCGGCACATGTCGCTTCCGCAGGAGCTGATGGGTGCCTCGCAGTATCGGATGGCGATGACCTGGCAGAAGGTGGACCGGCCGGAGCAAGTCAATCCGTGGTTCCTGCGCGACTCGCCGGGCTTCGCTCTGGCGCCGGAGCTGCAGCCCCGAGCCAGCGAGGCGATCTTCGACAAGCTCGCCATGTCGGCCTTCGAGGGGACCCCGCTCGAGTTCGCGCTCCGCGACTGCGGTGTCGTCAGCGTCGCCCTCGTGGGGATCGCGCTCGAGATCGGGATCGAGCCGACCGCCCGGCACGCGGCGGACCTCGGCTTCCTGCCCATCATCGTCGAGGACGCGTGCGGGGCAGGCCACCCGGAGGCGGCCGCCCGGTCCATCGAGAGCTTGCGATTCGCCGGGGACACGCTGTTCTCGGACGCCGAGACGTTCAGCCGGCTCCTCGCCACCGGCCCCCGGTCCCGCCCGCGCTGAGCGGCGATCGGGCTTACCCTGGCCTGCGCCAGTCGGGCCGCGCCGCTTCCCCACCCCGGTCACTCCCCGTTGACCTCCGTTCGAGCTCGGCCAGCACCTCGGTCAGGAACCGGCGGAGATTCAGTCCCAGCACCCGCTCGATCCGCTGCCGCGGGTGACCGCGCCGCAGGAGGATGGCGGTGAGCTTCCAGAGATCGGTGACGTCCCGCATGCCGGCCGGGAGCGGGACGAGGCCATCGAAGTCGCTCCCCAGGCAGACCGCCTCCTCACCGGCGACCCGGATGGCGTGCTCCAGATGGTCCGCCACCGCCTCCAGCCGCCGGCTGCCGAGGTAGGGCGTTCCGAAGATGATGCCGACGACGCCGCCGCGGTCGGCGATGCGGCGGAGCGTGGCATCGTCGAGGTTGCGCCACCTCGGTCCGAGCTCGGACACCCCGGTGTGGGAGCAGAAGACGCGCGCATCTCGTTGCTCGAGCAGCGCCCCGAGCAGCCGGCGCGACGCGTGGGCCACGTCGACCGCGAGGCCGTGCGCCCCCATCGCCTCCAGCACCCGTGCCCCGAGCGCGGTGAGACCCCGCCGTCCGCGAAAGGGAAAGGACGAGCCGCCGAGCTCGTTGGGGACCAGATGGGTCAGGCCCATGAATGCCACCCCCCGGCGGGCGAGCTCGGCCACCCGCTCCACCTGCCCCTCGATGGCGTGGCCACCCTCGATGCCGAGGACGCAGGCGAGCTTCCCCTCCTCCTCGGCCGCCGCGAGATCGGCGGGCATCCTCGCGAGGACGGCCGATCCCCCATTGCACGCGCGGGTCATCCGGTCGATCTGGAACAGGGTGCGGGTCCACGGGGTCCGGACCGCGTCCAGCGGCCAGCCGTGCGCGAGGGCGAAGGCGGGGAAGCCACCAATGAACGGGAACCCGCGGGTGACGACGGTGAAGATCTGAAGTTGGACCCCGGCCTCGGCGAGCCGGACGAAGTCCACGTGCCCTCGCCGCTGCCGCACCTGGAGGTCGCGGTTCCACAGCAGCGCGTCGGCGTGGGCGTCGGCAACGTACGCGGAGCGGTGAAGCGCACGCGCCTCCGCCTCCAGGGATGTGTCGATCCTCGTCGGCATGACCCGGAGGCCGCTTTCGGCGCCCCTCCGGATCAGCCATCGAGGACGCGCTCGGTGTCAAACGCCCCACCCCGGTCGGCGGACCTTTTCCGAGGCCTGGGGCGGATTCCGGGGGTGGAGCAGGCCGGTCCGGGAGGCACGCGTTAGAGTGGTTCCTCGTGGCCGTCCCCACCGAGCCCATGCGCGTGAGCCGCGACGAGCTGCGCTTCGACTTTGCCGGAGCGAGGTTCCGTCTGCCGCGGGATCGGGCGCTGCTCGCCTGGATCGTGGACCAGTTCCTCTATGGCGAGGTGACCGGCATCCAGGTCGGGCACTGGCTCTACGGGGCGCCGTCGCTCGAGGCCGCCAGCTTCTTCGCCCGACAGGCGAGCGAGGAGCTGGCCCACGTCCGGGTGTTCCTGAGAATCCACGACCTCCTCGGCACGACGCCCGGACCGCCCCACCCCGTGGTGCGCTTCCTCTCCACGGGAGCAATGGGCACCGACTACGCCGAGCACGTGGCGACGGAGATGGCGGTGGGCGAGGGGCTGGTGCTCGCCGTGTTCCAGGCGCTGATCGACACCGTGGACTCGCCGGAGATCGTCCGGCTGCTCGAGGGGGCTGCGCGCCAGGAGGAGCGCCACGTGGCCTTCGGGGAGACGGAGACGGTGCGGCTCCTGGCCGAGCGCCCGGGCCTGGCCGACGACCTTCTCGGGGCGAACCTCCTCACGCTGCTCGCGCTCCCGCGGCTGGCCCGCTTCATCCAGCGGAGGCTGGGCACCGAGCACGAGGTGCTCCGCCAGACCGAGCCCTTCCTCGCCCATGTGGTCCGGCTCACCGAGCTGCGACTCCAGCGGCTGGGCGTGCTCCGCGGCGCGCTCCGGGACCTGGGCTGGGGGCGGCGGGCACGGCTGCTGGCCCGGGCCTTCGTTCGCCATCAGCTGAACCGGTTCCGCCGGCCACGGCGGTTGACCGACACCTACCTGAAGGATCCGATGCTCCGGCGCCTGCCCTCGGAGGCAGCCGAGTGATACTGACCATCAACGGAGAGCGCCAGGAGGTCGCCGAAGGACTGACGGTCGCCGCGCTCGTGACCCGGCTCGGGGTCAGGGGGCGGGTGGCGGTGGAGCTCAACGGCGAGGTGCTCCGCCAGGCGCAGCATCCTGAAGTCACTCTGCGGGAGGGCGACACGCTGGAAGTGGTGACGTTCGTAGGGGGTGGGGTTTAGAAGTCCCCCATGGACGACGCTCTGGTCATCGCGGGCAAACGGTTCGGCTCCCGTCTCCTCATCGGCACCGGCAAGTACCCGAGCCACGAGGTCATGAAGCGCTGCCACGAGGCCTCGGGCGCCGAGATCGTCACCGTGGCCGTCCGCCGCCTGGACCTGAGCGCGAAGGGTGAGGCCTCGCTCCTTCACTGGATCGACACCAGCCGGATGACGCTCCTTCCCAACACCGCCCTCTGCTACACCGCGGAGGACGCGGTCCGGACCTGCCGACTGGCGGCCGAGCTGGGGATGAGCAAGTGGGTGAAGCTCGAGGTCCTCGGCGACGAGCGCACCCTCTTCCCAGACGTGGAGCAGACCGTCGCTGCTGCGCGTATCCTGGTGAAGGAGGGGTTCACCGTCCTGCCCTACACCTCGGACGACCCCATCAGCGCCAGGAAGCTCGAGGACGCGGGCTGCGCGGCGGTGATGCCGCTGGCCGCCCCCATCGGGTCGGGCCTGGGCATCCGGAACCCGCACAACATCCGCCTCATCCGCGAGGTGGTGAAGGTTCCGGTCATCGTCGACGCCGGGGTCGGGACGGCCTCCGACGTGGCCATCGCCATGGAGCTCGGCTGCGACGGGGTGCTGCTCAACACCGCCGTGGCCGGCGCGAAGGACCCGGTCCGGATGGCGCAGGCGATGAAGCTCGCGATCGAGGCCGGACGCTCCGCCTTCCTCGCGGGGCGCATCCCCCGGAAGGCGTACGGCTCGGCCTCCAGCCCGCTCGAGGGCCTCGTCGACTGACAGCGGAGACCGGGCTGGTCCGTCGGATGATCGCGCTGGAATTGCTGCCGAGGCCTAGGAGCGAAAAGGGCGCGGGGCCCGTGTCCCGTAACCGACGAGCGACGACGGATCGGCTGCAAGGCCAAGCGAGGGCCGATCGACCAGCGTGGTTTCCGCTGTGAAGCTCCCGCGGCTGATCGTCGTCACCGACTGGACCCTGCCCGAGGAGGCCCACCGCGCCGCGCTCGAAGCGGTGGCCGCACTCGGACCGGAGGTCTGCATCCAGCACCGTGACCCGGGAGCGTCGGTGCGCGGCTTCCTCGAGCGGGCGCGCTGGCTCGCCGCGCTCACGGAGCGGTCCGGCGCCCAGCTGGCGGTGAACGGACGGCTGGACGTCGCGCTCCTGGTGGGAGCTCACCTGCATCTTCCGGTCGATGCGCCACGGCCACGCGAGGTTCGTCCCTGGCTGCCTCCGGGACGGTGGCTCAGCGCCGCGGTGCACTCGGAGGCCGAGCTCGCCGAGGTCGGGGGCTGCGATGCAGTCCTCCTCGCGCCGGTCTTCACCCCCGGGTCCAAGCCCGGGGATGCGCGGCTGGCCCTCGGCCCGGAAGGCTTCGAGCGGCTGGCACGCCTCGCCTCACCAGTCGCCTGCTTCGCCCTCGGCGGGATGACCCCCGCCAGGCTCGCGATGCTTGCCGCGGCTCACGGCGCGGCAGTCCAGAGCGGCATCCTGCGCGCGCCCGATCCCGCCGCGGCCGCCCGCGCCTTCCTCGCCCCTCGCTGACGGTCGCCCTACTCGTCACCAGCAGTGCATGCGCTGTGCCCGACCGTGCACACCGCGGAACGATGAAAGCGCTGCCCGGCGAACAGTGAACATCACCCGGTTGCGCGCCGTTCCGCTTGGCCGAGCCAGTGCCCATCCATGGGGCCGCTCGGGGTGCACCCAGGGAGGCAGCGCGATGAAGCGGTTCGTGGTGGCAATGGCGGCAGTCCTGACCGTGGTGGCATGGCTGGGGTGCGGAAACGATGACAACGGAGGCGGCGGCGGAAACAACGGTCCGCCCCAGGACAAGGCGTGGGTGCGCTTCGGGAACCTTTCCCCCGACGCCCCGGCCATCGACATCTGCGTCAAGCAGTCCTCGAGCACGAACTGGGGCTCCCCGGTGCTCGCGGCCAACCAGATCAGCGGCGGACTCACCTATCCCGCGATGAGCAAGGTCATCTTCATCGACCCCGGAGCCTCGCTCGACTTCCGCGCAGTGGCCCCCGGGGGGACCTGTGACACGCCGGTGGGAGTCGACCTGACGGCCCAGGCCCTCAACGCGCACGGGACCTACACGATCACCGCGGTGGGTCTGCTCGCTGCCGGGGCGCCGGGACCCTACCGGCTGCAGCAGTACATCGAGCATGCCGAGGCCCCCGCG
>JBKPMY010000169.1:0-2891 GCA_046732375.1 Myxococcota bacterium
CTCCACGGACAGTCCAAGACCGTCCCGGTCCACTACAGGGCGACCCGCAACGGGAATGCATACGAGGTGAAGGGCGATCTGAAGGTGGACTTCCGCGAGTTCGGCATTCAGATCCCGAGCTATCTTGGCGCCACGGTGAAGCCACCGGTGGACGTCAACGTTGCGTTCGTGCTGGATGAGTCATAGCCGCCTCGGCGGTCCGCTCCTCTTCATCCTGGTTGCCGCGCTGGTGGCTCCCGGCGCGGCAGAGGCCTACCCGTGGATGATTCGCCACGGGTACAGCGGGTGCGGCGTGTGCCACGTCGACCCGTCGGGGGCCGGCCTGCTCACCGATTACGGGCGGGCGCAGTCCGACCTCCTGATGGCCACCCGGTGGTCCGCGGAGAAGTCGGAGGAGGCGAGCCCCACCGCGGACTTCGGGTTCGGTCTGTTCAATCTGCCCGACTGGCTCTTCCTGGGATTCAGCTATCGCGGGGGCGAGCTGATCGCCCGGGCCACCACCAACAACGACACCGGTGAGCAGGTGAGCACCGCCACCGACCGGCGCTGGGTGCACATGGTGGCGGATCTCCGGGCCGGGCTTCGCATCGGGCGCTTCCGGGCCTCGGGAACCATCGGCTGGCTGCCCTATCCGGCCTCGGCCATCAGCGTCACCTCCAACGACGAGAACAACGTCGTCGCCCGCGAGTTCTGGGCCGGCTGGGAGCTCGGCGACGAGGCCGGGCTGGTGCGGGGCGGGCGGATGAACCTGCCCTTCGGGCTCCGGAACGTCGAGCACACCGCGTGGATCCGCTCGGCCAGCCGCACCGACATCAACGATGACCAGCAGTACGGCGTATCCCTCCTGCTCGCCGGCGAGACGGTGCGCGGGGAGATCATGGCCATCCTCGGCAACTACCAGCTGAAGCCCGACGACTACCGGGAGCGCGGCTACTCCGGATACATCGAAGTGATGGTCGCGCCATCGGTGGCGCTCGGCGTGAGCAGCCTGGTGACTCGCGCCGAGCGCGGCCTGTCCACCGGCGTACCCACGCTTCGCCAGGCGCACGGTGCGACCCTGCGCTGGGGCATCCTCCCCCAGCTCGGGCTCCTGGCCGAGGCCGACGTGCTGCTCCAGCAGCGGCTGGGCACGGGCGCGCTCGAGGCCGGCGCGGCGACCTGGACGCAGCTGGACTGGGAACCCATCCAGGGCTTCCACGTGATGCCTGCCTTCGAGACCTGGAAGCAGTACGGGGACGTGGGCGGTGTCTCGCTCGGGGAGTGGATCACCCTCGACTGGTTTCCCTGGAGCCACCTGGAGCTGCGGATCGACCTCTTCCTCCGACAGCAGCCTCAGAGTGGTGGTTCCACCAACAGCCTCGGCGCCCTCTTCCAGGTCCACGTCCTCCTGTGAGATGCCTTCTCCGGGATGGGGCGAGGCAGCGAGGACCAGCTGGCCGGCGGACGGCCGGTGGCGAGCGGCGAGCCGAGGCCGCTGGTCCGCCGTGTGCTCTGGATCGCCGGAACGGCGTTCGGCTTCCTGGTGCTCGCGGTGCTCGGGCTGGGCGTGGGGAGCCTCTTCTCCTTCGATGACCCGGTGCGCCCTGAGCCAGAGGCCCCTCCCGCCCCGCGCCCGATGAGCCGCCGGGCGCCGGAGCCACCTCCTCCCCCGCCGGCGCCTCCGCCTGCCCCGCGCCCCTCTCCGGCCGTCGCCGTCGCCGCACCGCCGCCGTCGGCCGCGCCTTCAGCCCTGCCTCTCCTCCCCGGTCCGAGCGTTCCCCAACCGGTCCGGCTGCGCCTTCGCCGGGACGCGCTGAAGAACGTCGCCGCGCTCAAGGAAGAGCTCGCGCGCTGTCCGGCCGAGCCGGTGGTCCGCAGCCCACCCGGCGCACGCGCCGCGCTGGTCCTGGACACGGTCGCCGAAGGAGGCGCGCTGCGCGTGGTGGGCAGCCACCTCGACGCGGAGGGACCGGTGAACGACCGCTTCGTCACCTGCGCCCGCTCGGTCCTCGAGGGCAAGCGGTTCCCGGTGAGCGGGTCCACCTCGGGTGAGCGGCTGCAGCTGTTCCTTCCCCTCGGCCCGAGGGGGAACGCGATCTCCCTGAACTCGGCGTCGCTGAAGGAGCCGGAGCCGCCCTGAGCCCGCTGAGGCGCGCCTACAGCCGGAAGGCGAGGAGGAGTCCCCCGCTCAGGTACGTGTCGGTGGCCCCGCCGGCCACGCGGGGATCACCCGGCTCGGGGTTGAAGCTGAACCCGTAGCGCTGCAGCGCTCCCATCAGGCGGATCTCGAACGAGCTCCCCAGCGCGACCCCCAGGCCGAGGTTCGCGTCGAGGCCCATCGAGGACTGGCGCGGGAACCAGGACGCGCTGCCGATCTCCCCGACCGCGAAGAGATGTCGGTAGGCGGCGCCGCCCAGCAGCGACAGCGGCCCGAAGAGAGAGAATCTCAGGTCCACGCCCGCGGCCAGGGCCGAGTAGCCCACGTCGGGGATGTCCGGCTTGGGGTTGGACGCCGTCCCGGAGATGGTGAAGTTCTGTCGCTCGAACCGCGCCTCGAGGCCGACGTGCGACTTCTCGCCGATGAGGAAGCGGTAGCCGAGCCCCGCGCCCCAGGCGAGTGCGCTGGTGGGGTAGCTGTTCCCCGCCTGGTCCTTGGACTGGAGCCCGACCGACATCGCGATGTGGCCGACCAGATAGACGCGGCCTCCGAAGAGCGGGGCCCAGGTGAGCGACACCGCGGGAGCGATCGCCGCCCCGAGCGAGTAGCCCTGCAGCGTCTGGTACAGGTCGTCGCTGTAGGTGAAGTTCCGGGTGAACATCGCGGCGCCGGCGGCGATGTCGAGGGCCGGCCGATCGGACTCCCGTCCTCCTCCGGCCTCCCTGCTCACCCCAGATCCGACGACGCCCGGGTC
>JBKPMY010000170.1:0-5518 GCA_046732375.1 Myxococcota bacterium
CTTGAGGAACTCCCGCCTGCGCAGGTAGAGCGGCTCCGGGGTGATCTCGCTGGGCGGGGGCTCGGGGGTCTCGGGCTTGGACATGGCGACTCCTCCCCGGGAGACGTGCCGGGGCTCCGCTGGGTTACAACCGGCACGGCCGGGACGCCACTCCCGGCCGTCCGCTTGACGGGCGGGGGTGTGCCGGGCGGAACTGTGGGCTCCCCGGGAGGCCGAGGGGAGCTCCGGGGGGCCCTCCTCGCATGAAGACACACCTGACCGTCGCCGCGCTGCTCGCCCTCACCGCCACCGCATGCAAGGACGAGCCGGGCGGGAACGATGCCGGCCAGCAGCCTCTGCCGTTCATCTCCGACCCGCTCCGCGCCGATGCAGGCTGCGACTGGGGGCAGTGGGGCCAGAACTGGGCTCACACCGGTCAGTCGTGCGCGGCGGCGCAGGGCTTCGCCCGGGCGCTGGCCACGGTCACCTTCGATCCGTTCGTGGCGCAGGAGCTGGAGGAGACGGCCCGGCGTTACGGCCGTGATGCACTTCTCGTTCACTACGGCTCGCCTCTGATCGTGGGTGACGACCTCTACATGGCGGTGAAGTCGGGAACGTACGTGAGCTGCGTGCTTCCGGATGGTGGGACGGTCTCGCCTTGTGGCTTTGAGACCTGGGACCAGCAGACCTGGACGGTGCAGCACCTCGCGTGGGAGTCGGGTTCGCTGGTGGAAAAGCAGACGTTCGCCAGCAGCTGGAAACCCCCGCGCTTCGAGGTGGTGAACGGCTGGGAGCCGGCGTTCCAGCCGGCGGTGCAGGGACAGAGCGTCTTCGTGCCCGCAGCTGGCGGAACCGTGACGAAGCTCGACAGGCAGCTGGGAAACCCGCAGGTGATCGACCCCTTCGGAACCGTGGCCGCAAATCGTTACGTCACCGGGCCGCTGGTGATCGACGCCGACGGGACGTTGCTCTACAACGTGATCGAGCTGGACCCGCTGCTTCCCGTCTCCGCCGACGCGCAGGGATACCTCGTCCGAGCGCCTCCCGGAGCTCCGCCCACCAAGGTGCTGTACCAGAACATCGTGTCCGGGGCGCCGGCCCCCACCGATCTCTGCACCTTCAGCTTCTCCAGCGCCAACATCCCGGGGCCGTATCCGGCGACGGTCCCCGCCCCCACCGGTCCGTGCGGCTCGCAGCGGCCAGGGTTCAACTCGGGACCGGCGATCGGTCCCGGGGGAGTCATCTTCGTGGCGAGTCGGGCCCACCACTCCCTGCCACCCGACGCGGGCGGTTCGGCCCCTGGTCGATCGGCGAACGATTCGTCGCTGGTCGCGCTGAATTCCGACCTGACCCCGAAGTGGACCTTCCGGATGCGAGAGATCCTCGAAGACGGCTGCGGCGTGCTCGCAGCGTGCCGTCAGGGCGCTCCGAGCGGCGTGGACCCGAGCACCGGTCTCAAGCCAAGCGTGTGGGTCTGGGACCAGTCCTCGTCGGTCCCCGTCGCCCTTCCCGACGGCGCGGTCCTCTACGGCGGCCTGACTGCATACAACGGGAGCCGCGGACACCTGATGAAGGTGGGACCCGATGGCCAGCTGATGGGAACGTATGACTTCGGCTGGGACATCACTCCGGCGGTGTGGCTGCACGACGGCACCTACTCGATCATCATGAAGGACAATCACTACCCGAGGTCGGATGGGAGCGAGGGCCCCTACGACATCACGCAGCTGTCACGCGACCTCGTGCCACAATGGAAGTTCACCTCCACCGAGACGCGGAGCTGCAGCACCGAGGCGGACGGTGGGCTGAATTGCATCTCCGACCATCCGGACGGATTCGAGTGGTGCATCAACGCGCCGGCGGTAGCCCCGGATGGAACGGTTTACGGCAACAGCGAGGATGGACGCGTCTATGCGATCCGGCAGGGTGGACAGCTCATCGAGCAGCGATTCCTCCTACGGTCGCTCGGCGCCGCGTACACGCCCATCGCGATCGACTCGCAGGGGCGCATCTACTCGATGAACGGCGGCGTCATGACCGTCGTCGGGCAGTAGATCCCTCACAGCTCACTGTCGAACTGGCTGCAGTACTGGGGCAGCTGGAGCGTGTTCTTCCCGCTCACCAGGATCAGCTGGGAAACGTCGCGGCTGAAGCTTCCGGTGACCTGCCCGTTCTCCCGGTAGACGTAGCTCGCCGTGCCGTACCATGTACCGCCGAAGCTGGGCGCGTAGTCCTCGGCCAGCTCCTGTGGCTGCGGGCCCGAACCGCAGCCGGCGAGCGCGGCCGCGAGCAGCAGCCACGCCGCAGACCTGCGTGGTTCCCCCCTCGCGTGTCTGCCCGGGAGCCTACTGCGATCCGGCGCCGAGGGATCCACGTCTTTGCCGAGAGAGGGTCGAGGTCGACCCGATGCGCGTCAGGGCCGTCGAGCAGCGCCGGTCGGTTGACCCACCGCCTCCGGCATCAGCGAGGCGACGTGCTTGAAGGGAAGCGAGACCGCAGGCTGATGCGACACCAGCTCGCGCGCCGACAGCGGCAGCTCGCGCACCGAGCTCGGCTTCTGGGGCGCCTCGGCGATCCAGTAGGGGCCGCCGGAGCGATGGGCCGCGAAGACGAAGAGCCCGCGCTCCACGAGGGCGCGCCACCGCTCTCCACGCTCGTTCCCCACCGGCGGCCCGAACACCGACAGGGTCGTCGGGGGAGCGCCGAGGATGGCCGCCAGTGCCCGGCGGTGCTCCTCGAGCCTGTCCAGCACCTCCGGTGCCACGTCGACCGGCGCGATGGCGGTGAACAGGGCGATGTGATCGCGGGCATCCCTGGCCAGCCACTCCAGCAACGGCCCGTGGAGCTCTTCCTCGACCGGAAAAGGGTCGCGGCGCTCCGGGTCTTCGAATGGATTCATGCGATGTCGGGGGCCGTCGTCGGCCTCGGCCCCGAGCGCGTCTGCGGCGCGGTTCCTTCGGGGTCAGGTCGGTGGGTCGAAGACGATGCCGGAAGCGAGGAAGCCCACCTCGGCGGATGCTCCGAGGAGGCGAGATGCTCCGGACAGGACGCGAAACTGCTCCGAGCGGAGGTGGCGGCGAAGATCCGCGTCGGTCTGCCAGCCACTCACTACGATGAACTGGGTGCTGGTCTCCTCCAGGCAGACGGAGCAGACGACGCACCCCGGCTCCCCGCGGATCTCGTGCGCGAGGGAGCGGAGCGTCTGCAGCAGCTCCTGCCGTTTGTCGGCGGCGGGAGTCACAAAGCAGGCGACGGCGTGCATCGGAGGGTTCGTCACTGGGAAAGCCCCCGCCGCCTCAGCAAGCGCGGCGCCAGGGGTCGAGGTCCATGCAGGCCCGCGTGTTTGCTCGGATCCCGGTTCCGGACGCCGCGGGGATAAACCCCGCCCCGGCCCACGAAATTCCGTGGCCCGCGACATGTCGTGGGCTCACGCGTGCCTCCGGACGGTGGCGAGCAGCCTCTCCAGGGCGAAGGGCTTCTGGAGCACGTCGACCACCCGCGGCCTCCTGGCGAACGTCGAGGCATCGGGCGCAGCCGACATCACGATGACCCGGAAGCGCTCCCGGTCCTGATGGAGGGCGACCGCGGCGAGAAGCTGACCCCCGGACACCCCCCGCATCCAGAGATCGAGGAGGATGAGGTCCGGGCAGGCCGGATCATCCAACAATTTCAAGGCTTGGGCCGCGCTGGGGACTGCATTCACCTGGAAGCCCTCGGAATGCAGCGCCGCAGCGATGCTCTCCCGGTTGTCCGCGTCATCCTCGACGAGGAGGACGGACGGCGTCGCCCGGATCGTGCTCGGGACCTTCGGCCCCGCTGGCTGCGCGGAGCAATGAGGGTGAGGCTGGTTCTTCGTGGACGACATGGCGGTGTGCAGGTCTCCTCGCCGAAAGTTGGCGGGCGGCCCTCAGCAAGAAGGGGGCCGACGCCGGAGACAGCCGGTGAGCGACCGGGATGGGCGGGCGCCGACCCGCGTTCAGGACGCTGACCGCGGGCGACGGATCTCGAGCTTCTGCATGCGGGAACGCAGCGTGCTGGGCTTCAGCCCCAGCAGCGCGGCCGCCCCGTCTGCGCCCTCGAGCTTCCAGCCGGCGGACTCGAGCACGTCGAGGATGTGCTGCCGCTCCACGTCCTCGAGGGACCGGTGACCGGGAGGCGCCATGAGATCCCCGGCGTCCGGGAACGGTCCGGAGTCGGGGAGGCGCAGGATGGGACCCTCGGAGACCAGCACCGCCTGCTCGATGACGTTCTGGAGCTCGCGGACGTTCCCGGGCCAGTCCCGGGCCTGCAGGGCCTCGATCACCGCCCTGGGAATCTCCAGCTCCGGCTTGCTCAACCGCTCGCAGGCCCGATCCACGAATGCCCGCGCCAGGATGGCGATGTCCTCCTTCCGCTGCCGCAGCGGAGGCACGCTGATGGGGAAGACGTTGAGCCGGTACCAGAGGTCCTCCCGGAACCGGCCGGTCTTGACGTCCTGGACGAGGTTGCGATTGGTCGCGGCGATCAGCCGCGCGTTCACCTTCAGGGTCCGGTGCCCTCCCACCCGCTCGAAGGTCCCGTCCTGCAGCACGCGGAGGAGCTTTGCCTGGAGCTCAGAAGGAAGCTCGCCGACCTCGTCGAGGAAGAGCGTCGCTCCGTCGGCCAGCTCGAACCGGCCCTTGCGCTGGCCGGTGGATCCGGTGAAGGCGCCCTTCTCGTGGCCGAACAGCTCGCTCTCCGCGAGCGCCGGCGGGAGCGCCGCGCAGTTCACCTTGATCAGCGGCCGGTCCTTCCTCGGTCCGAGCGCGTGGATCGTGTCGGCGACCAGCTCCTTTCCGGTTCCGGTTTCCCCGAGGATGAGGACGGTGGTGTCGGACGGAGCGACCTGCCGGATGCGGAAGTGCAGGTACTTCATTGCGTCGCTCTGTCCCAGCAGCTCGCCCGACCCCTCCACCGACTGGATCTTCTCCCGGTAGTAGGTGTTCTCGGCCTCGAGGCGGTCCTTGAGCTCGGCGATCTCCCGGTACGCCTTCTCCAGGGCCAGCTCCCCGACCTTGCGCGCGGTGACGTCGGCGATGCTTCCCCGGAACCCCGCCGGGGTCCCGTCCGGCATCCGGACCGGGTTGGCCGCGAAGCGGACCCAGCGAACCTCGCCGTCCCGACGCCGGATCCGGAACTCGCTCGGAGTCGCCGTGCCGGAGGTCGGCGCCACCTCGAGGGCTGCCTTCCAGGGGGAGCGATCATCCTCGTGCACCATGCGGTCGAGAAGCCCGGGGTCCTCCAGGAACTCGTAGGCCGGGTGGCCGCTGATCTGCTCGCAGGCGGGTGAGACGTACTCGAACTGCCCGTCGAGCCTCCTCCAGAACTCCCAGTCATGGGTGAAGTCGGCGACGGTGCGGTAGCGCGACTCTGCCCGGGCCATCTGCTGCTCGATGCGACGGCGGCGCCGCAGCTGCAGGACCAGGCCCGCCACCAGCACGCTCTGCAGCGCGATGATTGCGAGCCCGAGAGCGATCGTCCGCCCATGCTGCTGGAAGAGGCCCGGTTGCTGGTACAGGAT
>JBKPMY010000171.1:0-6186 GCA_046732375.1 Myxococcota bacterium
GGGTAGAGTCGAGCTCCCAGCTGTTCGGGGCGCGCACCGGAGCCGGCCGGCTCGTCTCCGCCGGATCCTGCTCGCGGCAGACGAACACCGCCGCGGCGCGGAGGCCGTCGTAGATGCCGGCGTAGTAGTCGAACTCGCGCAGCGGCCGGTCGAGGAAGCCACCGAAGTTGGCGAGCTGGGCTCCGGCGAGCGGGCTGAAGCGCGTGTTCAGCGCGAGCTGGCGCTCGGGCGTGCTCTCCGAGGCGATGCTGCGCGCATCCTCCGCGACCTGGTGGGTGTCCGCCGCGAGCCGCTGCAGGCGCGGACGGAGCTGCACCAGCCGGTCCAGACGTCCCCAGGCGCGGAGCAGCGGACCGTCCACGTCGGAGGGAGGGAGGCCATCGAGGGTGGAGAGGAGCGGGAGAAGCGGCGCGATCCGGAACAGGCCCTCCGGTGGATCGGCACGCACCACGTCCAGGATCCGGCGGGCCTGGGCGGGCACGGCGCCTGGCCCCTTGCGCTCGGCGAGCGACGACAGGGCATCCTCCAGCTGTGCGGAGGCGACCCGCGCGGCGGACGACCCGAGCGCCCCGGCGATGACGAGGTAGTCGAGAATCTCGCGCCGCAGAGTGATCAGCCGTGATTCGGGCAGCTCGCCGTGACTGAGCCCTCCGAGCTGCTCGGCCAGGTACACCTCGAACAGGGAAACGACCTCGACGTCGTCGGCGAGCCTCCGCCCCATCTCGATGCGCGCGCGCGGGCTCGTGGAGGCATCGAGCATCCTCCGCACCGACGCCTGCCGCCCCGGGCTCATCGGATTGAAGCTGCGGGTCGTCGTGCTCACCAGATCGACCAGCTCGATCTCCGACAGCGGCTGACTGGAGCGCGCCCGGAGCGTGGCATCGTCATCGAGCGGATCGCGCACAGCCTCGCCCCGGAGGAAGCCGGCGCATTGCCGCGCCAGCGCTTCGGAGGACCCGTCGACCGGGCGGGGAGCGAGCCGCCGGAGGCAACTCTCCAGGGTCCGGGCCAGCCGGGCGCGCTCCGGGGGCGTGCCGCGCAGCGCAGGAGGAGGCACGACGCTCGGAGGCGGGCCGTCGAGGTCGAGCAGCTCCCCGAGCAGTTGACTGTACTCACGGAGGTTGCCCGCGCCGGTCAACAGGAGATTCCGGGTGGTGCGGTTCCACCGCCCCGCCTGCGCTGCACGGGCCAGCTCGCGGTTCCGGGCGGTCTGGACGAGGTTACCGGCGAAGTCGAGGAGCGCCCCGCCGCCGCGGAGGGTGCGATCGACCTTCTCGCGCGGCCGGGGAGCCTCGAAGCGGCGGATGTCCGGGTCCACGAAGATCGCCGTGAGGGGCTTGAGGACCGACGGGCGCCAGAACGCCTCCGACTGCTCGAGGGCGAGCCCCACCGGCGCGTTGTCGAACACGCCGCCGTCCACGAAGCGCCGCATGCAGATCTTCAGGGCCCGTCCGCCCTGGGCGGCGGAATGCGCCTGGCAGGACAGGCCGGTGAGCGGGGTGCTCTGCGGCCCGGGACAGGTACCGTCGGTGGCCTCGGGGTCCGTTCCGCAGTCCACGGCGCACTCGCAGAGGATGCGGGACCTGAACGCCGCCGGGAACGCCGCCGAGGCCAGAAGCGACTGGAGCACCACCTCCGGATGGACGCCCACCCGGCCCATCTCCGCGACGTCGGCGAGCGCGAGCCGGCTCTCGGTGGCGTCGACCGCGGCAGGAAGGGGCTGCCGCTCGAAGCGCACCTGCCCGTTCCCATCCACGTCGAGGAGCAGCGGCAGAACCGACCGCTGGGAGGTGACCCGGAGACCGCCCACGTCGCGCTCTAGCGGGTGCACGCGGGTGACGGTCAGGCCCACCGGCATCCGACACCCGGGACGAAAGCTCATCCCGCCGCCGAGGAGCGCCCGGCGCACATCCTCCACGATGGGCTCCAGCGCGGCGGAGGCCAGCACGGCGTCGTCCGGACGGTACGCGCGCGGGTCCTCGGGGAGGAGCGAGTCGAGCCCCACCTCGAGCCAAGCGCTCCGCAGGAGGTTGTCATCGATGCTGGACCGGGCCGCGGACGCGTCGGTCTCGCAGGAGAGAGCGGCGACGAGCATCGCGTTGATGCTCCCCGCGGACGCGCCGGTGACGGCTACCAGGCGGGGCCGGCGGCGGAGCAGCGCCGCGCGGAGCCGCGGGTCGTCGCGGAACAGCCGGACCAGCGTCCAGTTCAGTCCGGCCTCGTAGCTCCCGAGGCTGACTCCGCCGCTCAGGGTGAGCGCGAACCCGTCCTCGAGCCGGGCCACCTCGGCCGGGGCGGCCGCGGCGAGCAGGCTGATGGCGAGGGCGAGCATCATTCAGGTGTCACGCTAGCTTCCCGCCAACCCCGCGGGTTCACTTTCTCGGAGTTGCCTCCGTCACCGATTCGCCACACTCTTCGACGGTGGGTCGAGCGGCGCTGGGTCGAGCTCCTGGGGGTGTTCGGGGGCCTTCCCGCGGTGCTCGCCCTTCATGCCCGCGGCCTCGCGCTGCCCGTGCTCTTCATCGCCGCCTGGGTCGGCCTGGCGTTGCTCTGGGGGGACCCGACGTTCCAGCGCGACCAGCTCTGGCGGCGCGAGCAGCGCTACGGGCGACTCTTCGGGGGTCGCTGGGTCGCCACGGTGGCGAGCGCGATTGCCTTCTCCTGGGCGCACATCGTCCTGCTCAACGGTGGTGCTCACGCTGCTGGGTGGCTGGCTCTTCCCCGGACCTACCTGCGCACCCGGTCGCTGCTGGCCACGGCGGTGGGGCACGGGGCCTACGGGTGCCTCCTCTTCACCGTCGGCCTGGGGCGCTGGTTCGTCACCGGCGGCTGACCGAGACGTCACAGCCACAGCGCGCGTTCCGTCACCTGCATGCCGGAGGCTTCCTCTCCCGAGGCGAGGGCCTCGAGCGGCCCCGGGCAGAGGACCTCGCCACGGCGGCCCGCCCGGGACGAGCGCTCGAGCGACGACGTGAGCACCCAGGCCAGCCGGCGCCTCTATCTCGCCCTTGCCGATGCGCGAGGGCACCTCATGCGCGCCCAGCTCCTCTCGGGAGCGCTCGGCGATGCGGGGATCGCCGTGGACATCGTCACCACCTCCCGCGATGGCGTGCGCTTCCTCGCCACGATGGGTCGTCCCTCACGGCTCCTCTCCGAGCATTTCCGCGTCGAGTTCGGGAACCGGCACGACATGTCCCGGCGGCGGACCGACGCGCGGGTGCTGAACTATCTGCTGCTCCCCTGGCGCGCGATGGCCGATCTGCGCCGGCTCGCCATCCTCGCCCGCGGTGCCGACCTGGTGGTGAACGACTCGCTGCACCCGGCGCTCCTCCTCGCCCCGGCGCTCGGCTTCCCCTACCCGGTGGTGCAGGTCTACGGAGAGAACCTCTGGCGAGCGATGGAGTCGAACCTGGACGACCGGGCGCCGGCGTGGGTCGTCGGGCGGTACCGCCGCGCGCTGGCCGTGGTGCGCGACCGGGCGTTCGCCCGCATCGTCCACACCCTCGGCGAGGTCGGCGCGGCGCCGGGAGGCACGGCACGCACCTTCCGGCTGCCTCCCATCGTCGCCCGCCCTGACCGGACGCGGGCGGAGGTGAGGGCCGCGCTGGGCGTGCCCGACGGCGTCCCGCTGGCCGCGGTGTACCTGAACCCGCACTTCAAGGATCCCTCCATCGCGACGGCGCTCGAGGAAGGGCTCCGGGCGGGCGGCTTCCGGCTCCGCGCGGTCGGGGAGGGCTACCGGGAACGGCCCGGCTGGGTGGGCACCGACGCTCGCTTCGCCGACGTGGTCCACGCCGCCGAGCTCTTCGTCTCCGGCGCGGGGATGGGTGCCCTGGAGCTGGCCCGCAGCTCGGGGACGCCGCTGCTGGTGCTGCTCGGCGATCAGCCCGAGCAGGCACGGAACGTGGCCGAGCTCCTCCGCCGCGTGCCGGACTTCGCGTTGCGCGAGGTGCTGGTCGGCGATCCCGAGCTGGCTCGGTCCATCACCACGGCTGCGACCGCGCTCGCCAGGCGAGGGCCAATGGGTGGTCGTTCCTCGCGCACCGCAGCCGAGACAGCCTGGGCGGAGGCCTTCCTCGAGCTGGTGAGGGCCGCGCGCGTGGTGGCGAGCGGGCGGCGCACCCTCGTCGCGCATCCGCGCCCGGCGTTCTGATGGCGGAAACCGCCATCTGACCCGGGGTGAGGTCGGCACCTCCACCGCCGCGGGAACCACACCGCCGCACCCGCCCGGGCGCGCTGGCACGGCGACTGCTCCTGCTTCATGGCGTGAGCGCCCGCCCCGGTCCAATCCTGGTCGTCGACGCCTCTGCAGAGCGGCTCCGTGCCTCCGTGGCGGTGCTCCGGTACGGCTTCGGCCCCGCCGCCGTGCGAGGGACGAGCGAGCCGGAGGACGCCGCCGGCTGGATCGCGTGCGAGCGGCCCGCCGTGCTCGTCACACCGGCCGACACCGCGAGCTCCTCCGATCCGTCCCTGGTGGAAGAGCTGCGCGGTCGTTGGGGACCCGTGCCCGTCGTGCTGACCCACGGACCGGAGTTCAACGCGCTCCCCCCTCCCGTCGTCCACCTCCCCGCCCCGGTCGATCCGGTGCGGCTCCGTGCGGAGGTCGGCCGCTGGGTCCCGGGCGCCGGCGCGGGCACCATCGCCACCACGTTGCTGTCGGATGTGATGGCGCTGTACGCCCGCGCCGGCCGGACCGGAGTGCTCGACGTCCATGCGCCGGCGCGGACCGGCTCGGTGTGGTTCGAAGACGGCGAGCTGGTCCATGCCGCCTGCGGCGCGCATAGCGGTGCGACGGCGCTCTTCGAGGTCCTCTGCTGGAACGAGGGCCGCTTCGCCTTCCGCAGCGCTCCGGCGCCGGCGCGGTCGCTCTCGGGAAGCCTGCCCGAGCTGCTCGCCCGGGCGGACGCAGTTCCGTAGATCAGTTTTTCGGGCGAGCCATCGACTCCGCGATCGGGAAGGTGAGAGCGCCCTTCTCCACCCACCAGCTCAGGACCTCGACCTCGAGGCGGCCGGCCTTCACCGCCGGATCCTCCGCCGCCAGCCGGCGTGCCTCCTCCAGCGAGGTCCGGTACAGGCACATGCCCCGCAGCCGTGGATCCGCCTGGTCGTCGAACGGGCCGGCCACGACCATCTTGCCCGCGCGGGCCATGGCCTGCAGGTGGGCGAGGTGCAGGCGCTGCAACGCCGCCGGGTCGGCCACCCTCGCGCCGCCGTCGGCCGGCCGCTTGAGGATGACAAGGCTGTAGCGTTCCATCGCGGAAGGAGGGTCGGCCCCGGCGTCCTGGCTCGCCGGAGCCGCACCAACCATCAGCATCGAGAGGGCGACTCCCCACCACGCCTGTGGATTCATCCCGTGTCCTCCGCTGCCGGGTTCCACCACACATCCTGCCCTCCGCGGCACGGTCCCGCGAACCGGCGGGGAAGGAGCCGACCATTGGCGTGACCCACCCCAGCGGCTAGGGTCCGCGGCCACGGGAGGGCGTGACATGGTGCGTGGATGGCTCCTCGGTGTGGTGATCACCATGGGGTGCGCGACGACGCCCGCCGTCGCCCCGACGTTCACCTACGCGCCGCCACCGGGGACGCGGTACGTCCGCACGGTCAAGGTGGTCAACGAGGCCAGCCTGCTGGGTCGCCCCTATCGGCAGCGAGTGGAGCAGGAGTTCGTCTGGAACGTCGGGTTCGCCCGTGAGGGTGAGCTGACCCTCGTGACCCAGCAGCTCCAGCGGCTGGCGGTGCGGGTCAACGGCCTCGACGTCATCGACGGCGAACGGGTGCCGGGCAGCAATGTCTCCGTCGACCTGCTGGTGAGCCGCGAGCCCCGGGTCGTGGAGGTTCGCGGGGCGGAGCGGGCGGCAGAGGTGCTGTCCGGCATGGCCGCCCCGGGCGTGGATCGAGCTTCCGCACCGAGGCTCGGCACCCAGCAGGTGAAGGAGATCGCGACGGCGCGGTTCGAGATGGTGGTCCGGGACGTGGTGGGCCATCCGACCGCGCCGGGATCGACCTGGACGGTGGCCGATACCGACCCCACGGTGAAGCGCAAGAGCATGACCGTGGACCGGCTGGAGCCGTGCGGGGCAGCCCGGTGTGCGCGGGTCACGGCCCAGTACGACGTGGACCCGCAGGCGGCGGCCCGACAGGCGCTGCGCGAGGCGGCGGAGTTCCTCGCCGCGAACGGGGTGAACC
>JBKPMY010000172.1:0-19046 GCA_046732375.1 Myxococcota bacterium
AGCGAGCGGTTCCGCCTGGCCCGCCGCCGCCTCCGCCGGCGCCGGCGCCCAGGGCCGTGGCGGCTTCCCGTCCGCCTCCACCCCCGGCCGCCGCGTACGTCATGGGGGAGGACGGCCGGCGGCTCCCGGCCCTGAGCGCCGCGCGCCCCGAGCCTCCGCACCTCGCGCACCAGTTCGGAGGCAGCGGCCCCTTCGTTCGGAACAAGCCCGTCCTGCTCACCCAGGCGAATCTCGACGTCATGGCGGAAGCGGATGCCGGTGTGCTTCCCCAGCCGATGCCGCCACCTCCCCCCGTCACCGACGTGGCCACCGGAGCCGAGGTGTTCGGTGGGGCCTACCTCAACCCGACGTTCGTGGAAGGCGAGCACCGGGTGGTGCTCCACACCCTGGAGGGCCAGGTCCGCCGCGGCATGGTGAAGGACCTCGATCTACTGGATCCGGTCATCCGCCTCGCCCAGCCCGGCAGACCGCCAGAGGTCATCCCCGCCGAACGGGTGAAGGCCATCTTCTTCATGCTGGAGCCCGGCACCCCGACGCTCCCGTCGACCGGGCGGCGGATCCGGGTCGGCTTCGCCGACGGGCGGCAGATCGTCGGCTTCTCCGAGGACGTCGACGCGGGCGAACAGGGCTTCTTCCTCGTCCCAGCGGACACCCGCACCCACACCGCCCGGATCTACGTCTTCCGGGCGGGCATCGCGTCGATCAGCGCGGCCTGACGCCGGGCCTTGCTCACTTCGCCGCGGTCGGGGCGTCCTTCCGGTTGAGCTCTCCCTCCACGGTGATGGCCACGTCCTCGCCCACCATCACTCCGCCGGCCTCGATGGAGCGGTTCCAGTTCAGGCCGAAGTCCTTGCGGTTGATCTTCGTGGTGGCGGTGAAGCCCCTGACGGTCTTCCCAGCCGCGAGGGTGTCCGGAGTCTGCTCGACCTTCACCACCACCGGCTTGGTCACGCCGTGGATGGTGAGGTCACCCTCCATCTTCACGTTGTTACCCTCGAGCTTGGTGATCTTCGTCGACTTGAAGGTGATGGTCGGGAACTTCTCCACGTCGAAGAAGTCGGGCGACTTGAGGTGTGCGTCGCGCTTCTCCACCCGGGTGTTGATGGTTGTGGTGTCGATCGTGATCTCCACCTTGCTCTTGGTGATGTCCTTGTCGTCCTGCTGGACGGTTCCGGTGGTCTTCCCGAACTGACCGCGGACGTTGGACACCATCAGGTGCTTCACGACGAACGAGCTCTCCGTGTGGTTGGGATCGATCTCCCACGTGGAGGCGACCGCGGGGAGGGCAACGAGGGCTGCGAGGGCAACGAGCGAACGCATCAGGTGTCTCCGTGGGACGGGGGTTTTCCTGCAACCAGATTCGGGGCCCTTGATGCCTACCCGGTCCGGCCGATTCAACGAAACCGTCGTGAAACAGACCGTCTCATTGGATGAAACGGTCGGAATCCCTGGGGGTGTTCCGGTCGGGGCTGACCAGGGACAGGTGCTTGCTGCGCGTCCGGAGCTGCCGCTGGAGCCTCCAGCTCTGAAGGCGGAGCAGCCAGTCCGAGGGTCCCCCCAGCTTCAGGTAGCCCCAGGTGAGCAGGAGCGCGAACGCCTCGGGAATGACCAGCGGGAACCCGTTGAAGGCGCCGTTGAGGAAGACGAAGCCGACGCCGATGAGGGCGAAGACGGTCCCGCTGACCGGGAGGCCCCAGAAGTTGATCCGCTGTCTTCCGAAGCCGAGGCCGTACGCCACCCAGAGCGCGGAGCCCATGACGAACGCTCCGGAATAGGGAAGGCCCCGGAGGTCGGGCACGAGCAGCGCCACGAGGACCGTCAGCACGCCGGCCAGCACCGTGGTGCCCAGCGCGAAGAGCGCCATCCGGCGGGTGCCCCAGCTCTGCTCGAGCGCACCACCGAGCTGCCAGAGGATGAGGGCGCCGAAGATGACGCCCAGTGGGTCGCGCGCCACGAAGGCGTAGGTCAGCGGCTGCCAGACCATTCCCCGGAGCACGGCGCCGGGGAACAGGAGGAGCAGCCCACCCAGGCCCTGGCGGGTGAGGGCGAACACCACCGAGCCGACGATCAGCAGGACCGCGAGCCACGCCGCGGCGCCCTGCAACCCTGGAAGGACGGGCCGGAATCCCCGGCCGCGCATCGGACGCATGGGGAGAGGTCTCTCCGACCGGGGACCGCGACGCAACCCCCCGGGGGTCCCGGACGTTTACCCGCTCCGAGGGGCGGCTTCCCGGTGCCGGTAGAAGAGGGTGATGGTCAGGCAGTGGAACTCCTTATCGGAGCTCTGGGTGACCACGCGGTCCACCACCTCGACCCCAGGGTTCTCCCGGAGCCACTTGGTGATGGTGTCCCCCATGGTCTCGCGGTCCCGGGCGAGCGTCGTCGAGAACACCTTCACTCCGGTGAACGGAGCGTTGGACATGCGCCACCTTCTTACATCCAAAGCGGCGCAGCGAGCAACGCCATTGAAAAGCTACAGCGAGCGTGCCCTGCGGGACAGACAACCGGCCTCTTCCCGGCAGCTTGGCCCGATGCCGTCCGGATGGGGGCCCAGCGGGGTCCGGTCGGACTCCTCCACGCCGCAGAGGACGCAGTGGCGCTTCCGCTGCCGCCGCTCGGCCCGCCGTTGCTCGGCGATCTCCTTCGCCCGCTCCCGCGTGCTCTTCGCGCCATCGATGGTCATCGCGCCGTCACCCTCGCGGGCATCGATAACACGCCTTGCCCGCGAGGGGGGCCCCCGATGATGCTCGAAGGCGTCTTCTCGATGCTTCCCTCCCGCGTGTGCTGGGCGCTCGTCGCCCTTGGAGCGTCCGCCCTGCCCGGGTGCGGGCCCGGAGCCGCCCCGGAGACCCTCCCCTCGGCGGTGGCAACGGCCCGGGCGCTGGTGCGGCCTCACGTCGCCCGGAACGCCCTGTCCACGTCCGCCGCCGGAGACACCGCCGGGGGACCTCCGGTCAACCCCGGTCCCACCGCCGTGGTGCTCGGCCACCTTTCCGCGGACGGGGCGTTCCGCGTCGGGTGCGTGGACTCGGAGGATGGAGCCGAGGCGCTGGTTCGCGACTCCGAAGACACCCGATGAATCCCCACCCGCTCCGGGCGCTCTGCCTCGGCTCGCTGCTCGCCTGCTCGCTGGCCCTCGCCGGGGCGGAAATCCGCATCGTCGACGCGAACGGCCGCGGTGAGGGTCTGAACGACCAGACCGCGGCGGAGCCGGTGGGAGAAAATCCCGGCAGGACCCGCGGTGAGCAACGGCTCATGGCCGCCCAGTACGCCGCCGCCCTCTGGTCCGCGACGCTCGGAAACCAGGTCCCAATCTCCATCCGGACCGAGTTCGTGGACCTCGACTGCTCGGGTGGCTCGGCGGTGCTCGGCGCCTCCGGGCCCACGCAGCTCTTCGACAGCAACCGGTACGCGGCGGCGCTGGCCAACGAGCGGGCCGGGCGAGACCTCGAGCCGGGCCGGGAGGAGATCGCCGCCCGCTTCAATGCCCGGGTGGGAAGCCCCGCCTGCGCCATCACCGCCTGGTACACCGGGCTGGACAACCTCGCGCCCCCCGGCACCACCGACCTGCCCTCGGTCTTCCTTCACGAGCTGGCCCATGGCCTGGGCTTCATCAAGTCCGCCACCTCCTTCCGGGACCAGGCCCGTGACGACACGAGCGGGGTGCTGCTCTCGCAGCTGTCCTCGGCCGACTACGACGCGGCGATCCGCCGTCCCTCGGGAGTCAGCTGGATCGGCCCCGCGGTGCGGGGGACGAAGGATGCCGTTCTCGACAAGACCGACGGGCTGATGCGGCTGCCGGACGGCCGCACCTTCCCCGTCGCCCGGGCCCGCTTCGGACCGGGACACCTCTCGGCCACCGGCCCGGTCGTGCTCGCCCAGGACGCGGACGGCGGGACCGCGCACGACGCCTGTGGCCCGCTGGTCCCCTCCCCTGGAGCGCTGGTGATGGCTGACCGAGGGCTCCGCCCCGACGCAGGCCTGGTCTGCCTCGTCGTGCAGCGGGCGCTGAACGCGCAGGCCGCCGGGGCCGTGGGGCTCGTGGTCAGGCCGGTCCAGGCCGGCACCGGACCCACCTCGTACACCGGCGACGCGGGGCCGGACCTCGTCATCCCGGTGTGGGGGATCTCCCAGGCGAACGGCGCCGAGGTCGAGGAGTACGTGGCCGACCAGGGCGGTGTGGTGGAGGTCGACGCCGATGGCCGGCGTGCCGGCGAGAACCTCCGGGGCGACGTGCTGCTCTACACCCCCAGCGCCTACTCGGACGGGTCGAGCGTGGGCCACTGGGACTCCAGCGCCTCCCCGCCTTTGCTGATGATGCCCACCATCAACCCCAGCCTGCCGCGGAACCTGGACCTCACCCCGGCGGCGCTGACGGACGTCGGCTGGAGCCCTCCGAGCGGCTTGAGCATTGGCGCAACGAGCTTCGGCCCCGAGCTGGGCCAGGGGCCCCCGCGGTTCATCGTGCACGTCGTGAATCGGGGCGCCGAGACTGCCACCGGCGTGGTGCTCGACGCCCGGCCCGACTCGTCCCTGCAGCTCGTCTCCACGAGCCTCGACTGCACCGGTGGGCTTCCCTGCGCGCTGGGTGAGCTCGCCCCCGGAGCGGTGAAGACGGTCATCGCCGAGTTCGCCCTCACCGCAGGGGTTCCGCGGCAGGCGCCGGTCGAGTTCCGCATCGCGGGCGGAAACCCGGCCCCGGCCGCGCGCGATGCGGTCACCACCGCGGTGGCCACGCGCGCCTCGGGCTGCAGCAGCGCCGGGAGCGGGTCGGGAGGGCTCCTCGCCCTCCTGATGGTCGCGGGGTTCCTCGGCCGGCGCCGTCCGTCGCGCGCGCGATAGAAGCTCGCGGAAGACGCTCGACTCGCCGGGGGTGCCCAGTTAGCTCCCGCGCCATGTTCCAGCCCCTGTACATCGCGACTGCCACGGCCCACGGAGGCCGGGAAGGCAAGGTCCAGACCGACGACGGAAAGGTCTCGCACACGCTCAGCATGCCCACCTCGCTGGGCGGGAAGGGCGGCCCGGGGACGAACCCGGAGCAGCTCTTCGCCGCCGGCTACTCCGCCTGCTTCGAGAGCGCGCTCCTGTTCGTGGCCCTCCAGCAGAAGAAGCCCCTGAAGGACGCCACCATCACCGCCAAGGTGACCATCGGGAAGACCGACGACGGCGGATTCGGGCTCGCCGTCGAGCTGCAAGGCCACGTCGACGGCGTCTCGCGCGACGAAACGAAAGCGCTGATGGAAGCCGCGCACCAGGTCTGCCCCTACAGCAGGGCGACCCGGGGAAACATCCAGGTGACTCTCCTCGCCGAGTGACGCTCCACCCACGGCGAGAATGCTGCTCAGGTGGGGGTGAGCGCGGTCTCCGAGGCGCTGCGGGCGCGCCGTCGCTCGATGAGCCAGGCCGCCACCACTCCCACCTCGTAGCAGAGGAGCATTGGCCCGGCGAGGATGGCCATGTTCAGCGGATCGCCGGTGGGCGTGATGACCGCGGCCAGGATCAGGCAGACGATGAAGGCGTGCCGCTGGTACTTCAGCAGGGACTTCGCCTTGACCAGGCCCAGCGCGGCCAGCAGGGCCATGATGATCGGCAGCTCGAACACCACCCCCAGGGCCAGCAGGAGCATCAGCACCAGGGACAGCTGCTCGCTCATGGTGAGCAGAGGCCGGGTCCAGGCCTCCTCGGACAGTGACTCCTGACCCGCGGAGAGCGTCTTCTGCATCTTCCACACCCGCGCCACCGCCGAGCCCTGGCTGCCGGCCGCGCCAGCGAGGAGCGAGGCCGATTGGTCGAGCGCCTCGGAAGCCTTCCCCAGCGAGCCGGACTGGAAGGCGTCCACCGCCTCCATCCGCTTCTCCAGTGACTGCCGCACCGCCGGAGCGGCCGCGAGCCCGAGGCCGTCGCGTGTCGCGTCCAGCAGGCGGCCCTGCGCGTCCAGCCGCGCCTGCAGCTCGACCACCCCGCCGGCGAACCGGTCCGGTGCCGAGACGCGGCCGTCGCCCAGCGCGGTCAGCCGCTGCATCTCTCCATCGGCGAGGTTCGCCGCGCGGTCGAAGTCGCCGGACCGCGCGAAGCGCAGCGCCTCGCCCTCGACTGCCCGCGCCCGCTCCACCCGTGCCTTGATCGGCGCGGTGTCCCCGCTGGAGAGCAGGAACCTGAACATGGTGGGGAGGACGACCAGGTAGCAGAAGGTCGCGCCGATGAGGAAGGCCACCGTGCCGAGGAACACGAAGGGAAAGGCGTACTTCCGCTCCCGCGGGTAGAGGCCCGGGGCGACGAAGCCCCAGATCTGCATCAGGAGCACCGGCGTGGCGAGGAAGATGCCGGCGTACAGGCCGACCTTCATCAGGACGTTCAGCTCCTCGATGCCCGAGGTGTAGATGAGACTCCGCTCCGCGGGCGGGAGCGCGTCCAGCACCGGCCGCATCAGGAAGCCGAAGATGGGCCGGGCGAACACCAGGCCCGCCACGCCGAGCACCAGCACGGCGATGACCACCCGGAGCAGGCGCGACCGCAGCTCGCCGAGGTGCTCGGCGAGGCTCATCCGAGACTGGGGCGGCTCCTCCTCAGCCATGCTTGGCCGGCTCGCCCTCCGGATGCGCGGCGGCGGGCTCGGACGGGGGTGCCGGAGCGGGCTCCGCGGCGTCGGGGGCCGAGGGCTCCATGCCCAGCGGGGCGTCCGAGGGCCCGTTCGCGGCGACGACGCCCTCCGGCGGCGGGAAGACGGAGGGATAGGTCGGCGGAGGCAGCTCGCCTCCCTCGGCGCTCGCGGTGGCGGGGGGTGCCTGCTCGGCGGGCGTCGGTGGCTCGATGCGCTTCGCCTGGGCCTGATCCTCGGCGAAGACCTCCTGATCCATCTTGTAGAACTCGCGCTCCACCAGACCGCGGACGTCGTCGGTCTGGCGGCGGAACTCGCGGACGAACTTGCCGATCCCGCGCGCCAGCTCCGGGAGCTTCTCCGGGCCGAGCAGCAGCAGGGCGACGATCATGATGACCGCGATCTCGCCGGCTCCAAGGTTGAACATCGCTTGCTCGCTCTTAAACCTTCTTGGAGACGGTTGCCATTCCCCCCGGGAGGGCTTCCGGGAGTGCGTCTGGAGGTGCCGGCCGCCGTCGAACCCCCCGCTCCACCAGGAAGAGGAGGACGGGAAGCACCAGGGTGAGGGCGATTGCCATCCTGCCGAGCATCGGCACGTTGCCCAGGCTGCCGTCGGGTTGCACGAACAGCACCTGCGCCGAGACGCTGGCCCCGAGCGCGCTCGCCAGATGCTGGACGGCGGACTGGAAGGACATGAACCGCGCGCGTTCCGCCGGCTCCGGGACCCTCGTCGCGAGCGTGTTGTAGCTCACGTTCCGGGAGGAGAGAGCGAAGAAGAGGGAGATGGCCATGACCATCGCCGCCGTCGGGCCACCGCGTGGTGGGTGGACGAACATGAGGTAGAAGGCGAGCGCGAGGATCAGCGAGGCGACGGTTCCCACCCGGAAGCTGCCGAAGCGATCCACCAGCCGGCCCACCGCGCGGAGGGTCACGAAGCTCACCAGCCCTCCGATGCCGTACACCCATTGCAGCTGGTTGCGCGGCAGCCCGAGGTTGGTCTGCACGTAGGCCGAGATGTTGGGGATGACCAGGAAGCCGCCGGCCATCGTCACTGCGGTCATCGCGAAGGAGGTGAGCACCAGCGGCCGGAACAGCGGCAGACCGCGGATGGGCCCTTCCGTCCGCCGGGCCAGATGCCCCCGGAGGCTGGGGAGCGAGGCTGCGACCGCCGCGGTGACCACCAGCCCGAGCCCACCCACCACGAGGAAGGGGAGCTGCCAGCCGCCCCAGATCGACAGCTGCAGGCTCAGTGGGACCCCCACCACCGAGGCCACCGAGAACGCTCCCATCACCGCACCCATCGCCTTGCCTCGTCGCTCGGGCGGCACGACGTCGGCGACGATGGACAGCGACAGCGAGGTCGCCGGGCCACCGAACGCACCGGCGAGGAACCGGGCTGCGAGGAGCGTCGGGAAGCTCCAGGCCAGCGCCCCGGCGAGCGTCCCCAGCACGAGGCCGGTCATCGCCACGGCCAGCGCAGGCCGGCGATCGAACCGGTCGAGGAAGGTCGAGCCGGCGATGCCCGCCAGCGCCGCCGCCGCGGTGTACGCGCCCCCCAGCAGCCCGAGCCGCGACAGGGGAATGCCGAGCGCCCGGGCGAAGTCCGGTCCGAGCGGCATCACCATCACGAAGTCCCAGATGTTGATGAACTGGACCGCACCCACGAGGAAGACGATCCACCCCTCGGAGGGAGCGCGGCGCACGGGCTTCACGCCGCCATTCATAGACGGAAGCGACGCACCTCGCCGCGGAGGACCTCCGCCTCCTCCTGGAGCCGGGCGATCGCCTCTTCCAGCTGACGCACCGTGCGTGCCTGCTCCTCGCTGACGCCCCGGATGGCCTCCATCGCCTTCAGCACCACAGCCGAGCCGCGGGTCTGCTCCCTCTGCGCCCGCTCGAGCTGAACCACCCGCTCCCGCATCGCCTCCAGCCCCCGCGTGATGAGCCGGCTTCCCGCCGCCTGCTCCTGGCTCCGGCGCTGGACGTCGGCGGTGACGGTCTGCATGTGCTGGGCCGACTGGGTGATCCGCGCGGTGCCCCGGGTCTGGGCCTGGGCGGACTGGGTCACCGACTGGACGGTCTCGGCGATGCGCTGCACCGCCGAGGTGACGCTCCGGCTCCCCCGGGCCTGCTCCACGGTTGCCCGGGCGATGGCCTTGACCATCAGCGTGCTCCGGTTGGCGGTGGCGCTGATGCGCTTGAGCGCGGTCTCCGCCTCGCGGCCGAGCTCGACCCCCTCCTGCACGTGGCGCACGCCCTGCTCCACCGCCTCGACCGCATTCCGGTTCTCGTCCTGCACCCGGGCGATGAGCTCGGAGATCTCCTTGGTGGAGGCACCGGTGCGCTCGGCGAGCTCCTTGATCTCGTCGGCCACGACGGCGAAGCCCTTGCCCTGCTCACCGGCCTGGGCGGCGATGATCGCCGCGTTGAGGGCGAGGAGGTTGGTCTGCTCGGCGACCTCGTCGATGACGTCGAGGATGGCCACCACCTCGCCCACCCGGCGACCGAGCCCCTCGATGACCCGGGCGGCGAGCTCGCTCGACTCGCGGATCCGGTCGATGCCGGCGAGCGTCTTCTGGAGCGACTGCACCCCGCTGGCCGCCTCGGCCGAAACCTGCTCCGACAGCCGCGCGGTCTCGTTGGCGTTGGTCTCCACCTGGCCGATGCTGACGTCCATCTGCTTGATGCTGAAGGACGTTTCCTCGGTGGACCCCCCCAGCTCCTCGATGGCCCGGGCGACGTCGAGGATGCTCCGGGTCATCTCGTCGATGGCGGCGGTGGTCTCCTGAACGCTGGCCGCCATCTGCTCCACGCCCTCGGCGACCTCCTCGTTTCGCCGGGCGATCTCCGCGATGCGTGCCGTGCTCTCCTCGGCGGTGCGCTGCAGCGCCTCGACGTGCGCCGCGACCTCCTGGTGCGTGCCGACCGCCTCGGCCATCGAGCGACTGGTCTCCGTGACCTGGGACTGGATGCTGGTGGCGCCGGAGCTGACCTGGACCCCGGAACGTGACAGCTGGTCGATGACCGAGCCCACCGCCTCGCTCACCGCGCGGACCCGGGAGAGGGTGTCCCGGAGTCCCTGCGCGATGCGATTCAGCGCCCCGGCCAGGACGGCGAGCTCGTCGCTCCCGGCGAGGCTCACGGTCTGGGTGAGGTCGGCCTCGCTCATCCGCCGCGCCGCGACCAGGATCACCTCTAGCGGCCGGGTGAGCACCAGCCGGCTGAGCACCCAGAGCAGCACGGCGAAGGTGACGAAGCCCAGCACCATCGCCGTCAGGAGGGTCCTCCCGAGCTGGCTGAGCACGCCTGCCTCGTCTCCGCGGTGGATCGCGGAGAGCAGGCTGGCGTCATGGGAGACGTACAGCCAGATGGCCGCCAGCACGGCCAGGAGCGACAGGCTGGACACGCCGAACAGCGCGTTGTGCAGCCCGAGTTGTCGGAGCCACCGCACCACGGATGAGCCCGGACTGTACTCTCCCGGACCGGCCCGGCGGGCGCCTCGTTGCGGCCGGCAGGCCCGGACAGGGGCGGTGCGCTACATTCCTGACTCCTGCACCGTGTCCACGCCCGTCCTGGTCCTCACCCATCCGCTGTTCCTGCAGCACCAGCCGGGGCGTGGGCACCCCGAGTCGCCGCTGCGACTCTCGCGCACGCTGGAGTACCTCGAGCAGCACCGGCTCCCCACGCTCGAGTTCCGCCAGCCCCGGATGGCCCGGCCCGAGGAGATTGCCCGGGTGCACGAGGCGGAGCTGCTCGAGGAGTTCGCCGGGCTGGCCGGGACGCACGTGGCGATCGACCCGGACACCTTCGACTCGCCGAGCACCCACGACGCGGCGCTCGCGGCGGCGGGCGCCTCCATCGAGGCGGTGGAGGCGGTGATGGGCGGCACCTACCGGACCGCGTTCGCTCTCCTTCGCCCGCCGGGTCACCATGCGGAGCCGAACCGGATGATGGGGTTCTGCTTCATCAACAACGCCGCCGTGGCTGCAGAGGCGGCGCGGGTGCTCGGGGCGGCGCGGGTTTTGATCCTCGACTGGGACGTGCACCACGGGAATGGGACGCAGGCAGTGTTCTGGGAGCGCGGCGACGTGCTCTACCAGTCCGTGCACCAGTACCCCTTCTACCCGGGCACCGGCGCCTCGCACGAGATCGGCGAGCGGGCCGGCGCGGGCTACACGGTGAACGTGCCCTTTCCTGCGGGACGGAGCGACGCCGACCTGGGCGCTGCCTTTCACGAGGTCTTCCTGCCCATCGCCCATGCCTTCCGGCCCGACCTGGTCATCGTCTCGGCGGGATTCGACGCGCACGAGGACGACCCGCTCGGGGGGATGCTCCTCACCGAGCGGGGCTTCGCGGCGATGTGCAGCGCGATGAAGTCGCTGGCCGAGGAGTTCGCCGGCGGCAGGCTGGTGCTGCTACTGGAGGGCGGGTACTCGCTGCTCGGCCTGCCGCGGAGCGTGCACGCCTGCCTCGAGGTGATGGCCGGGCGCCGGGACGAGTTCCCCCGCGGGGCGGGCCGGGAAGCGCTTCGGGCCATCGAGGGGAGCCGGGAGGCGTTGAAGCCGTTCTGGAAGCTCTGAGGCCGCACGCGGGCGCGCCCTCGAGCGCGGGGCCGACCCACGTCGCCGGTCCCTCGGGTCATGTGGCACCATCCGGAGACAGTGCCTCGGCCATCACCACCCAGGCGGAGAACCCGGCGGCCCCAGGGTCGTCTCGCCGGGATGACCGCCGTGCTGCAGGCCTCTTTCGGTGATCGACTGCATGCCTTCGGGCTCGCCTCCGAGATGACCCTGGTGCGGGACGGCCGGGCGATCCCTCCCTCGCGTGGGGCCCTCCGGGAAGGCTTCCCTCGGCCCAGCCGCAACATCGCGCTGTGGGTCCATGGGCTCGGAACGACCGAGGCCGTGTGGGAACGCCCGGGGCGCAAGCGCATCACCTTCGGTGCGCTCCTGGAACGCGATGCACGCTTCACCTCGGTGTTCTTGCGCTACAACACCGGGCGGTCCATCCGGGAGAACGGCGAAAGCTTGGACCTGCTGCTGGAGCAGCTGGCAGCGGCCTGGCCAATCCGACCGAGCACGATCGCCCTCATCGGGTACAGCATGGGCGGGCTCGTCGTGCGTAGCGCGCTGGAACACGGGGCGGCTCGCTCGGCGCCGTGGATCCCCCTCGTCCGGCGCACCGTGCACCTCGGCGTCCCCCATCTCGGCTCACCGCTCGAGCGTGCCGGTCGGGTGGCCACCTCGTTCCTCAAGGCGTTCCCTAATCCATGGACGCGGCTGGTGGGAGCGGTCGCTGACCTCCGAAGCGCGGGAGTGAAGGACCTCGCAGCGGGGGACATCGTCCCGGACGGGACGTGGGTCCCGCTGCCGCGGACCGGGACCCACCACGCCATCGTCGGCACCTTGCACTCCGACCCGCTGCACGTGTTGTCATGGTTGCTGGGTGACGGGGTCGTTCTGGTCGCCAGCGCTCGTGCCCGGATCCACGGAGGCACGCCAGGCTTCCCTCCGGAGAACGTGACCCTCGTGGCCGGGGTCGGCCACCTCGCGCTGCCGCGGAGTCCCCGGGTCTATCGGGCGATCCTGACGGCGCTGACCGGGCGGGGACGCTCCGCGATTCCTCGAGGCCCCGCCCCCCGGGGGTCGGTTCGCGTACCCACGGCGGCGCGACTGCGCCAGCGACCGTGAGCGAATCGACCACGCCATCCCTGCTGCCGCGTCTGGGCCTGGTCGAGGCCACGCTCGTCGTGATGGGCGGCATCGTCGGCTCGGGGATCTTCATCAATCCCTCGGTGGTCGCCCGACACGTGCACTCTCCGGCCCTGATCCTCGGCGCCTGGGTGGCCGGCGGCGCCGTCGCCCTGGTAGGCGCCTTCGTCTACGCCGAGCTCGCCGAGCGGATGCCCAAGGTGGGCGGCCAGTACGCCTATCTCCGCGAGGCATTCCACCCACTGGTGGGCTTCCTCTACGGCTGGGCGCTCCTGATGGTCATCAACGCCGGCGGGACCGCCGCGGTGGCGATGACCTTCGGTCGCTACGCGGTCGAGCTCACCGGCATGCCGCTGGATGAGAAGACGGTCGCGGTCCTCACGCTCCTCGCGCTCGCGATCGTGAATTGCTTCGGGGTGAAGAGCGGGAGCCTGGTGCAGGGAGCGCTGATGGTCCTGAAGATCGGCGTGCTCATGACGCTCATCGTCCTCGGGCTCCTCCTCCATCGGCCGCCCGTCGACGGACCCGCCGCCGAACCGGAGGGGCTGCTCGCCTTCGGAGCGGCGATGGTGCCGGTGCTCTTCGCCTACGGCGGCTGGCAGGCAGCGAACTTCGTGGCCGCCGAGGTGCGCGAGCCCCGCCGCAACCTTCCCCGGGCTCTGGTGGCCGGAGTTCTCGGGGTGGTGGTCCTCTACCTGGGCGCGAACTGGGTTTACCTGCGCGGGCTCGGCCCGGCGGGCCTCGCTGCGACCGGGACGCCGGCGTCGACCCTGATGGGCGCGATCCTCGGCCCGCGAGGCGCCACCTTCATCGCCCTGGGCATCGCGGTGTCTACCCTCGGCTTCCTCAGCCACTCGCTGCTGACGATGCCCCGGGTGTACTTCGCCATGGCCTCCGACGGGGTCTTCTTCTCCAGTGTGGCCCGGGTCTCGGAGCGAACCCGTGTCCCGGTGGTGGCCATCGTGCTCCAGGCGGGGCTGGGCATCGGCGTCGCGCTCTCGGGGCGGTACGAGCAGATCCTCGGCTACGTGGTCTCGGCGGACTGGGTCTTCTTCGGGCTGTCGGCGGCCTCGCTGTTCGTCCTCCGGCGGCGCGCGGTGGGTGGGGAGCTGGTCCGGTTCCGGGTGCCCGGTCATCCGTTCACCACGGCTGCGTTCGTGCTCGTCTCCACCCTGGTGGTGCTCTCCACCGCCCGGGCGTACCCGCTGAATACCCTCGCCGGGCTTGGTCTGGTGCTCGCGGGGATCCCCGCCTACGCGCTGTGGACGCGGAAGGCGGTCCGCTCCGCGGGGCAAATCTCGGTCCGGTGAGCTGGAGCCTCAGCCCTGCCGGATTCGTCGCACGAGGATGTTCTCCACGCCGCCCGGGCCGGAGCCGCCGCCGAAGGTGAAGCGAAGGTTCAGCCGGTCGGGGTCGAGCAGCCGGACGAAGAACGCCTGGACGTGCCCCGCATTCTTCGGGGCCACTCCGGTCACGTCGACCAGGGTGAACTCGGCGGAGCCCTGCGCCTCGTCGAACCGCACCGCGCGCAGCCGAGGCTGGTTCCGCGCCGCGCAGTAGTGCGTCATCCGGAGGTCGGCGCCGTCCAGATGGTAGACGGTGGTCATCGTCGGCACGCCGCCCATCACGAGATTCTCGACCAGCGCCGAGCCGCCGCCGGTCAGGTAGTAGCTGACGCGGAGCGTGCCCGAGCCGGTGCGCCCCTGTGACCACTCGAAGGTGCCCTCCCACTCGCCTGCCAGCGTCTTCAGCCGCTCGAACATCCGAGGGCCCGGCGCCACGCCGGCGTCCGGGGTGGCGGCCGCGGAGAGGAGAAACACTCCCAGGACGGCGAGGACGGAGCGCATGGGACCTCCCGGTTGGCGGAGAGGAGAACGCTCGGGCGCTTCCGGACCTTGCGGTCGCTCGCTGCAGGGGGAGGGCCGGCCGCGGACCTCCCCCGAGCTGCCGGGACGACGCGCGTGCCGCCGGCGTCACCCCTCGGCTCCGGAGCGCTGGAGAGAGACCGGCTGCTGAGACAGAGTCCGCGCCGTGAACGACCCTGCTCGCAACGTCCTGATCACCGGCGCCTCCAGCGGCCTCGGCCGCGCGCTCGCGCTGTGGTTCGCCCGCCGAGGCGCGAAGGTGTGGGCTGCCGCCCGGCGGACCGAGCTGCTGGACACGCTCGCCGCCGACCCCGCCGGCCGCCCGGGCACCATCGTGCCGCTCGCGCTCGACGTCTCGGACATTTCCGCCGTTCGCCGGGTGCTGCCCGACGTCGACCGGAAGGCCGAGGGTGGGCTGGACGTGGTCATCGCGAACGCGGGCGTGGGCGGCGAGGCCAATCCGCGCAAGGACACCTGGGAGCGGGTGGAGCGGATGATCCAGATCAACGTCACCGGCGCGGCGGCGACGCTCGCCACCCTCGCCCCGCACATGGCCGAGCGCGGCCGCGGTCACCTGGTGGGGATCTCATCGCTCGCCGGGTGGATCGTCACCCCGAAGATGGGTGTCTACGCGGCGACCAAGATGTTCCTCGAGGTCTACTGCGATGGCCTCCACCTGGATCTCAGGTCCGCCGGAGTGAAGGTCACCTGCATCAACCCCGGGTTCGTGAAGAGCGAGATGACGGCGAAGAACAAGTTCAAGATGCCGTTCCTGCTCGAGGCTGAAGACGCCGCCGACCGCATGGGGCGCGCGATCCTCCGGGGCGAGAAGCAGTTCGCGTACCCCTGGCCGATGGTGCTCGCCACGCGCGCCGCCCGCTGGGTGCCGGACGCCGTGGTGGCCCGGGTGATGGGCAAGTCCGGGGTGAAGCCTTAGTCGGGTGCGGGCGCGGACCCTGACCGCGGGCTCCCTGACCTAGTTCGGCAGGGTCATGAACCTCGACGGGTCGACGCTGTCCTTCGGCGGCGTCTTCTCGTCCGGGGCGCTGCCCTTCTTGAACCACATCACCGCGTTGGTGCGGCTCGCGTTGGACGCGATCTTCCCGGTCTTGGTGTCGATGATCTTCCGCTCCAGCGAGTCCTGCATCCACTCCGGTGGCGCGAACTCCGGCTGGGGCTTCCCGTCCAGCGCCCGCTGCATGTAGCTGACCCAGATGGGGAGCGCGGCACGTCCGCCGGTCTCGAAGCGAGCCAGCGGGTGCGGGTTCAGGTCGTAGCCCACCCAGGCCACGGTCACCAGGTCGCGGGTGAAGCCGGCGAACCAGGCGTCGAACGAGTCATTGGTGGTCCCGGTCTTCCCCGCGGCGGGCTTGCCCAGCCGCTGCGCCGGGGTTCCCGTGCCCTCGCGCACCACGCCGCGGAGCAGGTCGGTGAGGATCCACGCAGACTGCGGCGAGATCACCTGCTCGCCCGGGGCGTAGAGGCGGGCGTAGCCGCCGGTGATGCGGTCGGTGAGCGAGGCCCAGGGGTCGTCGAAGGCGGTGTGGTCCTCCAGCATCCGCCCGTAGCGGTCCTCGATCTTCCGCAGCACGTAGGTGGGCTTCTTCACCCCCAGCCGGTTGAAGGTCGAGTACACCTGCGCGAGCTCGAAGGGGTAGACGCAGGAGCTGCCCAGCGCCGCCGAGAAGTCGCGATTCATCGGGGTGCTGAGGCCGAGCTTCTTCGCCCACTGGGCCATCGGCTCGATGCCCACGGCGATGAAGGTCTTCACCGCGGGGATGTTCATCGAGTTGACCAGGGCGGTGCGCAGCAGAACGTCCCCGTGGAACTCCTCGGTGTAGTTCTCCGGCTTCCAGCGCACCTGGTGCTCGGGGTCGTTCTCGACGATGGGGCTGTCCACGATCACGTGGGCCTCGGTCCAGTCGAGCTTCTCCAGCGCCGCCGAGTACACCACCGGCTTGAAGCTGCTCCCCGGCTGGCGACAGGCCTGGAAGGCGCGGTTGTACTCGTTGGCGTCGAAGTCGTAGCCGCCCACCATCGCCGAGAGGTACTGCCGCTGGGGATCGATCGACACCAGCGCGCCCTGCAGCTCGGGCTCTTGCTCCAGCCGGTAGAGCTGCACGTTCTGGGGAAGCGCTTCGAAGAGCCTCTTGTCGTACTGCTCGCGGTCGTCGGTGAGGTCCTTGGGCGCCACCGCTCGCACCACGATGACGTCGCCCGGCTTCACCACCTTCTTCGCCGAGGTGAGCATCGCCCCGGGGTAGTAGACCTCCGGATTCACCTTGCGAGCCCAGCGCATGCCGAGCAGGGGGAGCACTCCCTTGTGGGTGCCCACCTGCACGTCGACCCGGGTGTCTTCCACCGCGTTCACCAGGGCCACGTAGTAGCGATTGTTCTCGATGGGCTTACCCCCGAGCGCCTTCTCGCTGCGGTCGATGAAGGCCTTCCGCTGCTCCGGAGACTCGAGGGTCATCACCGGCCCGCGGAAGCCCTGTCGCTTGTCCACCTGGAGGAGGCCGCCGAGCATCGCCTCCTGCGCGGCTCGCTGCTTCTCCGAGTCCATGGTGGTGAAGACCTTGAGCCCGCCCCGGAGCAGCGACGGGTTGCCGTAGCGCTGGACCACGTCCTTGCGCACCTGCTCGACGAAGTAGGGCGCGAACTCGTGGAAGACGTCCTCCACCGGGAAGACGTGGACCTCCTCCGCCATCGCGGCGTCGTGCTCGGCCTTGGAGATCATCCCCTTGTCGCGCATCTGCCCGAGCACGTACGCCCGGCGCCGCTTCGCTTCCTTGGGATTCAGGAACGGCGAATACCGGCTCGGAGCCTGGGGCAGGCCGGCGATCAGCGCCGACTCGGCGAGGGTGAGGTCACGCACGTCCTTGCGAAAGTAGTTCTCGGCCGCGGACTGCACCCCATAGCTGTGGTGCCCGAGGTAGACCCCGTTCAGATACAGGTAGAGGATCTCCTCCTTGGTGAGCGCCTTCTCCAGGCGGAGAGCGAGGATCGCCTCGCGAGCCTTGCGCTTGAGCCCGGCCGAGCCACTGCGCTTCGTCGCCTTGGCGAAGCCCTCGGAGGAGATGAGCAGCGCCTTGGCGGTCTGCTGGGTCAGGGTCGAGCCGCCCTGCACGCTGCCCGCCCCGGTGGACTTCTTGAGCACGGTCTTGATCGCCGCGCGCAGCGTGCCGAAGGCGTCGATGCCCGGGTGGTCGAAGAAGCTCGCGTCCTCGGAGGCGATGAAGGCCTGCACGAGGCGCTTGGGGATCCGCTCGTACGAAACGACCTTCCGGCGCTCGTCGTAGAACTCGCCCGAGAGTACCTGGTCGTCGGCGTAGACCTCGGTGAGGATGGGCGGTGCCCACGCGGCGACCCGGGGGATCTCCGGGAGCCCCTCGCTGAACGCGTAGTAGACGACGAGCGAGCCGAACACGGCCGCCGTGGCTCCCACCAGCGCGAGGTAGGCGAGGAGCCTCCCCCCGCGGCGCGCCCACGTCTTCCAGGGAGGGCCGGGCGGAGGTGGTGGCGGCTCGGCGAGGATCAGGCGGTGCCGGGAGCGATCCTCGGGCGGGGGAGTGTCGCGGATGGGCGGGGACGTCATTGGGCCGAAGCGGCAAGCGAGGTTATCAGAACGTCCCGGTGAATCTCCGCACGCGGCGCCCGGCCGCCCGCTTCCCGCTGCCATCCAGCCGCGCGGTTGTGCGAACGTGGACGGGACCGGAAGACCCGATCAGCGCATGCAGCCGCGACCGACCCACTCCCCCGCCGTTTCCACCACCCGGCCCCTGGGCACCGAGCAGCGGGTGTGCGTCATCGGCGCTGGGCCATCCGGCATCGCCGCGGCGAAGAACCTCCTCGGCTCGGGCTTTCGTCGGGTGGTGGTCTACGACCGCAACGCGGAGGTGGGCGGCAACTGGATCTACTCACCCGATCCCAGCCACTCGAGCGTCTTCGACACCACGCACATCATCTCCAGCAAGCGGCTGTCCCAGTACGAGGACTTCCCGATGCCGGACGGCTACCCGGACTACCCGGGGCACGCCGAGCTGAAGGAGTACTTCCAGAGCTACGCCCGCCACTTCGGGGTGGACCGGGTGCTGGAGCTGCGGACCGAGGTGACGAGCGCCCGGGCCCGCCCCGAAGGCGGGTGGACGGTGTCGCTGGGCGACGGGCGACGCGAGGAGTTCGACGCGCTCCTCGTGGCCTCCGGGCACCACTGGGACCCGCGCATGCCGAGCTATCCGGGGACGTTCGCCGGCGAGCTGCTCCACAGCCATGCCTACAAGAGCGCCGAGCCCTTCGCGGGGAAGCGGGTGCTGGTCATCGGCGGCGGAAACTCGGCGTGCGACATCGCGGTGGAGAGCGCGCGCCGCTCGGCACGGACCGAGATCAGCATGCGACGCGGGTACTGGTTCGTTCCCAAGTTCCTGATGGGCGTCCCGACCGACGTCATCAACGATCGGCTGATGCGCAAGTTCCCCAAGGGCATCCGCCAGCAGATGGGAAAGCTCACCGTCTGGCTCGTTCAGGGAAAAAACTCGCAGTACGGGCTCCCCGAGCCCGTCCACGGGCCCTTCGAGGCGCATCCCACCATCAACTCGGAGCTGCTGTACTTCATCCGGCACGGGCGCATTCATCCTCGTCCGGACATCGCCCGGTTAGAGGGAAGGACGGTCCACTTCGTCGACGGGAGCTCGTCGGAGGTCGACGTGGTCATCGCCGCGACCGGGTACGTGACCCGTTTCCCCTTCCTCGACACCGGGGAGGTCGGTGACTACTCGGGGCGAGAGGTTCCCCTGTACCTGAAGGTCTTCCACCCGCGATTCGAGGATCTCTTCTTCATCGGGCTTTTCCAGCCACAGGGATGCATCTGGCCGC
>JBKPMY010000173.1:0-41009 GCA_046732375.1 Myxococcota bacterium
GGCTACAGCCCTGTTCCCGGGAATGTCCATGTGCACAACAACACCTTCACCAACAACGGGACGGATCCCACCGCCGGGATCGGTGACCCGACCCATCCGAGCGCGCAGCTCGCGCTCCTGCTGGCCAGCGGTTTCCAGGGCGCTCACCCATGGCTGGACAATCACGTGTCGGACGTCAGCTGGGATGGCGTCATCGCGCTCGGCAGCGGCACCAACCCCTACGGCATCTGCGCACATGACAACGGCTCCGGCCACTTCGCGGATTTGCATTTCCAGCAGTGGTCAGCCGCGCAGGCAGGCAGCCCGACTCCCGTACCGCTCGGGGACTTTCTGACCTTCGATGAATCGGCGTTCGCCTGCACGCTGCCCGCGCTTCCCGCGGTGACCCTGCCGGCCTTCTGAGGCGCGAGGCGAGGTGGAGCGGATGCGGAGGATCGTCAGGGGGATCGCCGCCAGCGTGCTGCTCCTGCCGGCGGCGTGCGGGCCGAGCTCGAACGGGACGTGTACACCGCGCGTCCCCACCGACGGCACCGCGCCCAACACGCTCGCCGAGTGGTGCCAGGTGGAGCTCTCCGGCGGCGAGGTGAAGGCGCTCGCCACCGACGTCGTTCCCTTCGCGCCGAACACGCCGCTCTACTCGGATGGCGCCATCAAGCGGAGGACCGTGCGCCTCCCCCCGGGCAACCACGCCACCTACGACGATACGGACGCGCTCGGGTTCCCCGACGGGACGGTCTTCACCAAGAGCTTTGGCTTCCGTGACGATGCCCGGAATGGCTCGCTCCCCATCCGCTGGATCGAGACCCGGGTCGAGTGGAGGGCCGGCGGAGGCTGGCACTTCATGGCCTACCGCTGGAACGACGGAGGGACCGAAGCGGTCGCGGTGCCCGGAGGCGGCGTCGTGAGCTTCTCCTACGTCGACGTGGATGGCGTCACGCAGCATCCGAACTACCTCATCCCGAGCCGGCCGCAGTGCGAGCAGTGCCACGCAGAGAGCGGACCGGTCGGCCCCCTCAGCCCGAAGGCGCGCTGGCTGAATGGCGATCTGGACTACGGCTCAGGACCGGAGAACCAGCTCGCGCACTGGACACGGCTGGGCATCCTCTCGGGCTCCCCGGATCCGGGGAGCGCACCCCGCCTTCCCGATGCGGCAGACCCGGCGGCCGGCACCGTCGAGGAGCGCGCCCGCGCGTACCTCGAGGCGAACTGCGGCTTCTGCCACAGCCCCCAGGGCAATGCGCGGGTGAGCGGGCTGTTCCTGCAAGCATCGGTCACCGACCCGGTGCAGTTCGGAGTGTGCAAGCACCCGGTCGCGGCGGGTCCGGGCGCCGGCGGCCGTCTATACGACGTGGTTCCGGGTCAGCCCGACGCGTCGATCGTTCCTTACCGGATGGAGTCGACCTCGCCAGCGGTGGCGATGCCGCAGATTGGCCGCAGCGTCGTCGACGCGCACGGCGTCGAGCTGGTGCGGCAGTGGATCACCGAGATGTCCGGCTCCTGCGACTGACACACGCCGGGCGTTCGGAATGGGGAGATCCTGAGATGGACCTTGCCGAGATCTTGAAGAATTGGGAGGCGAATCCTGGCGCCGATCCTGAGTCGATCAAGAAGGCAGAAGCCTCGCTGGGTTTGACGCTCCCGGATGACTACAGGCAATTCCTCACACGAGCGAATGGCGGCGTCGGGAACATCGGGTCGAACTATCTGGACCTGTATCGAGTCGAGGATCTGAAGCAGCTGAACGAACAGTACGAGGTCTTCCAATATGTCCCCGGTGTCCTCCTCATCGGATCGAGTGGCGGAGGAGACGCCTATGCGTTCGACCTCCGTACCTCGCCCTGGAGCGTCGGAGAGGTTCCATTCATCGGAATGGACCTCGAGTACCTTGAACCGATCGCAACTTCGTTCTCCCGGTTCCTGGAGCGGCTGACGCATGACGAGTAAAGCCAGCAAGGGTCTCACCGGGCGAGAGATCGTCGAGATCAAGCCGGTCCTCCTCGGCGGGAGCCCGATAGATCCCGAGAACAAGGCCGTTCTCGACCGAGCTCAGCATGTCGAGTACGTCCGTTACTGGAACGCGATCATCCGACAGCTTCGCGGTTCCGGAACCCGGTAGCATCCATCGCGGGGCCGCCCGCGGGACGCTCTGGCCCCCTCGCTTGGACGTGAGCTCGGTCTCCTCGAGCGTCCCCTGAACGTCTCCCCCAACCGGCCCCGCCTAAGCCACCATTGCCTGAAGGCAGGGGATCGGGCAGAGCACACCCCCTCATGTTCGTCGCCCTGGCCCGGGCCGTCTCCCGGCATCGCCTGGCCGTCCTCGCAGGCGCGCTCGCCATCCTCGCGCTGGCGGTGCTGTCCATCGTCCGGGGCGGGACCCTGACCAGCGGCACCATCGAGGGCACCGAGTCGGCGCGCGCCGCGGAGCTCGTCCGCGGAGCCGCCGGGGCCGACACCGACACCAGCGTGGTCGCGCTGTTCAGTCATCCGAAGCTGGCCGCGACCGACGCCGTCTTCCAGAGCGTGCTCACGCTCCATCTGGACAAGGTGAGCGCCCGCCCCGAGGTGGAGAGCGTGGTCTCGGTCGTCTCCGCGCCCGAGCAGGCCCGGGATCGCTTCGTCTCCCGGGACGGAAAGACCGCCCTGGTGCTGGTGCGGCTCAAGGGAGACGAGAAGGCAGCGGTGAAGGCCTTCCCCGCGGTGAAGGCCGCCCTCCGCGACGGGCCCTTCACCGTGGCCATCACCGGGAAGCCCGCCTTCCTCTTCGACCTCAACAGCGAGCTCGAGCACGACCTGCTGCGTGCCGAGCTCGTCTCCTTCCCGCTGGCTCTGGTGGTGCTCCTCTGGGTGTTCCGCACCGTCGTTGCGGCCCTCCTTCCCATCGTCGTCGGCGGGCTGGCGGTGCTGGCGGGCGTCGGCGCGGTGCTCGCCCTCTCCCACCACCTGGACATGGCCCAGTACACGCTCAACGTGGTGAGCCTCATCGGGCTCGGCGTGGCCATCGACTACTCGCTGTTCATCGTCAGCCGCTTTCGCGCCGAGCTCGAGGGCGGCGCCGGCGTGGAGGCCGCGCTCGAGCGAACCATGGACACCGCCGGTCGGGCGGTCGCGTTCTCCGGGCTCGCCGTGGCCGCGGGCCTCTCGGGGCTCCTCTTCTACCGGGGCTCGTTCCTGGCGGCGATGGGCCTGGGCGGAGCGATCGTGGTCGGCTTCGCGGTCCTCTTCGCCCTCACGCTCTTGCCGGTCATCCTCGGCTGGCTCGGGCGCCGGGTGGACATCGGCCGCGTGCCCATTCCTGCGTTCGGGCTCCGTGCCGGGCTGTGGCACCGGCTCGCCGGCTGGGTGATGGAGCATCCGCTCCAGGTGCTCCTGCCCACCCTGGCGCTCGTCGCCTTCCTGGGCTGGCCCTTCGTCCGCCTGCAGACCGCCGGCACCGACATCACCGCTCTCCCCGAGTCGACCGAGTCGCGCCAGGGCGCCGCGGCGCTGGCCCGGGCCTTCCCCGAGCAGAGCGCGACGCGCATCCTCGTCGCGGTGGAGTTCCCCGGAGACCCCTTCACCCCCGAGCGCGTCGCCGCCCTTTACGACGCCACCCGGCGATGGGCGCGGCTTCCCGGCGTGGTGGGAGTGGAGAGCATCGTCAACCTCGATCCCTCGGTGACCCGCGCGCAGTACCTCCAGCTCGCGAACGCTCCGCCGGCGTTCCGTCCACCGGAGTTCGCGCTCGCCGAGGCGGCGTACGTGCACGGGAAGGTCGCCGTCGCACAGGTGCTCATCCCGGCGCCCGCCTCCAGCAACGAGGCGCGGCAGCTGGTGAAGGCGCTCCGCCAGGACAGGGCGGTGGGGGACGGACGGGTGCTGGTCGGCGGACAGACCGCCAGCGACGTCGACTCGAGCGCGTTCGTGCTCGGCCGGGCCTGGCTCGCGGTGGGTCTGGTGGTGCTGGTCACGCTGGTGGCGCTGTTCATCCTTCTCGGCTCGGTGGTGCTCCCGCTGGAGGCGGTGGTGATGAACTTCCTCTCCCTCGCGGCGAGCTTCGGGGCCCTGGTGTGGATCTTCCAGGAGGGCCATCTGCGCTGGCTGCTCGACTTCCAGCCCGGGCCGCTCGAGCCGGCGCTCCCGGTCCTCCTCTTCTGCATCCTCTTCGGGCTCTCGATGGACTACCAGGTGCTCATGCTCTCGCGGATGCGCGAGGAGTGGAACCGGGCGGGCGACAATCGCTCCGCGGTCGCCGAGGGTCTGGAGAAGACCGGGAGCCTCATCACCAGCGCGGCGGCGATCATGGTTGCCGTGTTCGCGGCCTTCGCCCTGGCGAAGATCCTGGTGGTCAAGGCGATGGGGCTCGGAATGGCGATTGCGGTTGCGCTCGATGCCACCCTGGTGAGAGTGCTGATCGTGCCGGCCACCATGCGTCTCTTCGGGAACGCCAACTGGTGGGCGCCGCGGGCCCTGCAACGTCTGGCCCTCTCGGCACACGGGGAGAAGAGCAACCCATGAGCACCGTCCTCGTCGCCCTGGCCATCCTCTCGCTGGTCCTCCTGGTCGAGGGCCACGTGCGGCTGCGACGCGTCCTCGCCCGCCGTCCGGCCCCCCCGCCGTTTCCGGCCACCGCCCCCTCCATCTCCGTCATCCGTCCGGTGAAGGGGGTGGACATCGGCGCCGAGGACAACATCCGCGCCTTCCTCGAGATGGAGTACCCGGGCCCGCTGGAGCTCCTCTTCGTGGTCGACTCCGAGGAGGACCCGGCCACCCCGGTCATCCGGCGGCTCATCGCCGAGCACCCCACCCCGGCCCGGCGCGTGGAGCTGCTCTTCTCCGGCTCTCCCCCTCCGCGCCGCACCGGAAAGCTCAACGCGATGCTGGTGGGGGTCGTCGCCGCGACCGGTGAGCTGCTCGCCTTCAACGACTCGGACAGCCGCCCGGCGAAGGACCTCCTGGGTCGACTCGTCTCCGAGCTGCTCGCCAGGCCGGACTGCGGCTGCACCTTCGCCCCGGTGGTGGCCGCCGCCGACCGGCCCACCGCGGGAGACGTGGGCTACGAGCTGCTGATGAACGCCTGGTATGGCCCGACCGTCTCCTGGGCGGCCGAGCCCCGCGGCGAGCTGGACTTCATCATGGGGCAGCTCATGGTCTGCCGGCGCCAGGCCCTCGATGCGGTGGGCGGCGTCGGCGTGGCCGAGGGGCAGTTCGTCGATGACATGTACATCGGCCGAGCGCTGTGGAACGCCGGCTGGAAGAACGTGGTCATCGAGTCGCCGCTGCGAATCGTCGTCGGCGGGATGGGACCGCTCCAGTTCTTCCGCACCTTCCGGCGGTGGATCCTCTTCAGCGAGGGTGGGCTCTCCTTCCGCTTCACCTGGCCCAACTGGGTGCGCGGCGTCTCCTGCTGGGTGGCGTGGGCGGTGCTGGCCGTCGCGCTCGCCACCGGACACCTCGCGGCGGCCGGAGCGGCGCTGCTCCCCATCGCCTTCTCGGTGTTCACCCAGGCCTCGCTCCAGCGCGCCTACCACGGTCCGCGCATCCGCCTGCACCAGCTGTGGGTGCCGGCGGTGATCCCGCTCATCGGCGGACTGGTGCAGATCGCCGCGAAGCTGAACCGCCGGGTGGACTGGCGTGGCCGGCGCTACGACCTGGACGCCGAGGCCCGGCTGGGGGCCAGCGGCTCGCCGGCGGCGGGGACGTGACCCGGGGGAAGCGCCAGCATCCGGTCCTCCACCACGCCGGCCATCGCCGTGCGCAGGTGAGGCAGCGCCGAGGCGACCAGGAGCGCTCCGGCGTGCATCGTTCGCCGCGGCCCGTGCACGGCTCGAACTCCTCCCGCCCCCAGGGCAAGCAGCCCGTGTGCCACGACTCGCGCGTACTCCCGCGCCATCACCGACATGCGCGTCTCGCGGGTGGAGAGCAGGGACATCGAGATGCGCGGGCCGGTGGGCGAGCGCTCCCAGTAGCGGAAGAGCCCGCTGCGCAGCGCGGCCATCTCGCCGGAGTCGCTGCTGAAGGCCTCGTAGAGAGACGAGGCCAGGGCAATCCGGGTGCGATTGGCGGGCCGCCGGGAGCGGGCGTAGGCGGCGAGCGCTCGCGGAACGTCATTGCCCGCCTCGGACATGGACCGGTGGAGCGCCCGCGCGTCACGGACCCCCGAGGCCATGCCGCTCGCGCTCAGTGGGTGGCAGCACCCCGCGGCATCCCCCACCAGAACCACGTGGCCCCTGTAGACCTGGTCCATGATGCGGGTGTCGTTGGAGGCGACGAGCGGCGCCTCCCGCTCCAGCGCGGAGTGGATCGCCTGCCGGAGCGGCTCGGGGAGACCGGAGAGGATCTCAGGCTCGGTGCGGACGCGAGCGGGACTGGAGCCGAGCGGCAGATCCACCATCACCCGCGCCTCGGTGTCGGAGATGGGGTAAGCGAGCACCGGGGCCGGGCCGCCGATGAAGAGATGCCCGCGGCCGGCGTGGGGAAGCGCCGAGGCTTCCACCAGCACGCCGATCATCATCGAGAGGCGATCGTGTTGCTCCGCGATTCCCAGCGCACGGCGCAGCGGCGAGGCCCGCCCGTCGGCGGCGACCAGCATCCGGGCGCGCACCCGCTCCGACTGGCCCTCCCTGGACAGGGTGACCTCCACGCCCTCGGGCCCGTCGGAGACGAGGGTGACGCGGGTCTTCCGGCGCACGTCCACGTCGCCGCGCTTCTCGAGCACGTCGAGCAGCGGCGTGACGAGCGAGTGGTGCTCGATGCCCAGGCCGCGGTTGCCGGGCCCGTAAGGGAGCAGCGCGGTCTTCTCGCCGTCCACCACCGCGAAGCCGATGATCGGTGCACCGCCGGACCGCAGCACCTCGGAGAAGCCGAACGCGGTGAGCTCCTCCACGCCGATGGGGTGAAGCAGCTCGCCCGCCAGCTGCTTGCGGCGATCCTGCCCCGCGTCCGCGAGCAGGGTGCGCAGACCCAGCTGAGCCATGGCCGCAGCGGTGGTAGACCCGGCGGGGCCGCCACCGGCGACGAGCACGTCCACTTCCATCAAGGCAGCTTGCCCTCCCCGGCCCTTCTTCCGAGCCTTCTTATAGAGTGTGCCGCGCCTCGGCGCATCTTCAGTCGCCTCTCCGTCGTAGGTGTCTCGTGACCGGACCCGAAGACTTCTGCCGTCGCGCTCTCCCGGAGGTGTCTCGCACCTTCGCGCTCAACATCCCGGTTCTCCCGCCGCCCATGGACCTCGTGGTGACGGTTGCCTACCTCCTGTGCCGCATCGCGGATACGCTCGAGGACGAGGCACGAGGACAGGTATCCGAGCGGGCCGAGCTGTTTCATACGCTCGGACGCCTGGTGAAGCTCGAGCCGGGCTGGGAGGAGAGGAGCGCGGAGTTCGCCCGCCGCTCGGTGGCCGCGCTCCGGCCGTCCGCCCCCACGGCCGAGGTGCAGCTGGTCCAGGGCACTCCGACTGTCCTGGAGGCCATGCGCGGTTTGCCTGGCTGGACCCATCCGCACATCGCCGCCTGCGTGGGCGAGATGACCGGCGGCATGGCGCAGATGATGATCGGGCTCGACGGCGGAGCGCCGCAGGGATTGCCGGATCTGCAGGCCACCCTTCAGTACTGCTACTACGTCGCCGGAACGGTGGGGGTGATGCTCACCGGCCTCTTCGTCGACGGATACGATTCGGTGCGGCCGCGGAAGTCGGAGCTGGTGCCCCGCGCACCGGCATTCGGCCGTGCGCTGCAGCTCACCAACATCCTCAAGGACATCCGAGAGGATCTCGATCGCGGATTCTGCTGGCTCCCGCGCACTCTCCTGGCGAAGCACGGGCTCACGCCGGCCAACCTCGTCCTTCCAGAGAAGCGCGAGGCCGCGGTGGCCCTGCTCGATGATCTGGTGGCAGTGGCCAGGCACGAGTGTGACGTGGCGTTCGAGTACTCGCTGTTCCTTCCCCGCTCGGAGCCGGGCCTCCGCCTCTTCTGCCTCTGGCCGCTCCTCTTCGCGGTGCGGACGCTCGCGGTCCTGGCCCACAACCCGGCGGTGTTCGAGCCGGTCCCGGTGAAGATCGACCGGGAGACGGTCATGCGGATCATGGTTCTCACCCGCGAGAGCGTCACCGACGACCGGGCGCTGGAGTCGCTCTACGCCGAGTGCGCGCGCGGGGTTCCCGAGGGACGCAGGGCATGACCGCTCCCCGGAGCCGTGCCGCGCCCGGCGCCGTCGAGCGCGGGCTGGAGGTGCTCGCCGCCACCCAGGACACGGGAGGCTCGTGGAAGGGCGACTACGGCGGACCGATCTTTCTGGTGCCGGTCTACGTCGCGGGCCTGGAGCTACTCGGGCGACCGCCCGATCCCGCCACGCGCGAGGGATTCATCACCTACCTGCGGGGGCACCAGAACGCCGACGGGGGCTGGGGGCTGGACGTCGAGTCGCACAGCCACGTCTTCACCTCGGTGCTGGTGTACGTGACCCTGCGGCTCCTCGGCATCCCGGCCGAGGACCCCCAGCTGCAGCGGGCACGCGCCTGGTTCCTCCCTCACGGCGGACCGCTGTCCAGCGGCTCGTGGGGAAAATTCATCCTCGCGATGCTGGGGCTCTACGAGTACCGGGGCCTCGTTCCCGTGCCGCCCGAGCTGTGGCTCCTCCCCGAATCGCTGCCGCTGCACCCATCGAAGCTCTGGTGTCACTGCCGGATGGTGTACCTGCCGATGAGCTGGCTGTACGGCCGGCGAGTGCGGGCGAAGGAGACGCCGCTGCTCGCCTCCATCCGGAAGGAGATCTACGCCCAGCCCTACGAGACGGTGGACTGGCTGGCGGCGCGCGAGCAGGTCGCCGGAACCGACGCCTACACGCCGAGGACGTCGTACCTCCGGGCGGCCAACGGAGCGCTGGGGCTGTGGGAGCGGCTCGCGCCCTCTGGAACGCGCGAGCGATCGCTGGAGGTGGTGCTCGACCAGGTCCGCCGAGAGGACGAGGCGACGAACCACATCTGCATCGGCCCGATCAACAAGGTGCTGAACACGGTGGTGTGGCAGTTCGCCCGGCCAGGGGGTGCCGAGGTCGAAGCGCACGTGAAGCGGCTGCCGGACTATCTATGGCGCGCCCCGGACGGGCTGAAGATGCAGGGCTACAACTCGTCCGAGCTGTGGGACACCGCGTTCGCGGTGCAGGGCATCCTCGCCACGGGGCAGGTCGAGCAGATGCGCCCGGTCCTCGAGCGTGCCGCGCGGTACATCGAGTCGAACCAGGTGCTGGAGGACGTTCGGGAGATGGAGAAGGGCTATCGGCACCGGAGCCGTGGCGGATGGCCTTTCTCCACCCGCGCCCACGGGTGGCCGATCAGCGACTGCACCGCGGAGGGCCTCAAGGCCTCCTTGCTGCTGGAGAAGGTCGGGATGAACCAGGTCCCGCGAGCCCGGCTCCGCGAGGCGGTGGAGGAGATCCTCTCGCTCCAGAACGAGGATGGCGGCTGGGCGACCTACGAGCTGCAGCGCGGGCCGAAGTGGCTCGAGGCGCTGAATCCCTCGGACGTGTTCTCCACCATCATGGTGGACGTCTCCTACGTCGAGTGCACGTCGGCCTGCGTGCAGGCCCTGGCCGCCTGGAGCGCGTTCGCCCCCGAAGATGCGGCGTGGCTCCGGGAGCCCATCCGTCGAGGTGAGCGCTTCATCCGCAAGGTGCAGCGCGCCGATGGTTCGTGGGAGGGCAGCTGGGGCGTGTGCTTCAGCTACGGAGCCTGGTTCGGGACAGCCGGTCTGGTGGCCTCGGGAGCGCGTCCGGACGATCCGGCGCTCCGCCGCGCCGCGGACTACCTCCAGGCCCGGCAGAGGCCAGAGGGGAGCTGGAGCGAGACGCTGGAGTCGAACCGGCAGCGCCGCTGGGTGGACGGACAGCGCGGGCACGCGGTGCAGACCTCGTGGGCGGTGCTGTCACTGGCGGCCTGCGGGCGGCGGGACTCCGAGGCGGTTCGCCGGGGAGTGGCCTGGCTGCGCGAGCACCAGGGCGAGGACGGCCGCTGGCCGGATCAGCCGATCACCGGCGTGTTCAACCGGACCTCCGCGATTCACTACGACATCTACCTGCGACTGTTCCCGGTCTGGGCGCTCGCCGTCTGCGGAACGGGGAGCTGAGCGGGCAGCGCGCTGCGCCGGATCGGTGCTTACGGTGCCGTCCCCGCTGGGGACCTTCGGTTCACTGCATCCAGGGAGCCGTTCACCGCACCCCATGCAAGCGTGACGGCACAACTCGCGCACTGAGAGTCGACTCGCGAGGAGCCCCGATGCGTCTTGCCCCCAGCCTCACCGCCCTCACCCTGCTCGCCTGCGCCGGTGGTCCCGCGCCGGCGCCGCCGAGACCCACGCCGGCGTCGGCCGCCCTGCCGCCAGCGAGCGTGAAGCCGCCGCCGGCGCTCGACGAGCCGGTGGGAGTCGCCGCCGCGCGCCTCTCCGGAGCCGCCTCCGGCCTCGCCGCCGCCTGCCAGGATGCGATGGCTCGCACCCGGACCGGGATCGAGGCGGTGAAGGCGAGCGGCTCGCCACGGGACACGATGGCCACGCTCACCGCCTACGACGACGCGCTCGCCGCCGCGGGCGACCTCGCCTCGCAGGCTGCCGTGGCCCGGCAGGCCAGCCCTGACGCGGCGATGCGCAAGGCGGGGGAAGAGTGCGGCCGGCAGATCCAGTCACTGCTGACCGGGATCAGCCAGGACCGAGCCCTGTACCAGGTCCTCTCCGGGCTCGATCTCTCGGGGCAGGAACGGGCAACCCGCTGGTGGATGGAGCGCGAGCTGCGCGACTTCCGCCGGGCCGGCGTGGACCGGGACGAGGCGACCCGGCAGAAGGTCCGGGCGCTCAACGACGAGATCGTGGCGATCGGCCAGGAGTTCGACCGGAACATCCGCGAGGGAACCCGGACCGTGACCTTCACGCCTTCCGAGCTCGACGGGCTGCCCGACGATTTCCGCAAGGCGCATGCGGCCGGTGCAGACGGGAGGATCAGCCTCACGACGGACTACCCGGACTACAAGCCGTTCATGGCCTACGCCCGGAGCGGCAAGGCGCGCGAGGCGCTGTGGCGCGCCTACAACACCCGCGCGCCGGCCAACGCCGAGGTGCTCACCCGGCTCCTCGCCCGGCGCCACGAGCTCGCGACCGCGCTGGGTTACGGCAACTGGGCCGACTACATCACCGAGGACAAGATGATCCGCAGCGGCAAGGCCGCCTCGGACTTCATCGAGCGGATCTCCAGCGCGGCGAGGCCCCGCTCGGAGACCGAGCTCTCCATCCTTCTGGCGCGCAAGCGCAAGGACGATCGAGGAGCGATCCGGTTCGAGTCCTGGGACTACTCGTACTACTCGAACCGGGTGAAGGCCGAGCAGTACCGGTTCGACGCCAAGACGGCTCGCCCGTACTTCGAGGCCACCCGGGTCCTGGACGGAGTCATGGGCGTCACCGGGAAGCTCCTCGACATCTCCTACCGGCCCGTCCAGGGCGCGACGGTGTGGCACCCGGAGGTCCGGGTCTACGACGTCATCGGAGGACCGTCGTTCGAGGAGCGCGCGGGGCAACCCGTGGGCCGCATCTACCTCGACCTTCATCCGCGCGAGAACAAGTACAAGCACGCGGCCCAGTACACGGTCATCAACGGCCAGAAGGGGCACCGGCTCCCGGAGGGAGCGCTGCTCTGCAACTTCCCCCGCTCGGGCGGGCTGATGGAGTACGACGACGTCCAGACCCTCTTTCACGAGTTCGGACACCTGGTTCACCACGTCCTCGGTGGACACACTCGCTGGGCCGCGAACTCGGGGACGAGCACCGAGCGGGACTTCGTCGAGGCCCCGTCACAGGTGCTGGAGGAATGGACGCGTAACGTGGACGTGCTGCAGGGCTTTGCCCGCCATGTGAAGACCGGCAAGCCCATCCCCACCTCGCTGGTCCGGCAGCTCCGGGCGGCCGAGGAGTTCGGGAAGGGCGTCGACGTGCGGCAGCAGATGTTCTACGCCGCGACCAGCCTGCACCTCCACGATCGGGACCCGACGGGAATGGACCCGACGGCCTTCGTCGCGGATCTCCAGTCGCGCTACAGCGCCTTTCCGTTCGTGCCGGGCAGCACGTTCTACACAGCGTTCGGCCACCTGAACGGATACAGCGCCGTCTACTACACGTACATGTGGTCGCTGGTCATCGCGAAGGACCTCTTCACCGCATTCGAGGCGGCTGGCGTGTTCGATCGTGCGACCGGCTCGCGCTATCGCCGCAGGATTCTCGAGCCGGGGGGAGGAAAGCCCGCCGCGGAGCTGGTGACCGACTTCCTGGGCCGGCCCTACGACGTCGCGGCGTACGAGGCGTGGCTGAACCGGGGAACGCTCCCGGGGCCGCGGCGAGAGTCAGGCCCGGCTCGCGGACCGGAGAACCGTCCCTCGGCGCTCCACTGATGCGCGACCGGCCAACGCCCGCTTCGCACCCGGCGTCCGGGGCGCTGTGTCCGAAGACGAGGTTTCAGAACGAGGTGTCTGGCACCTCGACGAGGCACCTCGACGAGGGGCCTCGACCTGGAATTCCTCGGAGCGCGGAAGCGCTCTTCGCTTGCTCTCGCACCGGCCGTCCGGTCGGGAACACGCGGTTCCCTGCATGCAGGTGACCGCTCACGGTCCGCCGTGCAAGAGTGCCGCCCTTTTCGCGGCCCCCTCCGGATGGTCGCCCTTCCTCGAAAGTCACCGATGCGCCTCGTCCTCGTCCTTCCGACCCTGACGGTCCTCGCCTGCGCCAGCGCCCCGGCGCCTGCTCCTTCGGCCACTGCCCCGAAGACGGCCGCCCCGGCCGCGGTGAAGGCTCCCCCCGCGCTCGACGAGCCGCTGGGCGCTGCCGCCGCTCGCATCTCCGGGCCCGCCTCCGGATTCACCGTTGCCTGCAAGGCCGCGATGGAGCGGGCACGCACCGGGCTCGAGGCGGTGAAGACCGCGCCCGCCCCCCGGGACACCGTCGCCACGCTCACCGCCTACGACGATGCGCTCGCCGTCGTGAACGACGCCGCCGCCCAGGCCGAGCTGGCGCGCAAGGGCAGCCCGGATCCGGAGATGCGCAAGGCGGCGGAGGACTGCGACCGCCAGCTGCAGGCGATGTTCACCGCCATCAACCAGGACCGCGCGCTCTACGACGGGCTGTCCTCCCTGGACCTCTCGGGCCAGGACAGCACCACCCGCTGGTGGATGACCCGGGACCTCCTCGAGTTCCGGCGCGTGGGCGTGGACCGGGATGACGCGACCCGCGAGAAGGTGCGCGCCCTCGCCGACGAGCTGGTGATCATCGGCCAGGAGTTCGACCGCAACATCCCCGCCGACGTGAGGAAGGTCGCCTTCAGCCCGGCGGACCTCGCGGGGCTGCCGGCCGACTATCTCGCGGCGCACCCGGCCGGACCGGATGGGAAGATTCTCCTCACCACCGACTACCCGGACTACTTCCCGGTCCGCAGCTACGCGAAGAAGGCATCGACCCGCGAGGCGATGTGGCGGGCGTTCATGACCCGTGCGGCGCCCCAGAACATCGCCGTGCTCGAGCGGATGCTCGTGAAGCGTCAGGAGCTGGCCCGCGCACTGGGGTACGCGAACTGGGCGGACTACATCACCGAGAACAAGATGATCCGCACCGGGAAGGCCGCGTCCGATTTCATCGAGCGGATCACCATGGCCTCCGGAGACCGCGCGGGGAAGGAGAAGCAGCTGCTCCTCGAGCGGAAGCGGAAGGACGTGCCCGGCGCAACGGCGCTCGACCCGTGGGACATCGTCTACTACGTCGATCGGGTGAAGGCAGAGCGCTACCGCTTCGACGCGCAGCAGGCCCGGCCGTACTTCGAGGCGGGCCGCGTCTTCCAGGGCGTGCTCGACGTCTCGGGCAAGCTGTTCGACCTCTCCTACCGACCGGTGGAGAGCGCCGTGGTCTGGCACCAGGACGTGCGGAGCTTCGACGTCATTGCCGGCCCGTCGTTCGGCGAACGCGCCGGGAAGTCCCTGGGCCGCATCTACCTGGACCTCCACCCACGCGAGGGGAAGTACAAGCACGCCGCCCAGTTCACCGTCATCTCCGGGCAGGCCGGACACCGGCTGCCGGAGGGTGCGCTGCTCTGCAACTTCCCGAGGCCGGGCGGGCTGATGGAGTACGACGACGTCCGGACGCTGTTCCACGAGTTCGGGCACCTGGTGCACCACGTGCTCGGCGGCCACACCCGCTGGGCGGCGAACTCCGGAGTGCGTACCGAGTGGGACTTCGTCGAGGCGCCCTCGCAGATGCTCGAGGAGTGGGTACGCGACCCGGGCGTGCTGCAGAGCTTCGCGAAGCACGTGAAGACCGACCAGCCCATCCCGACGAAGATGGTGGAGCAGCTCCGCACCGCGCTGGAGTTTGGCAAGGGCCTCGAGGTGCGCCGGCAGATGTTCCTCGCCGCCACCAGCCTCCACCTCCACGACCGCGAGGCCGAGGGGCTCGACTCCACCGCCCTGGTCGCCGAGTCGATGGAGAAGTACTGGACCTTCCCCTACGTGAAGGACACCTACCCGCAGACCTCGTTCGGGCACCTCAACGGGTACAGCGCGATCTACTACACGTACATGTGGTCCCTGGTCATCGCCAAGGATCTCTTCACGCCCTTCGCCAGCAACGGCGTCTTCGCCCGCGAGACCGCGAACCGCTACCGCGATCGCGTCCTCGCCATGGGTGGCGGAAAGCCCGCGGCAGATCTGGTGAGCGACTTCCTCGGACGGCCCTACGACTTCAAGGCCTACGAGGCCTGGCTCGATCGGGGCGCGCTGCCCGGAGCGCCGAAGGGTCCGCCCCGCGCCGGGCCTGCGGCGGTGCGCTAGCGCTCAGAGCGAGCGGAGGAAGGTGAGCAGCTGCTCCTGGAACGCCGGGGGCAGCGCGTCGAACGCCTCCCGCGAGCGTCGGGCCTCTCCCTGGTGACGGGAGATCGCCTCGCGGAGGGTGAGCGAGAGTCCGTCGTGCATCAGCCGGTTGCGCGTGCGCAGGCCCCAGAGCGGGGCGGTCCGCATACGGTTGGCGCTCCCGGCGAACGACGCCTGCATCCCGGCGAACTGGCGGCCGTGGTGCTCGGAGACCGCGATGAGGATTCCATCCCCGGTCCCCACGTCGTGCATGAGGTAGTCGCTGTAGGGATGGATGGTGCGGTTTCCGAGCGCGGCGGGCACCCGGTAGGCACCACCGAACAGCGGCGTGCCGGGCGGCGCGGTGGTGAGCCTGGGCGCGTGACAGACCGCGCAGCCGATGGACTCGAACAGCGTGGAGCCGTTGCGGGCCTCCGCCGTCGCCGCCAGACGCGCGTCGCGGGGCGGGGCCTTGGTGGCGCGGATGAAGCGCGCGAAGCGGTCCAGGTCTGCGGTGCCGGTCGCGTCCGGACGGTCCTCGGGGTCCGGTGCCGTGTCGCAGACGGAGGTCACGTCCGTGGGCAGGAGCTTGCTGGTGACGCCCATCTCGTTCAGGAAGGCGTCGGCGGAGAAGGAAAGCACGCTCGCCTGCTCGGACTTCCATCCGAATCGGCCCACGCTCGCCGTGCCCGGTGACTCGAGCACCGGAACGAGCATCACGGTGCCGCACACGCCGAGGTCGGGCTGGCCGCACTGCCAGCGGGCGATGGCCTGGAAGAGCTCGTCCGGCACCGCCTCGACGAAGCCGTCGCCGAGCATGCTGATCGAGAGCCGGAAGGCGCGGACGTTTGCCGAATCAGGCAGGTGCTGCTGGGCGTCTTGCCCCGGGAACTCGGCGCCGGGGCAGATCGCCTTGTCGTTGATCACCGTGCGGCCAGTGACCACCACGGTGCCGCCGGCGATGCGAACCTCGGGAAAGTGGAACACTCCCTGCGCGTCGAGGCGCCCCGCGCGTAGCTCGGCGACCTGGCTCCCTCCACCCGCGACGGGGTTCTCGTGGCAGTCGCGGCACGCGTGGGCGTTGTAGAGCGGGCCGAGGCCGTCGGAGATCTCCTTCTGGGAATCGAACGCGGCCTGATCGGCTCGGTGAGTCGCGAGGTCCACCGTCCCGTTCGGGAGCCCGTCGAAGGCGGCCGGTGCCTCCCCGGAGGCCTCCTCCGGAGCCGCAACCCGCGTCGAGGCCGGGGCGTACGGGGCCGTCGCGGTACAGGCGGTGCAGGCGAGGACACAGATGAGCACGCGCCACATGGCGCACCTCCCTCGCGTCCGTGCTCCCCTCCGCGAGACGCTGCCGGGCCCTTCTATGCCAGCCGGGGAGCCAGCGGCAACGCCGTGGGACGGGGCGCGCGGATCAGCCCGGAATGACGTTGGGTGTGCCGGACTTCGTCCCCGTCCACTGCACGGAGTAGCTGCAGCTGGTGGGCTGGAGCTGCTCGACCGCCACGGTTGCTTCCAGACCGTTGAGGGTGAAGTGCCCGGTGATGGTGAGTCGGAAGCTCGCCGGGCTCACCGTCACCGTCTTCGGTGTCGTTTGAAAGTTTCCCGCCGTGTCCACCGTGCCCGAATGGCTGGTCCCGGCGTGGGCGAGCGTCAAGGTCGTGGCTCCGGGGGAATGCGTCACGGTGGTCACCGCGTCCTGCACCGCGGCGTCGGCGCAGGTGGATCCGGGGAGCAGCGCAGCGTGGGTCGGATAGCTGCCGCCCACTGAAAGGAGATTTCCTCCGCCGCCATCGGGCGTGCCGCCACCGCCGCCGCCATCGCCGTCTGCCCCTGAGCAGCCTGACAGCGCGAGCGAGGCGAGGAACGGGAGGAGCCACCGGCGGGTGCGGGAGCGCATGGGCTTCGGGGCGAGCAACCGCCATGCCGCTACGTCGTGGCCGACCGGGCGGTTCGCTGCAGCGGTTGCGCGATCCGCTGCACCGGTGCAAGGTGCGCGTCGCGAGTCCGGAACGCGGATGCCGGATCCGAGACGCGGCGGCTCGCTCGGCGCATCACGTTCCCGCCGCCCGATGGCTGCGGCACGGCCAGCCTGCTCAGGCGCGCTTCTTCAGCTCGGACTGGTGCTGCTGGATGAAGGCGCGGATCTCCTTGTCCATGTCGAGCAGCCTGACCCACTGCTCCTGGTACAGCGTCACAGGGAAGCGGCCGAGCCCGTAGACCGACAGGCCGCCCTTCTCGCTGACCTTCATGGAGACCGCACCCGAGCGCCGGGTCCGGAGCGCCTCGTTCTCCGCCTTCAGTCGCTCCAGCTCCGCGCGCAGGTCGTCCTCGGTAGCCATGGCGTGCAGCGTATCCTCCGCGAGGGCTTCGCAGGGAACCCGGCGTCGGGAGGCGGACAGTAAATCGCCCGCTCCCGGCGTCTTTTCGCCCCTCAGGGGATCGACGAAACCACCTTGCGGAACTCGGCCTCGTTGAACACCCGGAGCGTCTCCGTACGCACGTTGCCCAGCGAGCCGAAGCTCAGCGTCAGTCGGGCCGCCGTCTCGTCATCCGGCCCTTCGATGATGACCACCGCGTCGTACTTCCCCAGCGCGAGGTAGAACGACTTGATCTCCGCTCCGGCGTCCCTGGCCACCTTCTTGGCCGCTTCCAGGCGTGCCGGGCTCTCCTTGATGGTCCGGATGCCCTGATCCGTGTAGCGCATCAGCGTCACGTAGGTCGGCATGGATCGACTCCTTCGCGAGGGCCGACGCCGGCATGCGCCAGCGCCGGTCGGGGCACACTGGACCCTCCAGCGTGCCGACCGCAAGCGCGACGGGCGTGCCTGCCTGCCGTCCACGTGCTTGCGACAGGAGTGGATTCCGTTCGCGGTCGATCGGGTCCATCCTCGGAGGGTGCGCGCCCAGATTCTCGACCGGTCCGGAGGTCCTCTCACGCTGCGTGAGGTCGACGCTCCGCGCTGCGCCGAGGGTCAGGTCCGGGTGGAGGTGAGCGCCTGCGGCGTCTGCCGCACCGACCTGCATGTGCTCGACGGCGAGCTGACCCGGCCGAAGCTCCCCCTCATCCTGGGACACCAGATCGTGGGAACGGTGGTGGAGCAGGGGGACGGCGTGACCTCGCCGTCCATCGGTGAGCGGGTGGGGATCCCCTGGCTGGGGTGGACCGATGAAACGTGCGCCTACTGCCGCTCCGGGCGGGAGAACCTCTGCCTCGCGGCCCGGTTCACCGGGTACACCGTCGACGGGGGGTACGCCGAGCAGGCGGTGGCGGACGCGCGCTTCTGCTTCCCGCTCGCTCCCGGGCTGGACGACGTGCGCGCTGCGCCGCTGCTCTGCGCCGGGCTTATCGGCTACCGCGCGCTGCGGCTGGCGGGCAAGGCGCGGCGGATCGGCTTCTACGGATTCGGGGCCTCGGCACACCTCCTGGCCCAGGTGGTCGTCGCACAGGGCATGGAGCTCTACGCCTTCACCCGGGACGGCGATGCGCGAGGCCAGGCCTTCGCCCGCGAGCGTGGCGCCGTGTGGGCCGGAGGCTCCAGCGAGCGGCCGCCGGTGCCCCTCGAGGCGGCGATCGTCTTCGCCTCGGCGGGGGAGCTGGTGGTTCGGGCCCTGGAGGCGCTCGCCCCCGGCGGGACCGTGGTCTGCGCAGGCATCCACATGAGCGACATCCCCTCCTTCCCCTACGAGAAGCTCTGGGAGGAGCGGAGCATCCGATCGGTGGCAAACCTCACCCGCGAGGACGGACGGCAGTTCCTGCCGCTCGCCGCACGGCTGGGCATCCGGCCCGAGGTGACGGTGTTCCCGCTGGAGCAGGCCAGCAAGGCGGTCCAGGCTCTCCGCGAGGGCCGCTTCACCGGGGCGGCGGTGCTGACGATGCGCCGCTGAGCGCTGCGGTGCCCCGTGGCAGACGGGGCGTGGGGTCGCGGGCGACTCAGCGGGCGAGAACGAACGCGCAGACCGAGTCGAGCTGGAGCCGGAGCCCGTCGAGCGCTTCAACCAGCGTGCGGTGGTGCTCGCGCTCCTCGTCGAGCTGGACCTGGATGGCGGCCGGCGGCAGTCCCTGATGTCGCAGAGCACGCTCGAGCCGGACGAGAGCGCGGTCGCGCTCGTCCTCGAGCTTCGTCCGCGCCGTTCCCTGCATCGCCCGCAGCTCCGCATCGGCCGCACGCGTCGCCTCGGCCATGGCCGGGTCGACGAACCTGCCCAGATCCGGGAATGCGGCGCGGACCTGGTCTCCCTGGAGCGCGCGTCCTTCCTCGCGCGCCAGCAGGTCGAGAAGTCGCGGCTCCAGGCCGGGCTTGCCGTCCGCGCCGGCGGTCACCGCCACGCGGATCAGGCTCCGGTCGAGCACCCGCGAGAGCTGTCGGGAGGGCACCCGCGCGCCGGGGCTGGTGTCCTCCGGCTCCGGTGGCACCACGTGGAAGAGGACCTCCAGGCCGCGCGCCGGCGCCCCTCGGTGCTGGATGGCCCGGCACCCGTTCCGCCCGTAAGGCCCGTCGCGGAGGAAGCCGAACAGCGCCTCGACGATGGGGTGACCGGTGGCGAAGAACTCGATCTCCTCCTGCTCCACGGCGGTATCGCGCCAGAACGTCCCGAGGACGGTGCGCTCCTCCCCGAGCTGCAGCCCTGGCAGCGCCTCCACCTTCAGCGCATGTCCGAAGTGGAAGGCGCACTGGAAGGCGTCCACCTGCTCGTCGGTATCCACCCCGATGCCCACCCGGCGCGCCAGCTCGGTGACCGTCTCCTCGAGCCGCTCGTCGAGGTCGCGGGCGATGGCCCACAGACCGTCCTCCACCGAGCCGTCGGGGTCCAGCTCGAGGCCGATGCGGGTCCCGCCTCGATCGACGAGCGCCTGCACCGCTTCCCGGTCGAAGCTGCGCTCGTCGAGCAGCGGGTCGTAGGCGCGGCGGATCGCGGTCCGGGCCTCGGCGACGCGAGCGGCCAGGGTGGTGCGGTACGCGGCCCTCTCCGAGGGCGTGGCGAGCGCCAGCTCGAGGATGCGCGGCTCGACCTCCTCCAGCACCGCGTCGAGACCACCCACGGTCTCGCCGAACACGCCCACCGCGTCCGCAAGCAGGGCGAGGACGTCCGAGGCGAGCGTGCCCCGGACGTCGAAGACGTGGATCTCCACCGGCTGGGTCTGGCCGATGCGGTCGAGGCGGCCGATGCGTTGCTCCATCGTCGCCGGGCTCCAGGGAAGGTCGTAGTTCACGAGGTGATGCGCGAACTGGAAGTTGCGGCCCTCTCCGCCCACCTCGGTGGAGATCAGGATCTTCGGCCCGTCCGGATCACGGAAGCGGGCCACCTGGCGGTCGCGGTCCACCAGCAGCAGCTCGCCGTGGTACCCGAGCGCCTCGATTCCGTCCGCCGAGAGCAGCGCGCGGAGGCTCTCCAGCGTCGCCTGGGCCTCGGTGAACAGGAGGACCTTCGCCTCGGGCTCGTCCTCCCAGACGTCGGCGAGGAGCGCCCGGAGCGCCTGGTACTTCGCATCGCGCTCGGGGAGCACGGGCGGCGAGTCGAGGAGTCCGCTCGCAGCCTGGGTGAATGCGGCCGGAGAGGAGTCCAGCCGCCGGAGCACTCCGGCGAGCGCCGCGCCCCGGATGGAGCCCGCCCGCACCGCGGCCAGCACGGCGTCGCGGGCCAGGAGCTCGGCCTCGGGGGGCTCGACCACGTGCCGGTGGAGCTGGCGAGCGCTGAACCCGCCCACCCGCGCGCGGCGGTTCCGGACCAGCGCCTCGGAGAGGCTGTAGGTCTCCGCCAGGTGGGCGAGCAGCGCATCGCGGTTGATGAGAGCAGCGAGCTCGCGGTCGTCCTGAAAGCGAACACGGAGAGCGCCCACGGCCGACGTGGCCTCGATGTCGTCTCCTTCCAGCAGAGCGCGGACGGTGCGCGACAGCGCCTCCTGCCGCTCGATGCGCGCCCGGAACGCGGCGGCGTCGGGGGCGGTGACCGGGTCGAGCAGGGTCAGGAGCGCCCGGTACTCGTCCGGGTCGAGCTGCATCGGTGTGGCGGTCAGCAGCAGGAGGCCCCAGGTGTGCGACGCGACCGCCTCGACGGCGGCGAAGGCCTTCTCACCGCGGAGGTGGTGGGCCTCGTCGACGATGACGAGATCCCAGCCCGCGGCAGCGACCTCCTGAAGCTCGTCCGGCGAGCGGGAGAGGAGCTCGAGGCTCGTGACCACCCGCGAGAAACGCTCCCAGGGCGAGATGGCGGGCTCCTCCTGTCGGCTCCGCGCCAGCCGCTCGCCATCCACGAGGGTGAACAGCTGCTGGAACTTGTGAAACAGCTCCGCCAGCCACTGGACGGTGAGATGGCTGGGAGCGACCACCAGCACGCGCGCGGCGAGTCCGGAGAGACGGAGCGCGGAGAAGATCATCCCCGCCTCGATGGTCTTGCCCAGTCCGACCTCGTCGGCGAGCACGAACCGGGGCCGGCGGGCGGAAAGCACCCGCTGTACCACGCCTACCTGGTGTGGCTTGACCATCACCCGGCTGGCGAGCAGCGCGCCGAGCGCATCGTTTCGTCGCTCCTCGTCGAGGGCCAGCGCCTGCCGCCGGAGGAGGAAGGCACGGGCATCGGCCACCCGCCCCTCTCGCAGCGTGGTGAGGAGGTCCGTGTCCGGCGGAGGCGCATGGACCTCCGACTCCGGGAGCTCGTCCTCGCTCCCGTCCTCGAAGCGGACCACGTAGCGACGTAGCCCGCGGCCTCCGGGTTCCTCGCCGGTGATCGTCGCTTCCCGGCCCTTTCCGGTCCGCACCCGATCCCCGGGCACGAACGGGTGGGGAATCAGGGTGTTCCCGCGGGTGGAGACGAGGGTCGGTTGCGAGCGGCCGGGGAAGAGGACCTCGGCCACGGTTCCGCCCTCGAACGTGCGGACGAGGTGTCCGACGCCCCATTCGGGCTGCAAGGCGTAACGGACCTTCATTCCTGGGACGAATGCCACGTCCGGCGTTTGCTCCGCTTCGCTGGGCAGCGCAAGCCTCTCCAGCGGTCCGGGCGGGACGTACGACGCCGGTCCGACGTGCGTGGCGGTCGAGCGACGCTCAGCCAGCCCGTGCCTGGGCGCAGCTCACACCGGCGCGAGCTTCAGCGATCGACGCGCTCGGCCGTCGCGGCCGCCTCCGCGGGCTGCAGACCGAACCCGTGCAGGGTGAGCGCGTTCTCCCGGAGCACGCCCTTGCCGATCTGCAGCGCCTGCGCCTTGGTGATCAGTCCGTCGCTCACCATGCGCGACAGGGCGATTGCCAGCGCCGCGCGGGTGGTCTCCGCGCCGAGGAAAGTCAGCTCGGGCCAGCGCAGCTGTGCCGCCGAGGGGTCGGAGGCGGCGTCGCTCGCGAAGCACACCCGCTCCGGCGCGAGCTCGAACCAGCGGCGGAGCGACTCCCCCAGCTCGGTCGGCGAGCGGACCAGGTCCTGGACGCTCACGTCGGCGTAGACGTTGGGGCGGAGCAAGAGGGGGCCGGTCTCCTTGTCGAAGGGGAAGCCGCCGTGCACCAGCAGCCACTTCGTCTTCTGGAGGCGAGGGTCGGCCATCGATGCGCCGAGGAGGATCGGGTTGCCGTAGCCGACGATGCCGGTGGCATCGCGCGACATGCCGGTCTTCACGTGCACGACCAGGCCCACACGGCCGGCCTCGGCGGCGAGGTAGCGGAAGGCGTAGTCCTGGAAGGCCTTCAGGTCGGCGGGATTGGCGCCAAACTCCCCGCCGATGACCAGCCGTCCGTAGGCGGCGCGCGCGACCTCGGCGTTCACCTCGGCGAAGTCCAGCCCGCGCCACGCCGAGATGCCGAGGTCGATGCCCACCGCGCCCTCGGAGACCCAGCGCTCGAGCGCGGCGGTGACCACCTTGCCCAGGTACTCGTCCAGGCCCTTGGGCAGGGTGTACATGCGCGCGGCGATGAAGAACGGCTTGAGCGCCTCGGCCGAATCCTGGGCGAAGGGACGGAGAAAGACGTCGGCCCGGGGCACGAACCGGAAGCGCTCCAGCCCCTTTCCGGTCAGCGGGTCGCCGGAGACGATGGCCATCTCCACGGTGGCCAGGTCGAGCATGCGGTTCGAGAACTCTCCGCCCATGTCCTCGACCAGCAGCTCACGTGCCTGCTGGAGCTCGGCGAAGCGCTTCTCGGGCTCGGCGAAACGCTTGTCTGACGGGTCGGGGACGTTGACCTTGTAGAGGAGCTTCCAGGTGCGGGCCCACTCCGGGCCGAGGCCGCGGAGGCGGAGCGGAAGATCGGTCGCGCTGCGCTGCTGGGCGAGCGCCTTGCCCGCCGGCTCGACGCGGTTGATGAGCAGATGCGAGTGCGCGTCCACTGCCTTCACCTTCGCGAGCTCGGTGAGCAGCGCGCGATCGGCCGACTGGGCCAGGACGGTTGTGGGCAGGACGGCGGCGACGAGGAACGGAACGAGCCGACGGACCATGAACTCCGCAAGCCTCGCACGCCTCGGCGGGCCTGGCCATCCGGCGGCTCAGGCGAGGAGTGGGAGGAGACTTCGGTAGAAGGGGCGGAAATCTCCGCGCGCACCCAGGAGGCGGAGGTTCTGCTGCAGCCCACCGAAGGCGCGGACGAACATCACTCCTTCCGCGGGCGGGCGGATCTTCAGGAATTGCGCGGCGTGCCCTGCAACGAGTTTACGGCTGTCGGGGGCCATGGTGTCGTGTGCGTAGTCGTAGTCGTCGGTGCGCAGGGCGCGGCCGGCGATGTGGAGCAGCTCTCCCAGCAGCGCGCGGGCCTCGTCGTCGGGAAGGTCCACGGTGAAGCCCACCCGGCGTACGAGGGCGAGCGTGTCGATCGGCTTCTGCTCCAGCACGATCCGGAAGACGTCGCGATGGCCTTCGAAGAACTCGCGGCTGAACCGCTTGACGCTGCCGAAGTCGAGCACGCCCAGCTTGCCGTCGGGCATCACCATGAAGTTCCCGGGATGCGGATCGGCGTGGACCGTCCCGTCGACGAGAAACGCGCCGTGGATCGCGCGAATCAGCAGGCCCGAGACGCGCAGACGCGAGGCGTTGTCGGGGTGGGAAGTGAGGAAGGTCTTCAGCGTCTGGCCGGGGATGTGCTGCATCGTGAGCACCCGGGTGCTGGTCCGCTCGTCGATGATCTCCGGGACGACGATGTCCGGCAGGCCCGCCGAGGCCCGGGCGAACTCGCGCGCGAGGCGGCCTTCTCGGGAGTAGTCGAGCTCGTGGGCAAGCTCCTCGGCGAGCTCGTGGAAGTACTGGCGTCCGTCCAGAGCACGGTGGGCGAGGGCCATCGTCTTCACCACCAGGCCCAGGTTGTCGATGTCGCTTCGGAGCGCCTGATCGATCCCGGGGTACTGCACCTTCACCACCACGTCGCGGCCGTCGCGCAGCCGTGCTCGGTGGACCTGACCGAGGCTGGCGGCGGCCATGGGCTCACGGCTGAACTCGGCGAAGAGCTCGTCGGGGCTGCCTCCCAGTTCGTCCTCGACGACAGCGGCCACCCGGTCGAAGGGCATCGGCGGGGCCTCGTTCTGCAGGCGGGCCAGCACCGCGCGCACCTCCGGCGGGAAGAGGTCCGGGTCCATGCTGGCCACCTGACCGAGCTTCATCGCCGCGCCCTTCAGGTCGCCGAGGGTCTCCACGAGCTTCTCGGCAGTCCCCTTGCCGATGGCGCTCGGATCGGAGCCGGCCAGCCGCTTCACCCCGCGGGCGATCGCGTCGCTGCCGAGCTGTGCGCCGAGGCCGGCGAGCTTGCGCAGTCGGGTGAGTCGGGAGGATGGCGGCCCGTCCGGTTCCTTGGCCATGACACTCCCAGAGCACATAACGTCCGCCCGGCGCCACCGCGGTCGGACGTCGAAGCTCCAGTGATGCGAGCATGTCGCCGGGGCGAGAGACCGTGGTACGCCAGCCTGCCGTGGAGCGGTCGGAAGAGGTCGCTGGCCCGGAGAGCTGGGGGCGGTACCCCAGGGTGGCGCAGGAGGCGCTGCCGCTGGCGTGGGTGGATGACCCGCTTCCGTCCGGGGTGCCCGTCCTGGCCTATGGCATGGGGCGCAGCTACGGCGACAGCTGCCTGAACGCCGAGGGGCCAGTGCTCCTGACCCGCCGGCTCCGGCGTTTCATCTCCTTCGACCCGGACACGGGCGTGCTCCGGGCCGAGGCCGGGACCTCGCTCGGGGAAGTCACCGAGCTGGTGCTCGGGCGCGGCTGGATGCCGCCCGTGCTCCCGGGAACGCAGTTCGTCACCCTGGGTGGAGCCGTGGCCAACGACATCCACGGGAAGAACCACCACCGCTCCGGAGCCTTCGGCCGCCACGTTCGCGCGCTGGGGCTGCGCCGGAGCGACGGGAGCCTTGCCACGCTCCACCCCGGAGACCCGCTGTTCGCGGCAACGGTCGCCGGGCTGGGTCTCACCGGGCTGATCACCTGGGTGGAGATCCAGCTCGAGCGGGTGCCGAGCGGCTGGGTCGAGTCGCAGGGCATCCGGTTCGCCTCGCTGGAGGAGGTCGAGGCGCTGGACGATGCGTCGCGGGACACGCACGCGCAGACCGTGGCCTGGATCGACGGGCTGGCGCGTGGCAGGGCCCTCGGGCGGGGCGTGTACTTTCGCGGCAACCCCGCCGAGGGCGCGCCGCCGCCGCCCCGGCGTCCGAGCCCGAGGAACCTTCCCTTCGAGGCGCCGGAGTTTCTCCTCTCGCCGTTCCTCCTGCGGACCTTCAACGCGCTCTACGACCACCTTCCTCGCTGGAAGTCGCGGACGTCGGTGTGGAAGTTCTTCCATCCGCTGGACACGCTGGGCGGTTGGAACCGGCTCTACGGGCGGCGTGGCTTCTTCCAGCATCAGTCGGTCGTGCCGGACATGGAGGGCGTACGGGCGCTCCTCGCGCTGACCTCCACCCGCGGCCAGGCGGCGTTCCTGACGGTGCTGAAGCGCTTCGGGTCACTGCGCTCCCCGGGGATGCTGTCCTTCCCCCGTCCGGGCTGGACGCTGGCGATCGACGTCCCCAACCGAGGCGAGGAGACGCTGGCCTACCTGGACGAGATGGACGCGGTGGTGCGGACCTACGGCGGAGCGATGTACCCGGCGAAGGACGCGCGGATGTCGGCGGAGACCTTCCGCCTCGGATATCCCCGCGTGGACGAGTTCGCGACCTTCATCGACCCGGCCTTCCGGTCGCGCTTCTGGTCGCGGGTGATGGGATGAGTGAGGCGCCGCGGGTGCTGGTGCTCGGAGCGACCAGCGGCATCGCCCAGGCCGTGGCGCGGGTCTACGCCGCGTCCGGGGCGCGGCTGGCGCTGGTGGCTCGCTCGCGCGAGCACCTGTCCGCGGTGGCCGCCGATCTCTCGGTGCGTGGAGCCGAGGTGGTGCTGCAGCGGGCCACGGATCTTTGCGAGATCGAGCGCCAGCGGTCGGTCATCGCCGAGGCCGAGCGGGCACTGGGCGGCTTCGACGTGGTGCTGGTGGCCCATGGCGTGCTGCCCGATCAGCTGGCGTGCCAGGAGGACCCGCGGCGGGCGGTCGCGTCGTGGGACGTGAACTTCGCCAGCGCGGCGACGCTGATGGAGGCGGCCGCCGAGCGGATGGTGGTCGCGGAGGACGGGGTCCTCGGCGTTCTCTCGAGCGTGGCCGGCGACCGGGGTCGCGGCGACAACTACGTGTACGGGGCGGCGAAGGCAGCGCTGACCACCTACGCGAGCGGGCTCGGTCATCGGCTGCGGGGAACCGGCGTCACGGTGGTGATCATCAAGCCGGGCCCCGTCGACACGCCGATGATCGCCGGGCGCAGGCTGCCGGCGCGCCTGGTCGCCGACGTGGACGTGGTGGGACGGCGGATCCACCGTGCCCTCGAGCGGGGCGAGCGGCTGCTCTACGTCCCCGGGAAGTGGCGCTGGATCATGGCCGTCATCCGCGCGCTCCCCGTCCGCATCTTCGAGCGCTTGCGGTTCTAGGACCTACAGTTCCAGCGGAACGCCTGCCTCCGCACCGGCAGGTGCTGGGACGACGCGCGCGGCCGGTGCTCCGAGGTCCAGGAGAGCTGCCCGAACAGCCAGTAACGAGGTGTTTGGCACCTCGAGGAGCACCTCGAGGACGCCCATTACGAGGTGTGTGACACCTCCAAGAGTTGACGAAGCCCCTAATTTTTCTCGCCTTTCTTGTATCGTCCAGTCCTTCTGCTGTATTGACAGGAATGACTGTCTTGAAGATGATGCACGTCGTGCAACTCGCTCCCTCGCAGGCTTCCGTGCAGGTTCTCGACGCCGCGGAGGCGGCTTCAACGCTGCTGGATCCGTCCCGGCTGCGGATCCTGACGGCTCTGCGGGAGCCGGACTCGAGCGCTGGAGTGGCGCGCGCGCTGCGCCTTCCCCGCCAGCGAGTCGGGCACCACGTCCGGGCGCTGGAAGCGGCAGGGCTGCTCACCTGCGTCGGCGAGCGGAAAAAGCGGAACTGCGTCGAGCGGCTCCTGCAGGCCACCGCCCGAGCGTACGTGCTCGCGCCCCGGCTGCTGGGAGAGCTCGGGCTGTCCGCCGACGAGGTCCGGGACCGCTTCTCCAGCACCTACCTGCTCGCGGCGGCAAGCCGTGTCATCGAGGAGGTCGGCGCGCTCCGGCCCCGAGCGGAGGCGGCGGGCAAGAAGCTCCCCACCCTGACTCTGCAGACCGAGGTGCGCTTCGCCTCCGCCCGATCGCAGAACGAGTTCCTCGAGGAGCTGCTCGCCGCCTTCTCCGAGCTGGTCGCCCGCCATCACCGACCCGATGCCCCCGGCGGACGCAGCTTCCGGATCTCCCTCCTCGGACATCCGGCGCTCGCGCCGGAGCAGCCCGCCTCGCCTTCCCCCACGCAGGAGACGACGTCATGAGCCCAGGCGAATCGAAGAAGCCGCTCCGCGTCCTCGAGCTCACCGTCGATCTTCCGACCGACCCGGACACCGTCTGGGGACTCCTGACCGATCCCGCCGGGCTCGCCCAGTGGTTCGCCCCCCAGGTGGAGGGCTCGGGGCAACCGGGCGGCACGCTCACCCTCAGCTGGGGCCCCGACGTCCGCTGGAGCACCAAGGTGGTTGCGGCCGAGGCAGGCCGGCTGGTGCGCTGGCGCGACGACTACGAGGCGTACCAGCAACTTCAAGAGACCCCATCCCCGGTCGTCATCGACTGGGAGCTCTCGCCAGGTCCCGGAGGAACGCGCCTGCGGCTGGTCCACTCCGGCTTCGGCGATGGAGCCGACTGGGACGACATGTACGACGGCACCAAGGCCGGCTGGACCTTCTTCATGTGGCATTTGCTCGAGACCGTGCGGCACCACCTGGGGCACCGACGGACGGTCGTGTTCGAGCGCAGGTCGAGCACGCTCACCCGCGAGGCGCTCGGAGAGCGGCTCTTCGGTCCCGACGGGCTCGCGCTCGCGCCGGCTCGTCCGCAGAGCGGTGCCGCCGCGCAGCTCTCCCTGGGCGGTCAGCGGCAGCGGTTCGAGGTGCAGTACGCGCGGTTCCCCACGAACCTGTTCGGCAAGCTTCCCGATCTGGGGGACGCGATCCTCCTGGTGGAGATGGAACCAGGGCGCACCGGTCCGGTCCAGACCGGGCTGTGGCTCAGCGCCTGGAATCTCCCCCCGGATAGGCTCGAGGGATTGCGAGCCGGGCTGCGGTCGATGGCCGACGCGGTGTTCGGTCCCCGGGCGAGCTGACCGGCGAGGCCCTTGCGGCGACCGATCCGCCTTCCCAGCTTCGAGCATTCGACCAGGAGGCCGGATCGATGCTCGAACGCGAGCCCAGTCCAGGCGAGGTGCTGACCGACGCGGCGCTCGGAGCTCTCGCGGGCGCCGCGGCCACCGCCGTGATGACCCCGCTCACGACCTACCTCTCCAGGCACGACCCCGAGCCCGCCAAGCGGAAGGAGCAAGATGTCAGCCGCCGGTTCGGGGATCCACCTCCGGTGAAGGTGGCGGAGAAGCTCGCCGGCGCCGTCGGTGCCTCCATTCCGCCCGAACGGCGTTCCCTCGCCGGAGGGGTCGTGCGCTACGGGTTCGGGACTTTCTGGGGCGCCGTCCTCGGAGGGCTCGCCAGCCGGTGGAAGCCCCTCCCGCCCGGCGCGGGCGTGGGGCTCGGGATCCTGCTGTGGCTCAGCGTCGACGAGGGGGCACTCCCGGCCCTCGGTCTGACCGGAAAGCCCAGGGAGTGCCCGCGCCAGACCCACGGCCGCGGCCTGGCCGGGCACATCGTCTACGGCGTGGTCCTGGATGGGACCCTCGCCCTCCTCCGGAGCGCCCTCCGGCGGTAGGCCCGCTCACCGCAGCAAGCAGCCGGACCTGCGTGGTTTCGCCTGCCCCCGGGCTTCAAGTCGGGGGCCGGTGTGTGCTATGCGCCCGCCCGCCACGGAATGGGGCGAACTCCCCGGATTCCGTGGAGCGAGGCTGCGCTGAAGCGTCCGCGCGATGCGGGCGGCCAACCCCTCGATCGTCCTTTCGAGGAGATGAGCACATGATCGCGTCACGCACCCCCGGGTCTCGCCCGGGTCTTCGGGGCCTGGCCCGGTGGATCGGCCTCGCCACGCTGGTCCTGTCCGGATCGGCGTTCGCCAGCGAGGCGGAGCTGCAGCTGCCGGACCTGAGCAAGGTCACCTTCCTGGGCGGCACCAACGGCCGCTCGCTCCTGATGTGGGGGCTGCTGATCTGCCTCTTCGGGTTCGGCTTCGGCATCTACCAGTTCGCCCAGCTGAAGAAGTTGCCGGTCCACAAGGCGATGCTCGAGATCAGCGAGCTCATCTACGAGACCTGCAAGACGTACCTCATCACGCAGGGGAAGTTCATCATCGCCCTCTGGGTGCTGATCGGCGCGGTGATGGTCCTCTACTTCGGCGTCCTGCAGCACATGGACGTGGCGAAGGTGATCACCATCCTGATCTTCAGCCTCGTCGGGATCGCCGGAAGCTACGGCGTGGCCTGGTTCGGCATCCGGGTGAACACCTTCGCCAACAGCCGGACGGCGTTCGCCAGCCTCCGCGGCAAGCCGTTCCCCTGCTACGCCATTCCGCTCCGCGCGGGGATGAGCATCGGCATGGCGCTGATCAGCACCGAGCTGCTGATCATGCTCTGCATCCTGCTCTTCGTCCCCGCCGACTTCGCCGGCCCGTGCTTCATCGGCTTCGCCATCGGCGAGTCCCTCGGAGCCTCGGCGCTTCGAATCGCGGGCGGCATCTTCACCAAGATCGCCGACATCGGGTCGGACCTCATGAAGATCGTCTTCCGGATCAAGGAGGACGACGCTCGGAACCCGGGCGTGATCGCCGACTGCACCGGTGAAAACGCCGGCGACTCGGTCGGTCCGTCAGCGGACGGATTCGAGACCTACGGCGTGACCGGCGTCGCGCTGATCACCTTCATCCTCCTCGCCGCGCACGACCCCATCATCCAGGTCCAGCTGCTGGTGTGGCTGTTCGTGATGCGCATCGTGATGATCATCGCCAGCTGGCTGAGCTACGTGATCAACGAGGCCATCCAATCGGCACGGTACAAGGACGCCACGAAGATGAACTTCGAGGCGCCGCTCACCTCGCTGGTGTGGCTCACCTCGCTGGTTTCGGTCGCCCTGACCTTCATCATCAGCTACCTGACCATCGGCGACCTGGGCGACGGCACCTTCTGGTGGAAGCTCTCCGCGATCATCACCTGCGGCACGCTGGCTGGGGCGATCATTCCCGAGGTGGTCAAGGTCTTTACCTCGGTGGACTCGGCCCACACCCGCGAGGTGGTCACCTCGGCCCGGGAGGGCGGGGCGTCGCTGAACATCATCTCCGGTCTGGTGGCCGGCAACTTCAGCGCCTACTGGATGGGCGTGGTCATCGTCGGGCTGATGGCCATCGCCTTCGGCATCAGCACCCTGGGCCTGGGCGGACTCTTCCCGGTCGCGGGGAGCAACATCGACCCCTCGCCGGTGTTCGCCTTCGGGCTGGTGGCCTTCGGGTTCCTGGGCATGGGCCCGGTGACCATCGCCGTGGACAGCTACGGCCCGGTCACCGACAACGCCCAGAGCGTCTACGAGCTGAGCCTGATCGAGAACGTCCCTGACGTCTCCAACCAGGTCCAGAAGGAGTTCGGCTTCAAGCCGAACTTCGAGATGGGCAAGGAGTTCCTCGAGGAGAACGACGGCGCGGGCAACACCTTCAAGGCCACCGCGAAGCCGGTGCTCATCGGAACCGCGGTGGTGGGCGCGACCACGATGATCTTCTCGATCATCGTGCTGCTCACCAATGGGCTGACCCGGGGCCTGGAGAGCCTCTCCCTGCTCCACGCCCCGTTCCTCCTCGGGCTGGTGAGCGGCGGTGCGGTCATCTACTGGTTCAGCGGCGCCTCCATGCAGGCGGTGTCCACCGGCGCCTACCGGGCGGTCGAGTTCATCAAGCGAAACATCAAGCTCGAGGGCGTGGAGAAGGCCTCGGTCACCGACAGCAAGAAGGTGGTCGAAATCTGCACCCAGTACGCCCAGAAGGGGATGATCAACATCTTCCTGGTCGTCTTCTTCAGTACCCTGGCCTTCGCCTGCGTCGAGCCGTTCTTCTTCGTCGGGTACCTGATCTCCATCGCGGTCTTCGGCCTCTACCAGGCGATCTTCATGGCCAATGCCGGCGGGGCCTGGGACAACGCCAAGAAGGTCGTGGAGACGGAGCTCAAGGCGAAGGGGACCGAGCTCCATGCCGCCACCGTGGTCGGCGACACGGTGGGCGATCCGTTCAAGGACACCTCCAGCGTGGCGATGAACCCGATCATCAAGTTCACCACGCTCTTCGGCCTCCTCGCCGTCGAGCTGGCCATCACCCTTCCCCGGAGCACCAGCGGCATCCTCGCGGTGGTGTTCTTCGCCGCGTCGCTCGTGTTCGTCTGGCGGTCGTTCTACCGGATGCGGATCGAGACCACCCCGGTCGAGCAGAAGGCTCCGGTCTCCGCGAAGGCCGCCTAGTCGCCTCCGAGATTCGTCGTTCCCGGCGCCCGCCCGGAGCATCCGTGCTCCGTGGCGGGCGTCGTGTTTCTGACGCGGTCGATTCCGGGGCGTGTTCGCGCGGGCTCAGCCATGCCACGCACTTTCCGGGATCCCCGGAACGAGCTGGCCGACGGCGTCGCAGTCCTCGTGCGTTGAGCCGCGTCATCCCTAGTGAGCAGTCACGGCGCCTCACCTGCCGCGCGGGCACGGCCTGGGTGGTAAGTGCCGGGACATGTGGAACCTCCCTGGCCCCAGGCGGTCCCTCGGAACGCTCCTGCTGCTGGCGCTGGGGGCAGCCTGCGCGCACGGGACCGGCCCCTCGGGGTCCAGGACGGTCGAGCAGGTGGAGGTGGTTCCGGAGTTCCTCTCCGCCTGGCAGCAGGTGCGCAACGCACCTCGCCCCGAGCAGGTGACCCGGACGCGGCAGGTGCTGCTGGCCAGCCATCCCGAGCTCTTCGGCCCGGACGTCTTCGGGCCTGGCGTGGCGCTCGATCGCGACCTCGAGCGCCTCCTGGTGGAGATGCCCCGGCTCGAGCCCAAGCTCCGCGCCCTCTCCGAGCGAATGCCGGGCGAGGTCGAGCGCACGACGCGCCTATTCCTGGACCAGTTCCCCGAGCTGTCCTGGTCGGGTCCCGCGGCGCTCAGCCTTTCCTTCAGCCAGTTCGAGGCCGTGTGGCGCACGGTGGGCGGGCGGCGAACGCTCGTGCTCGGTCTCGACGCGATCGCCTTCTACCGGGGCCCGTACGCACCGGTGGAGCCAGTGCTCCATCACGCGCTGGCTGCGGCGCTGCTCCCCCCGTGGAACAGTACGGGACCGGTGCCGCTCTGGTGGACCCTGTGGGAGGAAGCCTTTCCCCTGGTCGCGGTCCGCACCTTGGACCCGGAAGCGAGCGACGCCGACCTCCGCCTGCCGAAAGAGGGCAAGGATCCCGCGTTCCTGGCCGCGCTCGCCCGCCGGGTGCGCGGGGTGCTCGACTCCACGAAGGACTCGGACCGGCGCCAGATCACCGGAGCCACTGGCGGCAGCACGGGCGGTGCCGGCCGCTGGCTCGCGCTACGCGTCGGGCAGCACGTCCTGGCCGGCCGGAGCCTTCACGAGGCGGCCCGGCTGACCGGGCCTCAGCTCCGCAGCGCGGTCGAGGCCGCGCTCGTTGCCCTGGAGCGGCCGGGGAGCTGACCCGACCCGGCGAGACGACCGCGGTCCCCGAGACGGTTGCGTGCCGGGGCCCCGACCCGTCCGGAACCCACCGGATCGGGGGACCGGGCGAGAAGCTTCGCGGCAGGTCGCGTGCCGGTGGCTGCAACCCGTGAGCGACCGGCGCTCGAGATCGGCTGAGCTGGGACAGTCATGCTCGTCGCCCTGCTGGCGCTGCTCGCGGCCACGGACGCCGGCTCCTCCGAGCTGGAGGAGTTCAAGGCGCGGGTGAACCGTCCGGTGGCCCTCACCGTGCCCGGAACGGACCGGGTGCGGGTTCTCTCCGATCGGCCCTATGGCCAGGGCGACAAGGCCCACCGGTTCGACGCCTACCTTCCCGACTCTCGCGCCGGGAAGGCGGCGGTGGTGCTGCTGGTGCACGGTGGGGTGGGTGCGGACGTGCCGTTCCGCCCCAAGGACTGGGGCATCTACCGCTCGTGGGGAAGGCTGCTCGCGGCTTCGGGCTACGTGACGATCGCCTTCAACCACCGGCTGGGCTTCCCGGATCCGATGCTGGCCGAGGCCGATCAAGACCTCCTCGCCATGCTCCAGACGGTCCGAACGCAATCGAGCGCGCTCGGGGCAGATCCGTCGCGGATCGCGCTCGTCGCCTTCAGCGCGGGCGGGCCGTTGCTCTCGCGACCACTGAGGGAGGAGCTGTCCGGGGTCCGTGCGCTCGCGGGCTTCTACCCGTTCCTGGACCTGAGACTGAGCCCGCTGCACCAGAAGTTCCTCGAGCGCGACGCCGTCACGGCGTTCTCGCCCGCGGCGCAGCTGCGCACGCCGGTGGCGCGCCGGATGCCGTTCTTCCTGGCCCGCGCGGGCAAGGACACCATCCCGGACATCCTCCCCGGCATCGACGCCTTCGTCGTCGAGTCCCTCGCCGCGGGGACACCCCTCACGTTCTTCAACCATCCCGAGGCGCCCCACGGCTTCGACCACGAACCCGGGCCGCGCACCCGGGAGGTTCTCGTCGCTTTCCTGGCCTTCCTCCAGACCCATCTCGCAGAACGGCCTCCTTCCTGAGGCGCGCCGTCCGGGGGCGGGCGGTCGCCCGTTCTCCAGGCAGCGAGGTCAGGAGGTGGCGCGACGTCAGTCATCGCCGCCCGGGCGAACCGAGCCGGGGGTAAGCCCCCTCGTGGCAGGGCCTCCACCGGAGCACGGCCACGACGACCGGCTTGGCGCGCTCGCGACCCCCGTGTTAACGCCCCTGCCCCCCAGAGGAGACTGCAGAAGGTCGAGGAACGCCGTGGGCAATGCCGGGATGTCACTCTTGCGCTTCACCTTTCTCGGCACGTCGGCCGCCCAGCCGACGATCCACCGGAACCTCTCCGGCCTGGCGGTGAAGGCGGACTCGGACCTTCTGCTCTTCGACTGTGGCGAGGGCAGCCAGCGGCAGATGATCCGCTACGGGACCGGGTTCGCGGTGGACGCGGTGTTCTTCACGCACTTCCACGCCGACCACTACCTGGGGATCATCGGCTTCCTGCGCACGCTGGGGATGATGGGGCGGGAGGAGAAGCTGGTCCTGCACGGGCCGGTGCCGGCGAAGCGGCTCCTCAACCAGGCGGTGCACCTGGGGGTGGACCAGCTCGGGTTTCCGCTGGAGATCGTCGAGCTGAAGGATGGTGATCGGATCCAGCGGCACGGGTACGCGGTGCGGGCCATCGGCGTGCAGCACCGGATCAACGCTCTCGGCTACGTCCTGGAGGAAGACGTGCGCGCCGGTCGCTTCAATCTGGAGCGCGCCCGGGCGCTGGGAGTTCGCGAGGGGCCCGACTTCGGACGGCTGCAACGGGGGGAGTCGGTGGTGGCCCTCGATGGGAAGACGGTGAACCCTTCCGACGTGATGGGCGCCGCCCGGCCGGGCCGGAGGCTGGTGCTCTCCGGCGATACCCGCCCCTGCGAGGCCGTGGCCGAGGCAGCTCGCGGGGCGGACATCCTCATCCACGAGTCGACCTTCTCCGACGAGGACCAGGCCCGGGCGCTGGAGACGCGGCACTCGACCGCGCGCGAGGCCGGACGCATCGCGCAGCAGGCGGGGGTTCACCGGCTCATCCTCACCCACCTGAGCTCGCGCTACGACACCGACTTCGGGCGGCTGCTCGCACAGGCGCGCGAGGAGTTCCAGGGGCCGGTCGAGGTCGCGCACGACGGGCTCACCGTCGACGTTCCCGTGCGCGAGTGAGGAATGCGCGACCGGCCGTACCTGCAGTCTCCGGACTTGCGCCCACTCCCGCACCGCCAGGTCTCGCTGTGGGACGTGTTGTCTGTGGGGATCGTGGCCGGAGTCTCGGGAGTCGTCGGGTTCGAGGCGCTCAGCCGGCGCGCAGGCGAGCGTGTGCTGCCCGTCCTCTACGCCTCGAAGATGTTCGGCGTGGTCCTGATCGGGATCCTCACCGGGCTGATTGTTTCGACGTTCCGGTGAGCGCGGTCTCCGCCTCGAACCCGTCGTCGTGACCGCGTCGTCTACAGGACTCGCCCACTTCCTGCCGGACAACCCGCAGGAAATGCCAGTCACCTCCTGGCCGCGCGGGACTGGAGCGCCGACGGAGGCTCGACAGGTCCATCGCCGTTGCTCGAAACCGGGTGGTTCCATGCCGGGCTGCAGTGTCGACTCTGACCGCGGGCCCCGCCCCGGTTCACCGGGAAAGCTCGGTTTTCCCTCGACAGATCCATGCCCATGAGCACTCCCCGCGCGTTCGGCGTGCGCTCCCAACACGCCGCAGCGGAGGATCCGCGCGCCGCATCCAGCCAAACCGGTCTCGAGGCTCTTCGTGCGCGCACGCTCGAGGTGAACGTGGCGCGGCAAGCAACATGCGCAGAGCGAAAAGATGTGCCCGTGCTACGACCAGCGCTCGCAAGCCCGCGCAGCGACAGCAACGGAGTGTTGGCAGCCCCGATGCACTGGCCCACTCGTCGGTTCCGCCCCGGACTTCCCGCGGCGGGGATCGGAGGGTACTGCCATGCGTCGCGCTGTCCTGGGTGTTCTTCTTTTTCTCGCCGCGTGTGGCGGCGATGTCCGTAGCGCCGGTGATGCCATCAACCGTGCTCGTCCGCAGTCCGCCGACCAGCGAGCTGCCCGGGCCGCGTTCCTCACGACCTCGGCGGCGGCGGACGTGATCGCCTCCTTCGCCAGGTCGTACGACCAGGACGCCCTGGACACCTGCCTGAACGCCTGGGTGGAGGACGGCTACGCACAGAGCGTCGGCGCGCCAGTCCAGAAGCCGTCGCCCGTTTTCCTCCGCCTGTTCCTGTCCGAGTGCCTCACCGGTTCCGCTCCCCGCGGGGACCGCGACCAGGGCCTGCGCCGCGATCAGCCCGGCGAGGTCCGCGCCGCCGGCATCAATGGGTAATTTCCTCCTCGTCTCCAGCTCCCGGTAGCATCGAGGGCCGCATCCATGGCGGCCCTTCGCGTTTCATGGCCCTGGGCTCTGGCCCTGGCAACGGCGTCCACGCTGGTCGCGCTCCTCGCCGACCGTTTTCCGGGAGTGCAGAACGCCGAGGACGCTGCCTACGACCTGCGCCTGACCACCTTCAGCCGCGCGCCCGTCCGCGAGAAGGACATCGTCATCCTCGGGGTCGACGACGCCACGGTGCAGGGCCTGCGTGCCAACGAGAGCTATGCGCGAGCGTGGGGCAACTGGCCCTACGCCCGCTCGCTGTGGGCGCGGGTGCTGACCCACCTCGAAGCAATGGGAGCCCGAGCGGTGGTGCTCGACTTCACCATGGACGAGCAGAGCACCGACAGCGGGCAGGATGCGCTCCTCCGCGAGACCATCGCCCAGCTCCACATCCCTGTGGCGGTCGGCTACGCGGTCAACGTCCCATCGCAGAACGGCGAGGCGCTGCCCGGGGTGACCCCCCAGAACTGGACGGTGGAGCACCGGGCGCCCCGGGCCCGCCTGAAGTCCGAGGACCCCTTCGCGCCGCCGGAGGGAACCGAGGCTCCGCCCACGCCGGAGCTGGTGGCGAGCGTTCTGGCCTTCCCGGTCCAGTCCGGGCGCCCGCTCCCCGACCTCGCGGTGGACCTTCCCGGCGCACCGCGGACCATGCGGCACCCTGTCCCGCCGGTCGGGCCGCTTCTCGACGTCGTGCCCGCGCTCGGGCTCGTCTACCCGGAGCCGGATCCGGACGGGAAGCTGCGCCGCACCCGCTTCGCCTATACCGACGGTACCAATCGCTACGTCACGCTCTCGGTCGCGCTCGCTGCGGATCTGCTCGGGGCCGACGCGCTGTTGCTCGCCCCGGGGAAGCTGCAGCTCGGGCCGCGAACCATCCCCATCGACGCGGACGGCAGCGCGGCGCTCGACTACGCCGGAACGCTCGGGCAGCGCTTCGATGCCCGGAGCCTCATCGCGGTCGTGGATGACTCGGTCCGCCGCGAGCGCAGCGAGCCGCCACTTCTCGGGCCCGACTTCTTCCGGGGAAAGGTGGTGCTCATCGCCGGCTTCGCCGTGGGCACCTTCGACATGAAGGCCACGCCGTTCGACAGCGCCACGGTGGGAGTGGTGAAGCCCGCCACCGAGCTGGCGGCGCTCCTCGGCGGACGCTTCATCACCCGGGCGCCCCTCGCGGTGACCGCGGCCCTGGCCTTTCTCGTCGCCCTCGGCTCGGCGCTCCTGATCCTCGCCACCCGGAACGTCTGGGTCGAGGGGCTGTGGCCGCTCGCCGCACCGGTCTTGCTCTTCCTCGGCACGGGCTGGCTGCTGGTCTGGACCAAGGTGCACGTGGCCCTGGTGGCGCCGGTGCTCGCGGGGTCCATCGCCAGCCTCGCCGCGGTGGCGGTCAACCACCTCTTCGCCGACCGCGAGCGCGTCCGGGTGAAGGCGATGTTCAGCCGCTACCTCTCGCCCCAGGTGGTCGAGCAGCTGGTTGCCCAGCCCGAGCTTCCGCGGCTGGCCGGTGAGCAGATCGAGGTCACTGCCTTCTTCTCCGACATCAAGGGCTTCAGCACCTTCAGCGAGCGGTTCGCCCAGGATCCGCAGGGGCTGGTCCGCGTGCTCAACACCTATCTCACCCGGGTGAGCGCGGTGCTCCTGCAGCACGGGGCCTGCCTCGACAAGTACATCGGCGATGCGGTGGTGTGCATCTTCGGCGCGCCGCTGCGGATGGAGGACCACGCCCGCCGGGCCTGTGCCGCCGCCCTCGACGTCCAGGCCGAGGTGGAGCACATCCGTGCCGACTTCGTGGCCCAGGGGCTGCCCGACGTCTACACCCGAGTCGGGCTCAACACCGCGGTGATGTTCGTCGGCAACTTCGGGAGCGAGCAGCTCTTCAACTACACGGCGATGGGCGATGGGATGAACCTCGCCTCGCGGCTGGAAGGCGCGAACAAGCCCTACGGCTCGCGCATCCTCATTGGACCGCGGACCCAGGCGCTGGTGTCGGATGCGTTCGAGACCCGGGAGCTGGATCGGGTCCGTGTGGCGGGAAAGCACGAGGCGGTCGCCATCCACGAGCTGCTCGGCAAGAAGGGCGAGCTGCCTCCGACGAAGCAGGTGGTCTGCGCGCTCTACGCCGAGGGACTCGCGCTCTGGCGTGCCGCCAACTTCGCCGAGGCGCGCGCGCTGTTCGCCCGTGCGGTCGCGATGGACCCGGAAGACGCGCCTTCCCGGGCGCTGCTGGCGCGGTGCGACAGGGACCTCGCCTCGCCTCCACCCGCTTTCGATGGAGTCGTCGACCTGGACAAGTAGACTCCGGCACGCCGTCCCGGAGGGTTTGCCGATGCGAAAGTCAGCAGCAGTGCTCGCGCTCGTCCTGGGCGCGGGCGCAGCGTGGGCGCTCACCCCGGGAGACCGGGTCTTCGTGCGCGGCCGCGACGTGGCCGTGCTCCAGAGCACCGCGACCAACGCGGCGACCCTGGTCAAGCTCCAGCCCGGTGACGCCGTGGTCTGGCGCGGCGCCGACAAGAAGAAGCCGACCTGGCACCGGGTGGAGACGGCCGGCAAGAGCGGGTTCGTCTACTTCGCCAACCTGTCCACCACTCCCCCGGCCTCCGAGCTGCTCACCTCTCCGAGCGGGGCGAAGAACGTCGACGCGCAGGCCTTCGCCAGCTCCGGCGCCGCCGGCAAGGCGCTCACCGAGGGAGCCATCCGCTACGGCAACCAGGACGAGAAGAACAAGGGCGAGCTGCGGCCCACGATGAAGGAAGCGGTCCGCCAGACGCAGACACTCGAGGCGATCGCGGCCCAGCGCACCAGCGCGGAGATCGCGGCGCAGGCGGACCGGGTCACGGGAGAGCAGCGATGAGACGCGCCCTCCTGTCCCTGAGCATGGTCGTGCTCCTCGCCTGTGCCGCAGCGTCGGGCATCATGCGGGGTGATACGAGCTCGATCGTCAGCGGCGTCGCCGAGTCGACCACCACCATGGTGGGGCTGACCCAGGACCTGTCCAAGTGCGACCAGATCGGTGCGGCGGAGGTCACCTTCGACGAGGAGCGGACCATCGGAGGCGCCGTGGCGCTCAACTGGGTCCAGCAGGGGGGCGGGCTGCTGGTCGACGTGCCCACCGGCGACGCGGCGGCGCTCGCGAATCCCAAGGCACTGGGCGTCCAGGACACGCCGCGGAACCGGCTCCACAAGTACCTGAACGTGGTGGGCAAGAACCTGGCCTCCCGCTCGACGCGGCCCACCCTGCAGTGGACGTTCGGGGTGCTCGACACGGAGGTGGTGAACGCCGTCTCCGCTCCCGGCGGGTACGTCTTCGTGACCCGCGGACTGCTGAAGCGGGTGAGCAACGAGGCGGCGCTGGCCGGCGTCCTCTCCCACGAGATCGCGCACGTCACGCGGAAGGACGCCTTCGCCATCTACCAGAAGACCAAGGTCGACCAGTGCAAGAGCCTCGCCTACGCCAAGGCGGGCCAGAAGGAGGGGGCGGCCGTTCTCCGCTCCTACACCCCGGGGTTCATCAACCAGGCCTACGCCGCGCTCCAGGCATTCAGCGGCGGAACGCTCGATTTGAACGCCGCGGCGAACAACGCTTTGCTCACGCTGTTCAGCGACGAGTTCGTGCACCGCTATCTCGAGGGCGGCTACGCGCGTGACCAGGAGATCCAGGCCGACGCCACCGGCCTCGAGGTCACCGTGGCCTCGGGCTACAGCCCGCGCGGCTTCGTGGACTTCATCGGGGCCCTGCCGCCGGGGCAGAACTTCTTTGCCCACCACCCGCCGCCGAGCGACCGCGTGGCCGCGATGAAGCTGATGCTGGGCAAGACGCGGATGGCGAGCGTGGCCTCCAGCGCACCGGGTTCACCGTTCTCGCCGTTCAACCAGGACGTGTCCCAGCTGCCGCTTCTCCCGCTGCACGACGAGCTCGCGGCAGCGCGCTGAGGGGAATCCCCGGAGAGGGGAACATGAGCGTCATGAGCGCGGTGGTCACCGCGGCGCCGGCAAATCAGCGCCGCGCGGCCTCGGTCAGCGCCCGATGCACGCTCTCCAGCGCCTTCCGGGCCTCGAGCAGCTCGGCGCGCTCGGTGGTGAGATCCGTCACCTGACGGGCCAGCGTGTCCCGCTCGGCTCTCAGCACCTCGACACTCTTCTTGAGCTGGACCGTGTCGTCGCGGAAGCGCTCCAGCTCTCCGGCCAGCCGTTCCTCCTCGGAGAGACTGTCGGCGAGCTCCACGTCCTTTCGCGCCAGATCGGCGGTCAGGCGCTCGCGCTGCTCTCGCTCGGCCGCGGCCTGCGTCCGCGCATCCTGTACCGCGAGCAGCGCCTCGTCCCGCTCGCCCTCGACCGACTGGAGCTCGCGCTCCAGCTCCGCGAGCAATCCCGCGCGCTCCTCCATCTGTGCCGCGAGCCGGCGGGCCTCCTCCACCCGTCCCCGGGCCTCCTCGGTCGCGCGCTCGGCCGCGCGGCGTGCCACGTCGAGGTCATGCTGCAGCGCCGCGTTGTGCTGCTTCACCTGGTTGAGCTCGACCTGGAGCTGGGCGATGCGCTCCACCGCGAGAACGCCGGCCGCGGCCACGCTGGTGGGCAGCGGCTCGGGGCGCGGGTGCTCGCGAACGCCGCGGAGTCGCTCCCGCAGCCGCTCGCGCCGTGCTGCGGTGTCG
>JBKPMY010000174.1:0-10986 GCA_046732375.1 Myxococcota bacterium
GGCCTGCTCGGGCCCATTCGCCGATACCGAGTGCGGCTTCACCGGGTACGTCATCGGTGGACCGGGCTTCATCGAGCGGCTGAAGCTCGACAGCTATCAGGGACGCGGCGTGCTGACCTTCCTGGTCCAGGGCGCCGGGCACCACGTCATCAAGGGCGGCGTCGACGGGGCCATCTCCTACTACGAGCACACCAAGGCCTATACCGGGAAAGCCGCCTGGCAGTTCCTGAATGGGAACAGCACGCCCGACGGCCTGGACGCGCTGAACGAGGCGCGCCGGTACGGCACCCTCACCGCCCCGGACCAGGCGGTCACCCTCGACAGCATCACCGCCAAGAGCAAGTCCACCATCGTCGGCTTCTTCATCCAGGACAGCTGGAGCATCCTGGACAGGGTCACCCTCAACGTCGGCCTGCGCTACGACACGCTGTCACTGGCCGGTGACGATGGCATCACCCGCATCGCGCTGAAGGACCAGATCTCCCCGCGCATCGGCGTGGTGTGGGATCCGACGCAGCAGGGGCGCGCGAAGATCTACGCCAACTACGGCCGGTACTACGAGAACATCCCCCTGGACATCGCCGACCGCGAGCTGAGCATCGAGCCGCAGATCTTCGGCTACTCGGACACCAACTGCGACCCGGTGAGCCCCGGCGGCCTGGCCCGGTGCGACGCGGCCAAGCGGCTCACCTCAGGGGTGCGGCCGAACCGCAAGTGGCGACAGGGCTCCGCGGATCAAGTCCCGGTGGATCCCGACCTCAAGTCTCCGGCCAACGACGAGGTCGTCGCCGGCGCCGAGTACGAGGTGCTGGCCAACGCGCGGGTGGGTCTCAACTACACCTACCGCAACCTCGCCCGGACGGTGGAGGACATGTCCAACGACGAGGCCAACACCTACTTCATCGGGAACCCCGGCGAGGGCATCGCCGACACCTTCCCCAAGGCCAAGCGCACCTACCACGCGGTCACGTTCAGCTTCATCAAGAACTTCTCCGACCTGTGGCAGGCCCAGGTCAGCTACACCTGGTCGCGCCTCACCGGGAACTACGACGGCCTCTACCGCCCGGAGGACAACCAGCTCGATCCCAACCTGAACTCCACCTTCGACCTCAAGTCCCTCCTCCTGAACCAGGACGGGAACCTTGCCGCGGACACCACGCACAACATCAAGGCCTACCTGGCGAAGGAGTTCGTGGTCGCGCCGACCTTCAGCCTCACCACCGGCCTGTCCTTCAACGCGAACTCCGGCCCACCCATCAACTACCTCGGCGCGCAGGTCACCTACGGCCCCGGTCAGGCGTACATCCTGGAGCGCGGGGCGGGCGGGCGGCTTCCCTGGGTGACCTCGCTCGACGCGCGGGTCTCGTTCAACTTCCGCCTCAGCAAGGACAGCGTCGTCACCGCCAGCGTCGAGGGCTTCAACCTCTTCAACTCGCAGCGAGCGATCACCGTCGACCAGAACTACACCTTCGACAACGTCGGCCCGATCATCGGGGCGCGGAACGGGAGCGTGCCTTCCCCGTACGGGGAGATCGTCCGGATCGGGCCCAACTACGATCCGACCCTGACCTTTGCGGAGAACCGCGCCGCCGGGAACGTGGAGACCATCCAGGCCGCGAATGGCTCGCTTCCGAAGCCGAGATTCATCCAGGGCGCGGCGGCTCAGGTGGTGGTGCCCGATCCCTTCCAGCAAGAAGGGTTCGTCAACACCAACCCCAACTGGGGCAAGCCCACCAACTACCAGCCGGTGCGCAGCTTCCGGTTCAGCCTCCGCTTCACCTTCTAGAGGATGCCCATGCACACCCGAGCCTCAGGCCTGCACGCCGTCCTCCTCGCCGCCGTCTCCCTGCTGGCGCTCACCGGTTGCCCGAGCGCAGCGCCCTCCCCCTGCCTCATCCAGCGGCCACCCCTGCAGGGCTACACCATCAAGTTCGACCTGCAGGGCGCCGCCCCCGCGGGCTGCGAGGCCGTGCTCCCCACCACCTTCGCCGACAACTGGCGGTTCGACGGATTCTCCGAGCGACAGATCTGGGTGAAGTCGGACTCCATCCCCTATCCGCCCGGGGACGATGGGGGGCCGCAGAGCACCGTTCTCGGCAACGGAACCTTCGACGAGGCGCCGGACGCGGACAACATCTGCACCATCCCCGACATGACCCAGTTCGGCGGTGAGGCGCCGGACTTCCCGGTGAGCGGGACCATCAATCTCTCCTACCATCCGAGGAACCTCCGCTTCCTCGACGGTGCCCGCTACCAGGGCTCGACCTTCGAGGGCGACGTGGACGCCACCTTCGGGACCTGCACCGGAACCTACAAGATGCAGGGCCTGACACCCTCGCCCATCGGACTCATCGGCCCGTGCGAGGACGACTCGCTCTGCGACCCGTTCGGAGATCCAGCGAACGGGATATTCGCCTCGGGAATCAACCCCGACTATGCGGTCTCCTGCGTGAAGGAGCAGTGGGTGAGCGACTACCTCACCGGCGATCCAGCGCTGGGAATCTGCTTCTTCACCAAGCCGTTCCCGGGACTGAAGTGACTTTCGCGGGACCCTGGCGGCAGTCCGATGGAAATCGCCGCCGGGGTCCCGGTGTTCTCCTGTTGGCCGGAGCAGTGACATGAGCGCGAACGAACTACTGACCGCGTTGAAGGCGGTGGCGGAACCCACCCGGTTGCGGATGCTGGAGCTGCTCCTTGGGTGGGAGGGACCGCGCGCCGGCCCCGTCCGCTCCGGCGAGCGCGGGCTGTGCCTGTCGGACCTGGAGCTCCTCGTGGGCCTCCCCCACGCGCTGGTGTCGCACCACCTGCGCATCCTCAAGGAGGTGGGCCTGGTGGAGACCGAGCGGCGGGGCCGCTGGACGGTGTACCGGCCCTGCCCCGAGCGGGTGGCGATGGTGGCTGAGTCGCTGCGCGCGGTCGGGACCCACCGACTGCTCCCCGGCGGGCCCAGCCTGTCCGCCGCCTGAGACCGGGTGCTGCCCCGGCGGGCGAGGTCAGCCGTGGCGAAAGCGCCTGCGGAATGCGGCCGGCGTCTCCCCCAGGGAACGGCGGAACACGCGCGTCAGGTGGCTCTGGTCGGTGAAGCCGGTCTCCAGGGCGATGTCGGCGATGGGACCCTCGGTCTCGGAGAGCAGCCGGCGTGCCGCGTCCACCCGCAGCTGCCGGAGGTAGTCGGCCGGCGTCGTCTGCAGATGCCGCCGGAAGCCGCGCACCAGGCGAGTCGGCTCGACCTCCAGCTCGCGGGAGAGCGCATCGAGAGTCCAGCCCCGGGAGAGCCCGGCGCGGAGGCATTCCTCGGCGCGGGACAGCCAGCCCGGGCGTGTGGTGCCCCGCTCGTTCCCCACGGCCCGGGCCACCGTGGCCAGCAGCTCCAGGGCGAGCCCCTCGGAGAGGAGCGCCGAGTGCGCGTCGGGCGACCGCAGCTCGGCGGCCAGCCGGGCCGCCAGTCCCGAGAGGCCTCGCTGGTGCAGCGTGGCGGGCTGGGCGAGCAGCGAACGGTACTCGCTCCCCAGCCGGGAGCGATCCGGCGCCAGCTCCACCACCACCACCTCGGTCTCCGCGGGGAAGAAGGCGTTCCAGTGCCGGGCGCCCGCCGGAGTCACCAGCACCGTGTCTCCGCCGTGCACGGTGGAGACCTGGCGGTCGAGCGCGCCGTCCCACCCTCCGCGGAGCACGACGGCGACGCTGGCCGTGTCGTGGTCGTGGGGCGGGAGCCGCAGCCCGGGAGCGAACCAGGCCCGGGTCATGACCAGCCCGCTGGCCTCCATGGCGAGCGCCCTGCGGTAGTGGGTGAGCGCGCGGGGAATGGCGGCGGGGAGGGACATGCGGCCCTGAGTCATGTTCGGTCGGCGGGAAGAACCATTGCAGCACAGTTCCGGCCCGTCCCAGAAAGTCCGGTCCGTCCAAGCCCGTCGCCCTGCAGCCAGCGGAGACTCACCGGTCGCCCGCGGAGGGAGGACCCGCATGCTCTCGCTCGCATTGCTCGTCACCATCGTCGCCACCCAGCCGACCGATCCGCTCGCTGCAGCGAACAAGGCCTTCGCGGAGAGGGACTGGCCCCGCGCCGCGGAGCTCTACCGCGCAGTGGTGCAGGTGCACCCGGAGCAGGCCTCGAGCTGGGCGCGGCTCGGGCGCTCGCTCCGGGAGGCGGGGCGAGCCCGCGAGGCGCTCGGCCCGCTGCAGAAGGCCGAGCAGCTCGGGTTCTACCCTCCCCTCATGCAGTACCAGCGTGCGCTGGCCCACGCCCACCTCGGCGAGAAGGACGCGGCGCTGGCGCTCCTGAGGCCGCTGGTGGAGCAGCAATTCGGACCGCCGCAGGGGTTGCCGGCGGTGGATGCCGACCCGGCGGTCGCGGCAGATGCGCGCTTCAAGGAGCTGGCGGCGAAGTTCGCGGCGCTCGCCGCGCCCTGCGCGCAGCCCGGGTCGCCATGGCGGCAGCTCGATTTCTGGGTGGGCACCTGGGACGTCTACGACCGCAGCGGGAACCGGGTGGGGCAGAGCCGCATCGAGCGCACCCTGGGCGACTGCGTGGTGCTCGAGAACTGGAAGGGCACGAGCGAGGGCAAGAGCTGGAACACTTGGAACGCGGCGCGGAAGCGCTGGGAGCAGTCGTGGGTCGATTCGACCGCCACGCCGATCTTCTTCACCGGGCAGCTGGAGAAGGGGGAGATGGTCTACCACTCGGACCAGCCGCAGCCGGACGGCAAGCCGTATCAGCGACGGCTCACCTTCACTCCGCTGCCCGGCCCCCGCGTGCGCCAGTTCAGTCAGGGAACCACCGATGGGAAGACGTGGAGCACGGAGTACGACCTGATCTACGTGCCGCAGGGCGTGCCGTTCTCCGCGCTCTAGGGGCCCCCGCGCGCCGGGAGGGCCCGTGGTCACCGAAGCGCGACCGCGGATCCTCCCGGCGCACGATGGGCGCGTGCGCGTGCGTCAGCGCTCCCCTCGTTTCTGAAGAAAGGCCAGGGTGCAGCGGTGTTGCGCGGATTCGTCGCCGCACCGGCGATGTGCCGGGTGCTCCGGCGAAGGAAAGCGGAGGGGAGCCCGAGCGTTAGACTCGGAGATGGGGTTGCCGATGCCGCCGGATACCTATGCTCGCGTGCTCGACCCGCTGGATCTCCAGCTCCTCGCCTTGCTGGAGATGGATGGCCGGATGTCCCACGCCCGGCTGGCAAGGCGAGTGGGCCGCTCGCGCAGCGCGATCCAGGAGCGAATCGAGCGACTGGAGCGGATGGGCCACATCACCGGTTACACCATCCGGCGCGGCAACCGCAGCGCCGAGGTACAGGCCTACGTGCTGGTCACCGCCACCGGCGCGAATCACGACACGCTCGCCGCCGCGCTGCAGGCTCTTCCCGAGGTCCGGGTGTGCGATTCGGTGAGCGGCGAGCTCGACCTCATCCTCCAGGTGCAGGCACGGGACATCGCCGGCGTCGACCGGGTGCGAGCCGCGGTGGCAGCGCTCCCCGGCGTGGCCCGCACCCGCACCGCGCTGGTGATGCAGAACCGCTTTCAGCGAGACCGCCCCTAGACGGGGGATGGGGACTCAGCCGGCGCGGCGGAGTGGCGAGGGAAGGAGCCGCTCCAGGAACCAGTCCCGGATCGGGGCCCAGATCGCCTCCTCGAAGCGCGGACGGACCCACCCGAAGTGGCCGATGCGCCGGGTCCCGGCCTGGGCCGGGGTGATGGTCTGGACCTCGCCGGGGCCGCCGTAGAAGGAGACCAGCGCCTCCACCCCGCTGCGCGGCGCATAGAGGTCGTCGCCGATGTGCAGCGCCCGGACCGGGAAGCGAAGGGCGCCGTAGGCCTGCCGCGCGGCGGGGCCCACCGCATCGAAGAGGTAGTTGCGCCGCCGTCCCCACGCGGCCCACTCGCGGGCGACACCGGCAGGGAGATCCTCGCCCTGCCCGAAGGCCTGCATCGGCAGGTAGCCCACGGCCGAGGTCAGGGCGGGAATCATCGCGTGCCACATGCCCCACATCAGGGCCCGAGCGGGCCACGGCCAGTGTCCGGCCCACCCGAGCTGCGAGCCGATCAGCGCCGCGCCGGCGAGATGACGGGCCGAGGGAGCAAGGCCGATGAGCTGGCCGCCCGCGCTGTGGCCGAGCATGAGGAGCGGCGCGCCGGCGTAGACCCGGCGCATCCACGACAGCGCGCCCTCCAGGTCCAGCCGGCCCCAGTCCTGCATCCGGGCGTCCTCGCGTCGCAGGGGGCCCCCCTGCCGGGAACCGCCGATGCCCCGGTAGTCGAAGGTGATGACCGCCAGCCCCGCGTCCGCCAGGCAGCCGGCGATGCCCTCGTAGATCCTCCGGGGCACCCCGGTGGCGCTGGCGATGACCACCGCCCCGTCCACCCGGGGAGGCTCGAGCACCGTGGCCGCGAGCGGGCGGCCGTCCGCGGCCTCGAACACCAACGCGATGGGACGCACCGGGCACCTCCGTGCTAATCAGTAGACCAGTCGGTCTACTCACTAGACCGATCGGTCTATCGAGGTCAAGGAGGTCCCCCCGTGGACACCCGGGAACGCATGGTGGAGGTCACGGCACGGCTGCTGGCGCGGCAGGGTTACCACGCCACCGGACTGGCCCAGGTGCTGACCGAGGCGGAGGCCCCCCGCGGTTCGCTCTACTTTCACTTCCCCGACGGCAAGGAGCAGATGGCCGCCGAGGCCGTGCGCCGGCTTGGCGAGCAGCTCGGAGGAGCGCTGCAGGCGAAGCTGGACGGCAAGCCGGACGTGCGGAGCGGGCTCCAGTCGGTGGCGCGGATGTTCGCCCGCCAGCTGGAGGCCTCGGAGTTCACGCTCGGCTGCCCGGTGGCGACCACGGCGCTCGAGGCGTCCGACGAGGCCCCGGCGCTGTCGGCGGCCTGCGCGGAGGTCTTCGAGCGGTGGACGTCGGTTCTCGCCGAGCGGCTCCGGCAGGAGCGGCCACGGGTGGCGGCGCCCGAGCGGGTCGCCCGGACGGTGCTCTGCCTCATCGAGGGGTCGCTGCTGCTCGCCCGGGTGCGGCGGAGCGTCGAGCCCCTGAAGGACGCGGAGATCGCCATCGGAACGCTGCTCGAGGGGTGACTCGGGGGCAGCAGCTCGCGGAGGGGCGCTGGCCCGGGTTCCCGTTCCGGGGTTGACTCGTTCCGGGAGGGCGCGAGATGGCGGGAATGCGGGTCATCCTCTTCGGAGCGACCGGGATGGTGGGGCAGTCGGTGCTCGGCGAGTGCCTCCAAGCCGAGGGCATCACCGAGGTGCTCTCCATCGGCAGGAGTCCCGTCGGCCGGACCCATCCCCGGCTCCGCGAGCTGCTCCGGAAGGACCTCTTCGCGGCGGACGTTCCCGACGCCCAGCTGGAGGGGTACGACGCCTGCTTCTTCTGTCTCGGCGTTTCCTCGGTGGGGATGAGCGAGGCCGAGTACACCCGGCTCACCTACGACCTCACACTCGCCTGGGCGCGGGTCCTCGCCCGGGTGAATCCGGCGATGGCCTTCTTCTATGTGTCGGGCGTGGGCACCGGCGGGAAGGCGATGTGGGCGCAGGTGAAGGGACGGACAGAGGCCGCGCTGCAGGGCCTGTTCCGGGACGCATACATGGTGCGGTTGGGGATGCTGCGCCCGGTACATGGCGAGGTCCCGCGGATGCGCGGGGCCCGGCTCCTCTACGGGCTGCTCGGCCCGCTCGCTCCGCTCATCCAGGCGATCGCGCCCGGAATGGTCATCACCAGCGAGGAGCTGGGGCGGGCGATGATCCGCGCCGCCCGCGATCGCCCCCCCACCCACGTGCTCGAGATGCGCGATCTGCAGGCGCTCGCTCGAGGGTGACCCTGCCCGGGCCGGACGTCGGGCTACTGGATGGTCAAGTGCTCGGTCAGCGTGACCGGCACGCCCTCCATGTCGTGTCCGATGAGGACGATGGTGTGCTGGCCCGGCGTCATGGGCTTGAAGAGCAGATAGAAGCCGTCGACCACACCCTGCATGTTCGTCTGGGTGATGCACGAATCGAACGCCACCATGCCGAGATCTGGAGTGAAGCTGAAGACATCGGGCGAGAAGAAGCGATAGCTCAGCGGGTCATTGATGTTCACCCCATCCAGGGTGACGGTGAACCCGGTCACGTTGTCGAACAGCGGCGAGATGGCCGAGATGAGGAAGTCGTAGAGCGACTGCCCTGGGGCCGGATGGAAGCTGGGATCCGGACAGGGAAAGTCGTTCAGCGCCGAGGACATCTGCAGCATGATCGCCTTACCTTGCGGGATGGTGCAGCTCCGCGAGATGTTCGTCCCCAGGTGGCTACCCGGCACCGCCGGGAGGAACCAGACCGGCCCCGCCTGATCGACCGCGCAAAACTCGCCGGTCGTGTCGAAGAACGGATTCTGGTCCGGGGCGATCGAATAGATGTAGCTCCAGGTCAGCTCGGCCCACCGGGACATGGTCTGCCCGTAGGGTCGGGCAGTCTTCGGGAACAGCATGGGGTTCGGACCGGAGAGGTCGTTGGCCTGACGCCGGATGTCCGCGGACGACCTCTCGGTTGCCGGTGGACCGCTCGCTCCACAACCGACCAGAACTGCGACAAAGAGTGGCGTGAAGATTCGCATGGGGTCTCCTCCCGAGGGAGCCACCAGTCGAGATCGGACAGCGGATCCCTCTGAAGATCCCCTTCTTCGATTTCGAGTGGACCAGTACGATCCCCCGCGATGCTCAACTGGGAGCTGCTCACGGCTGCGCTCGACGCCCGCCGCGGGACGCCGATGTTCGTGCAGCTTTCCGAGGCGCTCGCCAACGACATCCGGACGGGTCGCCTCAAGCCCGGAGACCCGCTGCCGGGAACGCGCGCGCTCGCCACGCTGCTCCGGGTGCACCGCAACACGATCATCGCCGGCTACAAGGAGCTCATGGCGCAGGGGCTGGTGGAGGCGCGACGGGGCGGCGGAACCTTCGTCTCTGCGCAAGCCCTGTCGACCTTCGAGGAGCTGGACGAGGCACCGGCGGCCTCACGCGAGCCGACCTACCCGCTCCCGCCGCCGCTCCGGCCACTGCCGTTGATCTTCCCGCCGGATCCACGGACGGCGCTGATCCTTTACCGGGCGGCGCCCGACGTGCGGCAGTTCCCCACCGCGGCCCTCTCCCGCGCCTTCCGGAACGCCCTCCGCCGCCACGGCCGCCGGCTTCTCAACTACGGCGACCCGCGCGGCCACGAGGATCTCCGGCGCGGGCTCTCGAACATGCTCGCCTACAGCCGCGGGCTCACCGTCGAGCCCGGAAAGGTGATGATCACCCGCGGCAGCCAGCAGGCGATCGATCTCATTGCCCGTGCCCTGCTCTCCCCCGGGGACGTGGTCGTCGTGGAGGCGCTGGGGAACCCCGGGACCTGGTCCGCTTTCAAGCTGGCCGGCGCCGACATGAAGCCGGTCCCGGTGGACGACGAGGGGCTCGATGTCGACGCGCTGGTGAAGGTGCTCGAGAAGCACCCCGTCAAGGCGGTCTACGTCACGCCGCATCATCAGTTCCCGACCAACACGGTGATGTCGGACGCGCGGAGGAAGCGTCTGGCCTCGCTCTCACTCCAGCACGGCTTCGCGATCATCGAGGACGACTACGATCACGAGTTCCACTACGAGGGTCGTCCGGTTCCACCGATCGCCGCCTCGGCGGACGGCGGAAACGTCCTGTACCTCGGGTCCCTTTCCAAGATCCTGGCCCCCGGCCTCCGGATCGGGTTCCTCGTCGCCCCGGCCCCGCTGATGGATCGGCTGGTGGCGCTTCGCCTTGCCAGCGACATGCAGGGCGACGCGGCGGTCGAGTACGCGATCGCGAAGCTGTTCGAGGACGGCGAGCTACTCCGGCACCTTCGCCGGATGAGGCGGGTCTACGAGCGCCGCCGCGACGCGCTTGCCGCCGCGCTTGTTCGCCGGCTGGGCAGCGCTCTCACCTTCCGGATCCCGAATGGCGGCATGGCGCTCTGGGCCAAGGCTGCGGACGACATCGACATCCCTCGGTGGGAGCAGGCCGGGAGGAAGCTCGACGTCCTCTTCAAGGGCGCGGGGATGCTCGACTTCGCGGGGCGCGAGCTGCAGTTCCTCCGGCTCGGCTTCACCTACAACGACGAGGAGGAGCTGGCCGAGGCCGCGCTGCGGATGGCCCGCGCCCTGAAGCGGTGACCGGGAAGCTCAGTCCCCGCCCAGGGGGACGCCTGCGGAGCGGCGCAGGAGCGCCGCGCGTCCAGGCTCAGCGGCGGGGCTTCGGTTTCCTCTCGGCGATGCGGGCCCGGATCAGCTTGCGAACGAGGGCTGTGGGAAGCGGGCCGTCCGGGGCGAAATGGACCGCGCTCTTCGTTCCCTCGTAGCCCTCGAGGTCACGCGCCAGAGTGCCCAGGGTCGTGCCGCTGAACGGATAGTACGAGCCCCCCTTCGCCGTGGCCGCGAAGCCGGCGACGACCCGTCCGTCGAGGCGGAACGCCGGCATCCCGTAGCTGATGCACTCCTCGGCGTCCGGGACGAGGCTTCGAATCGTCCTGCGCAGATCTTCGAGCGCTGCTCGTCTCTCGCCCTTCACCGTCGAGAGATATTCGTCGATGGTCGCTGGTTTTCTCGCCACGGGTCGCCTCCCTCGAGAAACCTACGCCAGAAGGCCCCTTCCGTTCGTGAGCTGGGTTCTCCGCCGCCTGCACTGCCGACGCACCTCGCGGACTGGTTCGCGCTGCATCCTGTGGGCGTGGCGCGTGCCCCCGTGTAGCCTTCCCCGTCCGTGAGCGCGCTCCGCTACCGCGAGGTGCAACCGCCCGCAGATCTGCGCTGGGCCGTCGAGTGCCTCTGGTTCGCGGAAGGGGCACAGGGAGGCGTGGAGCGGATCGTCCCTGATGGATGTCCGGAGCTGGTGGTCCAGCTCGGCGGCGAGATGCGCGCCGGCGAGGAGGGCGAGGAGCTCCGGGAGCAGCCCCGCGCGCTCGTCGTCGGCCAGCGCAGCCGCGCCCTGCTCGTCGCCCCGGCCTCGGCGTTCCGG
>JBKPMY010000175.1:0-8153 GCA_046732375.1 Myxococcota bacterium
CTGCCTCACCCGCCGACGACGCGGAGCTCGCGCGACTGCGGCAGCACGGGGGCCTCGTTCTCCGACCGCTCCCAGCCCACCGCGAACTGCACGGCCCGCTCGACGACGGCGGGATCGGCCAGCAGCCGTCGATGGCCAAGCCCCTCGGTGGCGAGCAGCTCCGAGCCCGACCACGCGCGGTGGAGCGCCTGGGCGGAGAGGAACGGCACCTCGCGGTCGCTCCGGTCGTGGACGACCAGCGCTCGCCTGTCGAGGCGCGGCGCGACGACCGTGAGATCCACGGTCTGGAACCCGGCACGTACCAGGAAGCCCCGGAGCCGCCGGCGCAGTGCCTCCCGGATGGGCGACGACAGACCGAGGACCTGACCGAAGCGCTCGAGGTACGGCTCGACCGCGACCGGCCCGGAGATGAGCACCGCCCGGGGCAGCGGCGCTCCTCGCGAGGCGGCGAGCACCGTGGCCGGCACGCCAAAGGAGTGGGCAATCACCGCCTCGATGGAGGGCTCGCGCCTCAGCACGGCCTCGACGGCGTCCGCGGCCTCGGTCAGGTCGGAGAACCTCCCCGAGGACCGGCCGTGCGCCGGCAGATCGATGGCCACCACGCGCCGCCCGGTGTCCCGCAAGGGCCCGACGAACGCAGAGAGGTCGCCCGAGGTGCCGTTCCAGCCGTGCACCAGGACGACCGTCGGTCCGCCACCTTCCCAGACGTAGCTCGCGAGCCGGTGGCGGCCGGCGCGGAAGTGCTCCACCGCGTCCGGCGGTGGGGTGAAGCGCGGGTGGCGGCGCGGACCCGTCAGCCGGAACAGCTGCATGCCCAGACGGGCGGCCATCGCGGGGGAAACGGCCCCCACTCCGCGAAGCAGCGCTCCCAACAAACGAACGTTCGTACTATTTTCGCTCACGGCAACCTCCTGCGACGTGCGGTGCAACGGGAAAGGGTCAGTGTGCGGGAAGCGCCAGGGCGAGCAGCTGCTCGAACGACTGGCGCGCCATGGCCTCGGCGTTGCGCTGGCGCATGAGGCGCCGCGCGTGGTGGAAACCCAGCATCAGTCCATGCAGCTGGAAGGCGAGGAGGTCGCAGTCCAGGTCTGCGCGGAGCAGCCCCGAGTCGACCCCCAACCGCGCCGAGCGCGACAGGACTCCGAGGAGCCGCTTCTCCTCCTCCACCAGGTAGTCACGGACCGGCCCCGGCCGGTCGTCCAGCTCGAAGGCGGCTCCGGCGAAGATGCAGCCCCCCTCGGCATCGGGGTCCGCCGCCCACCTCAGCCAGCGCTCGAAGAGGGCCCGGAGACGGGCCGGGCCGCGGGGCTCGCGCAGGGCGGGGGCGATGACCTTCTCCACGAAGTCGGCGGAAGCCGCGCGAAGCACCTCCAGCTGGAGGTCCTCCTTGCTTCCGAAGTGCGCGAACAGGCCGCTCTTGGACATCTCCAGCTGGGAGGCCAGCTCGCCGATGCTCAGCCCGTCGAGGCCGTCCCGACTGGCCACCCTCGCTGCGTGCCGCAGGATGCGCGCGCGTGTCTCCTCGCCCTTGCTCACAGACTCTTAATACGAACGGTCGTTCTTTTTGTCAAGTCCGGGGTCCTGGGCGGCCACCCCCGGGGGTGCCGCCCCCCTGGAGCACCGTCCGGAGGGCATGGGCCAGCTCCTCGATCTGGAAGGGCTTGTCGACGATCTCGCGGATCCCCGCCGCTCTGGCGGTGGCGGCCGAGATGGACCACCGGTTCCCGGTGGAGAGCACCACCGGAAGCTGGGGCCGGAGGCGTCCCACCCGGGCGGCGAGCTCCACCCCGTTCATCCGCGGCATCTGGAGGTCGGTGAGGAGAAGGTCGAAGTCCTCCGGATCCTCGGCGATCAGCTCCAGCGCCTCCTCCGGGTCGCTCACCGACGTGACCTCGTATCCCAGCCGGCGCAGCTGCTCGCTCACGACGCGGGCGATGACCGGCTCGTCGTCCACCAGCAGGAGCCGCTCCCCTGCGCCCCGCGGAGCAACTCCTGGGGTGGACACAGGCTCGTGACGCTCCACGCCGGCTGCGGGGAGCTCGACGTCGAAGGTCGTCCCCTTGCCCTGGACGCTCCGCACGAAAATCTGCCCGCCATGGTCCTGGACGATGCCCTGCACCACCGCCAGACCCAACCCGGTCCCTTCCCCCAGCGGCCGGGTGGTGAAGAAGGGCTCGAAGATCCGCTCCAGCACCTCGGGCGTCATCCCCACCCCGTCGTCGGTCACCCGCAGGCGCACCGTCCCGGGCGAGGCGCTGCCATCGCCGCCGGAGCCGGGGAGGTTTCCCAGGTAGACGCCGACGGTGCCGCTGCGGCCCTCCAGCGCCGCCGCGGCGTTGGCCACCAGGTTGATCACCACCTGGTGCATCTGCCCCTGGTCGGCGAGGACCATCGCCGTTCCCGAGTCGATGGCCGCCTCGAGCTTCACCGAGGCCGGAAGGGACGCCCGCATCAGCTGGAGCGCCTCGCCGATCACCTGTGGCAGGCGCACTGGTCGATGCTCCTGGCCGGTGCTCCGCGCGAAGGTGAGCAGCTGCCGGACCACGTCGCGCGCCCGCCCGCCGGCCTGGAGGATCTCCGTGGCGCGCACCTGCGTCGGGCCCTCGCCCTCGTCGCGGAGTAGCTGCGCCTGGCCCATGATCGCGGTGAGCACGTTGTTGAAGTCGTGCGCGATGCCGCTCGCCAGCGTGCCGATCGCCTCTCGCTTCTGGGACTGGCGCAGCTGCACCTCCAGCTGCGCACGCCGGGCCTCGGTTTCCTTGCGCTCGCTCACGTCACGGCCGATGCCCAGGAGGTCCGCCGAGGCATCCGGAGACCTGGCCAGCACCACCTCCAGCACCCGCTCGCCCGTCGCGGACCGGACCGGCACCTCCAGCGCCGGACCCTGCGCCTGGCGCAGCGCGGTCCAGATCGCCTCGGCGCGGTCGCCGGCGATGAGCTCGACGAAGGGCCGTCCCACCCAGTCCGCCGCCGGCAACCCGGTGACCGCCTCGAAGGCCGGATTGAGCGTGGTGATCCGCCCCTCGCGGCTCACGGTGAAGATGACGTCCCGGGCGCGGCCCACCAGGGAGCGGTAGCGGCTCTCCGACACCCGGAGGTTGCGCGCCGCCAGCAGCTGAAAGACGACGATCAGCCCGGCGTAGATGGCGAAGTCTCCCCACGCCGCGATGGGCGAGTTCCGGAAGGCCGACGGCGGAAGCACGCCGAACGTTCCGGCCAGCGCGAGCCCCAGGGCGGTCAGCACGACTGCCGCCGCGGTGATGACCGTGGCCCTGGTTCCGAGCAGGAGGCCCGCCGCGACGACCAGCACCAGGTACCCCGGCATCCCCGAGCTGCCAAGTCCGCCGCCGGTCCACGCCGACGCGGTCAGGAGGAACCAGCCACAGGCCAGGTACCCGATCGAGGCGAGCACAACCCACCCTCGCTTCGTGGCCCAGGCGAGGATGACGATGATCGTCCAGCCGAAGGCGGTCTGCGCCGTGTAGCGGAGGTATGCCGAGGGCACCGCCAGGACCGCGACCACCAGGTAGACGAGGAACGCTGCGGCCTGGATCCACAGGAAGGCGAGCAGCAGGCGCGCACCGCGCGTCCGGAGCTCGGCAGGATCCGACGCCGACCCGCGGCGCGGCTCGATGAACAGGCTCTCCTGCGCCTCCCCGGGCGGCGCCGGAACACGCCAGCGAAGTTTCACCCGTCGCCCCCTATCAGAAACCCCGGGCGACGCTCGCCTGGGTCCTCCACGGCCCCCCGCAGCACGAGTGTGCGAGCGCTGACCACCCGGCCGGGTTCGGCGTTAAGGTGCCGCCCCCCATGCGCCACGCCGCCCTGCTGCTCGTCGTCGCCTCGACGTCGGTCGCTGCTCCCCCACCGCGGACCTTTCGCATCGATTACTTCCACACCGGCAGCGGAGGAAAGGAAATCTTCAGCCTGGACCGGCTGGTGATCGAGCCGCTCCCCTGGCCGGGAAACCCGGCGCGCCCGATCGACGACACCGACTCGGGCAAGTACCGCTTCCTGGTGCGCGACGCGACCAGCAAGTCACTCCTCTACTCGCGCGGGTTCAGCTCCATCTTCGGCGAGTGGGAGGACACCCAGGACGCGAAGGAGCGAGCCCGTACCTTCGAGGAGTCGTTCCGCTTCCCGCTCCCTGCCGGTCCGGTGGAGGTGACCCTCGAGAAGCGCGATCGGGCCAACGCCTTCGTCCCGCTGTGGACCTTCAAGGTGGACCCGAAGGATCAGACGGTGAGCGACGCGGCGCCGGACAGCCCCGGAGCCCTCATCCCCTTGGTGAAGTCCGGCCCGCCAGAGTCGAAGGTGGACCTCCTCATCCTCGGAGACGGCTACACCCGAGCCCAGCGGGGCAAGTTCGAGAAGGACGCGCGGCGGCTGGTCACCATCCTCTTCTCCACCTCGCCCTTCAAGGAGCGGAAGCAGGATTTCAACGTCTGGGGCCTCTGCCCCGAGTCGCGCGAGCCGGGCATCTCCCGCCCCTCCACCGGAGTCCACCGCCGCAGCCGCATCGGCGCGACGTACGACGCGTTCGGTAGCGAGCGCTACGTCCTCACCTTCGACACCCGCTCCTTCCGGGACGTGGCCTCGTTCGCCCCCTACGAGTTCGTGGAGATCCTGGTCAACGGCAACACCTACGGCGGCGGAGGGATCTTCGGGCTCTACAGCACGGTGGCCGCCGACTCGCTGTGGTCGCCCTACGTCTTCGTCCACGAGTTCGGGCATCACTTCGCCGGGCTGGCCGACGAGTACTTCACCTCCGAGACCGCCTATCTGCCCCCCGCCGAGCGGGTCGAGCCCTGGGAGCCCAACGTGACCGCGCTCAAGGACCCGGCCCAGTTGAAGTGGAAGGCGCTGGTCTCGCCTGGGACGCCGGTTCCCACGCCGTGGCGGAAGGAGGAGTTCGAGTCCTTCAGCCGCGCCATCCAGATGGAACGAAAGAAGATCCGCGCCGACCGCCGGCCCGAGTCGGAGATGGACGCGCTCTTCACCCGCGAGAAGAAGGAGGTGACCCACATCCTCGGGACCGACCAGTACTCGGGCAAGGTGGGCGCCTTCGAGGGAGCGATGTACGAGTCCCGCGGTTACTTTCGCCCCGAGGAGGACTGCATCATGTTCACCCGGGACGAGGTGCCTTTCTGTCGCGTCTGCCAGGCGGCGCTCTCCCGCATCATCGACCTGTACGTGAAGGGACCCCCGCAGTGACCCGCGTCGCCCTGGTGGCGCTGGGCGGAGCGATCGGCTCGGTCGCCCGCTACGGGATGCAGTCGCTCACCGCGCAGCTCCTGGGCCCCACGTTCCCCTGGGGCACGCTGATGGTCAACCTGACCGGATCGTTCCTGATCGCCCTCGTGATGCACGTGGCCCTGGCCGGCACCGCCATCTCGCTCGAGCTGCGCATCTTCCTCACCACCGGGATCATGGGCGGGTTCACCACCTACTCGTCCTTCAACTACGAGACGCTGGCCCTCGTGCACCAGAAAGCGTACGGGCTCGCCGGGCTCAACCTCGCCGCGACGGTGCTGGGATGTGCCGCCGCCGGCCTGCTGGGGCTGGCCGCTGGACGCGCGCTCGCCGGCGGATAGGAGGACGGACGTCATGGGCCACCGCGTGCTCGAGGGCGAGCAGACCCTTCTCAGGATCTTCCTCGGCGAGTCGGACCAGTGGCACGGCAAGCCGCTCCATCTCGCGTTGCTCGAGCGGCTGCGCAAGGAGGGCACGGCCGGAGTCACCGTCCTCCGGGGCATCGCCGGATTCGGCGCGCGCAGCGTGGTGCACACCACGCACATCCTCCGGCTCAGCGAGGACCTGCCCATCGTGCTCGAGCTGGTGGACACCCCCGAGCAGGTGGAGCGGCTCCTCCCCATCCTCGACGAGATGGTCGGCGAGGGGCTGGTGACGATGGAGAAGGTCCGGGTGGTGAAGTACGTACCCGGAACCCGGACCGCCCCCCGCTAGCGGAACAGCGCGAGCGCCTCGAGGAGCGTGTTCAGCACGCCCCAGAGCAGCGGGATACCCACCGCTGCCCAGGCAAAGGCGACGATCGCCGAGTTGCGACTCCAGTCCTTCTCTGTCTTCGCGACGGCGTCGGTCATCACGATCCTCATTTGGCGTAGCTGGGCGGGGGGCGAGCCGTTCCCCACCGCTGACGCCTGGCCGCCCGGAGTGCCTGAAACGTGCCCGTCCGGGCGGCTTCCGGGGAACTGTGCTGGCACCCTCCCCTCGGCCTCCGGTAAGGGGGTGCCCGGAGGACGCCACGTGGCTCTCGACCTGAACGACACCCTGGGGCATCCGAAGGACCCGCACACGGTCAGCGGCATGGCCCGCGGCCTCATGGGCAGCGAGATCCTCAAGGTCGCCGCCGAGATCCGCGCGCTGGTCGCCAAGGGCCAGAAGGTCTGCAACCTCACCGTGGGCGACTTCAGCTCTCGCGAGTTCCCCATCCCGACCGAGCTCCGGGAGCTCATCGGCGAGGCCCTCCGCGCGGGTGAGACCAACTACCCGCCGGCCGACGGCATGCCCGAGCTGCGGCAGGCCGTGCAGCGCCTCTACACCCGGAGCCTGGGACTGTCCTATCCGCTGGAGAGCATCGTCATCGCCAGCGGAGCGCGGCCCATCGTGTACGGGACCTTCCGCAGCGTGGTCGATCCCGGGGACGTGGTCGTCTACCCGGTGCCCAGCTGGAACAACAATTACTACGTCTACATGACCGGGGCGAAGGGCGAGGTGATTCCCACCAGCCCCGAGCAGGGCTTCATGCCCACCGTGGACCAGATCCATCCCTACCTCTCGCGGGCACGCCTGCTCTGCCTGGGTAGCCCGCTCAACCCCACCGGGACGATGTTCGCCGCCGAGCAGCTGAAGGCGGTGTGCGAGGCGGTCGTCGAGGAGAACGCGGAGCGCAAGCACGCGGCTCGCCCGCCCATCATCGTGATGTACGACCAGATCTACTGGGTGCTCACCTACGGCGAGGCGAAGCACGTCACGCCGGTGTCCCTGGTGCCGGAGATGGCTCCGTACACCGTGTTCGTCGACGGCATCTCCAAGGCCTTCGCCGCCACCGGCGTGCGCGTGGGCTGGGGCGTGGGCCCGCCCTCGATCATCTCCCGGATGAAGGACCTCATCGGTCACACCGGCGCGTGGGCCCCTCGCGCCGAGCAGGTGGCCTCGGCGCGCTTCCTCGAGAACGTCCCGGCGGTGGAGCGCTACCTCGGCGAGATGCGCCGGGGAGTCGAGTCACGGCTGCGCACCCTGCACCAGGGATTGATGGAGCTCCGGTCGCGCGGGCTTCCGGTGAGTGCCATCGCCCCGCAGGGCGCCATCTACCTCTCGGTGCGCTTCGACCTCATCGGGCGCAAGGGCATCCGGAGCAACGAGGACATCCGGAAGCTGCTGCTCGAGCGTGCCGGTTTCGCCATGGTCCACTTCCAGGCGTTCGGGCTGGAGGAGGAGAGCGGCTGGTTCCGCTGCAGCGTGGGCGCCGTGTCCGAGGCGGAGATCCGCGAGGTCCTCCCCCGGGTGGAGGCCGCGGTGCGCTCGGTGGTCGACGCGGCCGCTTGAGGGGTTCCTACAGTGAGAGCTGCAGCGCCTCGGGGCTCGCCTCGAGGGCGACGTCGCCCGTGCGCTCCAGCGTCTCCGATGTGGCGCTGCACGCGAGCGAGCAGTAGACCCGTGCGCCGGCTCGCCTGACCGCCTCGAGCCAGCGGCCGAGATCCTCGGCACACACCAGCACTCGCGCGCAGCGGCTGCACTTCATCACTCGACTCGACTGCATCGAAGTTCTCCTCCGGCCCGCTGCTGAGGACGACCCGGCGGCCGGGCGCATTCACCTGGAACACGCGGAGCGCGGGTGAAGTTGCACCCGCCCCTCTCGCGGTCGATGTGCGCGACTCCGTTTCCGCTGTCAGGCCAGCAGGCTCTCCCGCGCGCGCTTCTCGAACGCGGAGACCTCTTCCCTCACCCACGCCTCGTCGCGGCCGAGCTCGCGGGCGATCACCCGGGCCACGACCGGCGCGCACTCCAGCGCAGCACGCGCGTCGAGCACCAGAGCCCGGGTACGGCGGGAGAGCACGTCCTCCAGCGAGCGGGCCATCTCCTGCCGCACCGCCCACGCCACCTCGCACAGGAGATATGGCAGCCGTGGG